>CAZHUY010000243.1:0-9186 GCA_964535465.1 uncultured Myxococcales bacterium
TCCATTGACTTTTTTTTCAGTGACCTGGAAGGTCTTAGCCAAACATTTAGTGACATCGCCCTCGCAGGTCATCATCGGCTCGTAGCAACGTCCCCCTCGGACGGTGACGTCGGCATTGATCTCGAACACCGATGCGGGCGTGAACGCCGACGGGTAGGGAAAGCGTCGCTCCGCTTGCACGGTCAGCGAGAACGGCCCGGGACGCAGCTCGATCACGTCGGCGTCCTTGCCGAATGAGTAGCTGGGCGTGCCGGCCCACAGGGCCTAGTTTATAGAATCTCTCCTATCAGGCTTCTGCGTGTAGCGCCCAAGTAGAAATTTTCGCCTCCGTACTGGACCGGTCCTGACCTTGGCACGATCTCGCCCCGCTCCTTGGCGGCGGGGCCAAGAACGGAGCCGTTTAACACCAGCCTGCTAGGCCTAATCTCAATAGAACTGCTTGACGAAGTCCCAGTTTGCCTGGGGAACCCAAGTATCATTCTTGCCATAGGTCCCCTTGGTCCCCGGCGACCCGATGTGAGGACCCTTGAAGATACATGCCCGAGCGGGATAGCCCGGATCGCAACCTTCGTAATCGACACAGACTGGATCCATGAGGCTGGTGGGTTTGCACTCGGCAGCAAGATCTCTGGCCTCGCAGCCATTGCGCTTTGCGAGGTCAGCGATCTGGGGTGCGCCTGAGCCAGGCCATCTGCATGTGCCATCCTCCGTGCCGTGGGCAATGAAGGTGGCCACGGGCCCGCGTTTCGACTGGTCACAGCCGCTCATGGCTCCTCCGGAGTACATGGCGATGGCCCGCATCTTTTCCGGCATGGCGCAGGCCAACGCGTAAGACATGGAACCGCCCATGCTGAAGCCCGAGGCGAAGATGCGTGAGGTATCGACGCAAAGCTCGCTCTCGAACTTGTTCATCATCGCACGGAAGAACGCGAGGTCTTTGGCGCCCTGACCCCATCCGGCATTGATACCCTGAGGCGCTACGAAGATGGTGGTCGCCTTGGCGCCGGCCGGGTTGGCAAGCTTCCACATGCCAAAGTACTCGTAGTTCGCTCTATTGTCGGGCTCGCTATGGGCAACGTTTTCGGCGCTCCCGTTCAGGCAGTGAATCGCGAACCACAGCGCGTAGGGATGATTCGGATCGTAGTCGTCGGGGAGGCGGATGTAGTACTCGCGGTTCCCCGCTCCGGCTTCGGTCACGTTGATGGTGTTCTTGCTTTCGCCCTTCAGGGAAGTTGCTTTGCCGCAGCCGGGACTGGGCACGGGATCTCCGCTGCGGGTGCCGGTGCTACCGCCAGGCGCGGCGCCACCGCTTCCGGTGCTACCGCCCGTCGCAGCGCCAGCGCTTCCGGTGCGCCCACCAACCTCGGACCTCCCGCCTGAGCCGCTCGCACCTCCCGATTGCGTGGCGGTCCTTCCACCCGTTGTCCCCGACCTCCCGCCTGAGCCGCTCGCGCCGCCCGATTGCGCGGCGGTCGTTCCACCCGAGCCGGTAGCGCCGCCCATCGAGGACTTGCCGCCCGTTTGGCTTGCGCGCGTCGAGGACTGGCCGCCCGAGCTACTTCCGCCCGTGGCGGAGCTCCCTCCGCCCGAGCTGGTCGTTTCGCCAGACGCACCGCCTTGACCCGACGTCCCGCCCGAGCCGCTTGCACCAGATCCGTCTGAATTGCTCGATGAACATGCAGCTGAGGCGACCAGAAGCGCTGCTACCAAGAATCGACGCGTGGCCATGTGATCCTCCAGACCCGGGTATTGGAAATACGCGCAACCAGCGGTTTATGGTTATTGCGACGTGCCCGTCCTGGTTGCCAAGCGAAATAGAAGACAGCACACACGGGCTATACAGCACACGTGGGCTATTGGGCCCTGTCCCGCCATGGACGTTCCGTCCCTTGAGCGCCGCAGGGTGAGGCAACTACCCGGCGCGAGCGTGGTACTGCGCAGAGCCGACGAACTATATTCCGTTCATGGTGACGGATGCATGACGCCTCGGAGCGCAAGGAGGGCCATTGAGTCGAATGCCTGCACAAGCCATGCTGGCTACAGGAATCCTGATCATTGGCCCGCTGGCAATGTGTCAGGACAACAGGCGCGAGCTCAAGCGCGAGCAACAGCATCCGGAGTCCATGGGACAACCTGTCGCGATCACCGTGGACTACCCGTCTGAAGGGTCCATCTTTCCCCCTGAGTTCGCTGCACCGACCTGGTTGTGGAGAGACTCATCCGACAAGGCGACGACCTGGCAGATCAACATTACCTTTGCGGATGGCTCGGCACCCATACACACGACTTCCGCCGGCCAGCGGATGAGCCTCGGCGAAATCGATCAGCGCTGCGTCGCCTCTTCCAATCAGCTTCCGGAACTGACGTCGGAACAGGCGGCAGCACACACCTGGACGCCGGATTCAGGCATCTGGTCAGCCATAAAAGCGCACTCGGTGGCCCAGCCCGCGACCGTGGTCATCACCGGACACTCCAGCGACCATTCGAAGACAGTCCTTTCGCGGGGACAGGTATCGATCCGGACATCGAAAGACCAGGTTGGTGCGCCGATCTTCTACCGCGACGTGCCCCTCATGCCGTCGGAGAGCGAGAAAGGCGTGATCAAACCGCTAGCTCCCCAAGCCATTCCGCTCATTGCCTGGAGGCTGCGCGATGTCGCCGAAGGGAGAAGCAGAGTGCTCATGGAAGGGTTGCACACCTGCGCGAACTGCCATTCCTTCGCCGCCGACGGAAAGACCCTCGCCATGGACATGGATGGTCCGCGGAACGAGAAAGGCTTGTACGCCATCGCCGAGGTCCAACCGCGGATGTCGATCCGCCAGGAGGACATCGTCGAATGGAGCACGTTCCGCGGGAAGCTGGGCAGCAAGCTGCGGGTGGGATTCATGTCCCAAATTTCGCCCGACGGCCGGCACGTGATCACTTCGGTCAACGACCCGGGAATCGACCAAACCGACTACGAGCGCCGCAAGGATCCCCTGGATCTGGTACGGAATTACTACGTCGCGAACTTCTTGGACTACCGCTTCCTGCAGGTCTTTTACCCCACCCGCGGCGTTCTGGCCTGGTACAGCAAGAAATCGGGGCACCTGCGCACCCTGCCCGGCGCCGACGATCCTCGTTTTGTGCAGGCGAACGCGGTCTGGAGCCCCTGCGGCAAGTACCTGGTGTTTGCGCGCGCCCGGGCGCGGGACGCGTATCCGGCGGGCGAACGGAAAGCGACCTACGCCAACGATCCGAACGAGACCCAGATCAAGTTCGATCTGTATCGCATTCCGTTCAAAGGGGGAAAAGGCGGAACTCCGGAGCCCATTTCCGGCGCGTCGCACAACGGGATGAGCAATTCCTTTCCGAAGATTTCTCCCGACGGCCGTTGGATCGTCTTCGTGCAGGCGCAAAACGGTCTGCTCATGCGTCCTGACGGAAAGCTCTTCATCGTGCCTGCAACGGGCGGCAAGGCTCGCCGCATGAACTGCAACACGCCGCTCATGAATTCCTGGCACAGTTTCTCGCCAAACGGCCGCTGGCTGGTGTTCTCGTCAAAAGGCCGGTCCCCCTACACCCAGATGTATCTGACCCACATCGACGAATCGGGCGAGGACAGCCCGCCCGTTCTCATCGAGAACGCCACGGCCGCGAACCGTGCGGTCAACATCCCGGAGTTCGTGAACATTGCTTCCGATGGATTGGAGAGAATCGATACGCCGGTGGCCGACTACGCCCGCCATGCAGGCCTTGCCATCGAAGCAATGAAGAACCGCCGGTATTCGGACGCCGTGGAGGAATGGAAGAAGGCGCTCGACCTCGACGAAACCGATCCCCACGCGCACAACAACTTCGGCGTCGCGCTCATGGAGACCGGCAAACCGGAGCAGGCGATCGAGCACTACCGCAAGGCTTTGAAACTGCACCCGAAGTTTTCGGAAGCCTGTAACAATCTGGGCGAAGCGCTTGCCGACAAGGGCGCCGACATGGAGGCGATCCTACACTTCGAAAGTGCCATCCGGCTCGATCCCGGATTCAGCGTCGCCCGGCAGAACCTCGGGATGGTGCTCGCCCGCACGGGCCAGACCGACAAGGCGATCGAGCACATGAGGAAGGTGGTTGAGGAGAAGCCAGATGCGCCGGAGGACCGCCGCAATCTCGGCCATGCGCTGGCGACAAAGGGAGCTTTCAAGGAAGCGAGCGCCCATCTGGAGGAGGCGGTCAGACTCTCCGGCAGAAGGGACCCACTGGCGCTGTTTCTCCTCGGCCGCGTCTCTGCCGACCTGGGAAGGCGCCTGGAGGCCGTTCGATATGAGCAAGAGGCGCTCGGCCTCGCAACGAAGCAGAACAACGCCGCTCTCGTACAAGCCATCAGCGCCCACCTCCGTGAGCTGCTCGCGCCCCGCTAGCGGTGTCGTGGGTGTTTGGGACGCACAAGGTGACGCGGAAGGCTCCCAGCCCGGAGCTTGGCCTTTTTTCTTGCCCTCAAGTCACTGTAGCGGACCAGGGGCGGTTTCCCCGTAGTCCCCAGCAAGTTCGTTACAGCTCTGCACCGTGCCTGGACCAATCCCGACGGAGACTAATCAATGATTAACATGCGGACACCCCGAGCTTGGCTTTCGATGGCCCTCCTCATCGCGGCATGTGGGTCCCGCGAGTCCACGCAAGGTGGTTCGGGAGGCGCCAGCAGCTCCAGGGCTGATTCGAACAGCAAGGACAGCGGTGGCGCCGGAGGAAGTCAGAGCGCGGGTTCGGGTGGCAAGGGTGGTTCGGTGAGCAACGACAGCCGTGGTGCCGCTGGTAGCCAATCCGCCGGATCTGCTGGCAGCAGCGATGCAAGCAGCGCGAGCCGGACCGGTGGCTCGGTCGCGGGGGGCAACAGTGGCACGAGCCGCAGCGAGGGCACGGTCGTGGGCAGCACCAGCGGAAAAGCCGGCGAGACCAGCGGAGACAGCACGGGCAGCCAGTCCGGCGGGAACACGCCCGGTGGCACGACGGGCAAGAGTGGCTCGAGCGCGGGGACCACCAGCAGCGTGTCCGGGAGCACGGGCGGATCCTCGGGATCGGGTCCAGGGGGCACCACCACGGTGGTCGAGCCCAAGCTCGTCACCTCGGGGGAAAACGCCTATTGGAAAACCGACGCGACCTTCACCGAAGCCGCGAGCGGCAGCGCCGATGTCACGGTGAACGACGGCACCGCCTACCAGACGTGGGCGGGCTTCGGCGGCACCTTCAACGAGGCCGGCTGGGACGTGCTCTCGCTGCTCAGCGCGGCCGATCGGGATCAGGCCATCGAGATGCTCTTCAGCTCCAGCGATGGTGCGAACTTCTCCTATGGCCGCATCCCCATCGGGGCCAGCGATTACGCCATGGACCGCTACAGCCTGAACGAGAACGCCGGCGACTACGCCATGGACAAGTTCTCCATCGAGCGCGATCGGCAGAAGCTGATCCCGTACATCAAGGCCGCGCTGGCCATCAAGCCCGGCCTGCACCTGTGGGCCAGTCCGTGGACGCCCCCCACCTGGATGAAGACGGGCCCGTTCACCGAAAACGGCAAGACCGGATGGGACGGCGGCAGCATGAAGGACGACGCGCAGGTCCTGAAGGCCCACGCCCTCTATCTGGCCAAGTTCGTCGAGGAATACGGCAGAGAGAAGATCACCATCGAGGCCGTGCACCCGCAAAACGAGCCGGGCTATGACACCCGCTACCCGAGCTGCTTGTGGACTCCGGCCCTGATGAACAAGTTCATCGGCACCTACCTGGGCCCGACCTTCGCCGAGCGTGGCCTGGCCGCGCAGATCTACCTCGGCACCATGTCCAACAACGAAGCCGGCAAGGACGGGTCCATCGTCAGCACGGTGCTCGCCGACGCCACGGCCATGAAGTACGTCAAGGGCTGCGGCCTGCAGTGGAACATGATCGACGCGACCAAGACCTGCGCGGACAAGGGCCTGCAGGTGGTGCAGAGCGAGCACAAGTGCGGCAACTACCACTGGAACCCGGGGGGCGGGCTGCCGCCATTCGATCCGGATAAGCCACAGAACGACTACGCCTACGGCGTCGAGAGCTGGGGCTATATCCGCGACTGGGTGAGCAAGGGCGTGCACATGTACAGCGCCTGGAACATGGTGCTCGACACCGCCGGCAAGAACCTGGACACCACCCGCCCCTGGCCGCAGAACGCCCTGCTGGTGGTCGACCGCACCGCCAAGGCCATGAGGCCAACGGCCGCGTACTACGTGTTCCGCCACGCCTCCCAATACGTCGACCCCGGCGCCAAACGCGTCGGCACCACCGGCGGCGACGCGCTGGCCTTCAAGAACCCCGACGGAACCCTGGTCGCGATCGTGCACAACACGGCCACGTCGGCCAAGACGATGACCGTGAAGATCGGCGGCAAGACGCTGCAATTCAGCGTCCCGGCCAACGGCTTCGCCACTGTCAACCCGCAGTAGAACGACGGCCGTGGACAGCTCGGCCCGACGCGCTTGCCGTCCCTCGGACCCGCGTGGGTGGCGGACCCACCTGCTCGAGGGCGGCACTCGCTTGGCAAGCTCGGACGAGTATCTGGAGGGTCTCTCTTACTGTCTCGGCCGCGCTCGCGTGGCGAATGGCTCAGCGGCGACGGTAAATGGCCAGCCCCCCTGGCTGACCCAAGGACTCGCAGTACGCTCCGACGTAGAGGAGATCGCCCTCCACCACCGCACGCCCGCCCCGGCACGCGCCGAAGGTCGAGGGGAAGGGCGTGAGGCCTCGCGCCAAGGGACGCGCGGGCGTGCTGACGTCGATGACCTGAACCCCCTTTTGCGTGAGGTAGAAAACCTCGTCTCCAGCCACGGCCAGCCCGGTCCCTCGCCAGAGAAGGGTTCCGCTGTCCTGCACGTCGAGGCTGCCCACCACGACCGGCTTGCTCGGGTCGGCCACGCTGATGATGCGCAAACCGCCCGTATGAGAAGAGGGACCGGCGTGCTGGGAGGCGGCGAAGTAGAGCAGGTCGCCGGCCAGGCGGATCTCGCCCACGCTCCCATGGTCCGACATGGGCAGTGACAACCTGCCCAGCACCGGGGGAAGGGCCGGCAAGGATGACAGGTCCAGAATCTCCAGGGACATTTCGTAGAAGCCGTCGTTGAGCAAGAGGTACGCCCTGTCCCCTTGCACCTGGATCTGGTGCACGTCACAACGGCTGGGCGACACGGCCGAGCGGTAGTTGATGGGCTTCTCGATGGGCCCGCCGTCGGGCACCCCATGGATGTCCATGCAGCCGCCGTAGAGGTAGCCGACCAACGTATATTGTTTTCGCTCGTCCCCCGTCCCCCTGGTGGTGACCGCCACCGAGGTCGCATAGGAAGTGCCGCGCACCCAGTTGGTCACTGATCGCAATTCGGTCGGTTGGGCGGCGTCCACCAGGCGAACGCCGTATGTGTCGTTCGCGGCGAACAGCCAGCGGCCCTGCAAGGCCAGGTCGTGGATCTCCTGGCCGGGTGTGGTGAGGGTGGACTTGAGCACGGGCAGACGCGGATCCGACACGTCGAAGGTCTGGATGATGCCGTCGCTGCCTGCTGCGTCGCCCGAGGCGGTCCAATGTTGGGCCCAGTCGCCCAGGTAGACATACTGGTCCTGCTTCAGGACGCGAACGGGGGTACCGCCAACCGACGGAACCCAAGACAGCAACTCGAGACCGGGGCTCCCGACCTCGGCGCGATCGGGAGCCCCCAGGTCGACGCGAACCTCGGGGGCCCTCCAGCGATCGGGGGCCGCGTCCCGTGGCGTGATCCTCACGTCCGCGGCGTCACGAGCATCAGGCGCGCGCACGCTCACGTCCACGCGAGTATCCGCGCCCACAGCAGGTGCATCGAGCCGCCAGCCGGCGCTGTCCCGGCGAGCTCCGCCGTCGGGAGACGGATTGATCACCCCGCCCTCGGGTTTGCGCAAGCGAAGCGGGTGCGTGTCGCAGGCGCCCAGGATCGTCATGAGGCCAAGAGCAAGATGGATGCGTGCGTGTGTGAGGGACTTCGAAGCCATTGCCTGTGTATCGACCACAGTCGCGTGCCGAGGCAAGCGAAAGTCAGAGATTCGGACTGGCGGCACCAAACAGGCGAGCGCGCCTGTGAGAAACATGGTCTCGGGGGCCATAGCGAAACGCAGCAGGGGCTCGCCTAGCGATCTTCTCCGGCCCAGTCGCCACCAGCCCCTGTACCGAGGCGTTGGCCAGGTGACCGAGCAGCGAGGGCTGCTCGTCGTCATCCTTCCCGTGCGCCGCCAGCCGCTGAACCTTGCGGCAGACCGCGCGGGCGATGCGGGCCACGTCGTGGTCGCTGGGCGCGGGCAAGGGGTGAAAGTCCCAGCCGCCATCAGCCTGCGTGGACCAGACGCCGTCCACGGTCAGGGTATGGAAATGCACGTTCAACGCCAGCGAGCTGCCGAAGCGCTGAACAACTGTCATGGCGCCAGTCGAAAGGTCGTCTCGGGTTGCCGACGTTCGTAGCCCGCCGGCCCGTTCGCCGCTGCATGGGAATGCCGAGTCGCTACCTGCGCTGCCACCGTGGGCGGCCTGGAGCCGCGATTTCATGCCGAAAGAACCAACTTTACGGACACCAACACCACCGGCGCATCGTCGCCATCTGGCAGATCGGACGAGGTGCTGCTCATGCGAATCGAGCCACACCTCGTCAGCTCCTCGCCCGTCTCCCGTCCCGGCTCTATGCGGCCTCGCTTTCGCCAGTGGCCGCTGCCGGTGCTCCCAGGCGCGCGTTCTCGGCCTTGCGCTGGTCCACCAATTTGCCGCGCAGCTCGTCCCTGACCTCCGGGTGCTCGGCCATGTACTGGCAGGCCTTGTCGCGACCCTGGGCGATGCGCTCGCCTTTCCAACTGTAGTAGGCGCCCGACTTTTCCAGCAGGCCGGCCTCGCTGGCCAAGTCCACGATCTCGCCGACCACGTTCACCCCGCCGCCATATAGGATCTCGAACTCGCACTCGCGGAAGGGCGGCGCCACCTTGTTCTTCACCACCTTCACGCGTGCCTTGTTGCCCACGACCTGGTCGCCGTTCTTCACCACGCCGATCTTGCGAATGTCCAGGCGCACGCTGGCGTAGAACTTCAGCGCGTTGCCGCCCGTGGTGGTCTCGGGGTTGCCATACATCACGCCGATCTTCTGGCGAAGCTGGTTGATGAAGGCCACGCAGGTGTTGTTGCGC
>CAZHUY010000244.1:0-9176 GCA_964535465.1 uncultured Myxococcales bacterium
CTCGATGAACAGGTCCACCAGGATCTTGGTCCCCTTCTGGTAGGCCCCCATCAAACACGCCGCGCGCGCGATCTTCTCCTGGCTCTTGGTACTGTCCCCCTTGCCGGCAGCAACCGCCGTTCCGGCAAGAACGAACGTTGCCGACAGTGCCACAGTGAATTCCCAGAAGGACCTCATGACAGCGCGGGCACTCTACTGCCGCACCCGACCACTGGGCAAGGTTGGCGGCCTACCACATCCCGCGTTTGACGGGGGCGGGTTGCTCCGCAGGGGCGCTTTGGGGGCTGCTCTCTTCTGGCTCTTCTGGCTCCCGGGCCTTCCCGGGTTTGGCGGCGTTTTTCCTTCTGGGGTCGCGTGCTCGTTCGTCGAGGGGCTCCGCTGGCGGGAACGCGGGGTACGAAGGCACTGCGGTTGGTGGCGGTGTCGCGAGCGTCGGGGCCGGGTCCGGGGTTGGCGCCGTGGCGGTGGGTGTTTCGGGCACGGGGACCGGGGCGCGGGCTGCGGGGCGCTTGAGGGCCAAGGCGATCGTCACGGCCAGCAACGCCACGCCAAGGATCGCCGCAACCAGGATCTTGCCTCGACGGGCCGACCAGGCCTTGGCCGGCGTCAGCGTGGTGTCGAGGACCTCGTCTCCAGGCTTCGGCAAGGTGTGGGTGGGAAGCTCTTGCTGCGAGTTGGGCAGGATCTTCGTGGGGGCCGGCGGCAGGTCGGGCGTGAGGGCGGGCGCGGCTCCGGGTGAAACGGGGAGCGCCAGCGAGTGTGCCACCGGCATCTCCGCCTCGGGCGCCATGAAGTGGTGGCCCCATTGCTGGCGGCCCTTCATCGACATGAAGGGCACCAGGGCCAGCCCCAGATCGCGGACGCGGGCGAAACGATGCTCGGGCTCGCGGTTCATGGCCCGCAGGATCACGGCTTCCAACTCGCGCGGGATCTCGGGGCGCAGCCGGCAGGGCGGTTCGAAGACTCCCTCCATGATGTTGTGCATGATCTCGTAGACCGCCGTGCCGGTGAACGGTCGCACTCCCGTCAGGCACTCGTACAGGATCACCCCCAGGGCGTATTGGTCGACGCGCGCGTCGATGGGGCGGCCCCCCGCCTGCTCGGGCGCCAGGTAGTACGTGGTCCCCACGATGTCGCCCGTGCCGGTCAGGCTCGCATTGTCGTCGCCGATGCGCGAGATACCGAAGTCCAGGATCTTGGGTGTCTCGCCCATGGGCGTGCGCGCGAGGAAGATGTTGGCCGGCTTCAGATCGCGGTGAACCACCTCGGCGCGGTGGGCGGCGTACACGCCGGCGCAGGCCGCCCCCAGAGTGTCGGCGGTGCGCTCGATGGCGATGCGGCCCTCGGCGATCTCGGCCGCCAGGTTGCGCCCCGACAGGTACTCCATGGCGATGTAGGGCATCCCGTCGTGCGTGCCGGAGCTGTAGATGATGACCAGGTTGGGGTGGACCACGCGCGAGGCGGCTTGGGCTTCCCGCCTGAACCGGGCCAGCGCCTGCGGGGCGCGCTGGTCGATGCCATGCAGGGTCTTGATGGCCACGATTCGCCCGAGGTCGCGGTCGAATGCCTTGTACACGCTCCCCATGCCGCCCTGCCCGACCAAGCCGACGATCTCGAAATGGTCCACCACGTCGCCTGCGCGAAACGACCCCGGCGCCTTGGCGATGACAGGATCCTTGAGCTGCGGGGTGATGGAAAGCGGGGCTTGCGGGGCGGGTCCGATCGGGCCGGGATCGAGGGGCTGTTCGTCCTTCACGCCGTCGTCCAGTCCGAGATCGACGGGCATCACCGCGGTCGGCGAATGCGGGGGCCGCGCCGCCTGTGCACCGGCCGTCAGCGGGCGATCATAGGACTGGGTGTCCGGCTTGCCCTGCCCGGACTTGCTCATGTCAGGTCTCCCCGCTGTACCGACATGTCGTACACGATGGCGAGACAGCAGCGCCGAGTCAAGTGCCCTTCTTCCCCCCCATGGACCTCGGCCCAGGGCGTGTAATGTTTCAATGCATGAGCAAGCCCGAGGCGCCGTCGGATGCGAAACGGTCGGACCCGTCCGGCCGCAAGGGCGCGGGCATGATCGAGCTGCTACGTGCGCTGGCGCTCGACGCCGAATGGCCGGGGCTCGAAACCATCGTCCTGCAAGCCAGAGCCGCGGACATGTCCCTGTCCGATGTGCACGACCTGGTGCGCGCCATGGGGGGCACCATCGCCTCCTTGTCTGCCCCTGAGCGAGAGGCCATGGCCCCGCAGATACGCGCCGCCAAGTATCAGGCGGCCTTGCTGCTCCTGGACCGCGCCCCCGCGAGCCCTCTTTTCGCGCTCGAGCGTGAGGCCCTGCTGAGCGCGGCGGAGCTCTTGCTGGAGGTGGACTCTCCCGTCGAAGCCGCCCCGGTGTTCGAGCGCGCCGGCGAGGACGGGCGGGCCGCCCAGGCCTGGGGAGCCGCGGGAGACATCGCGCGCATGGAGGCTTGTCTCAAACGCGAGCAAGAGCAGCGCGAGGCGCTTCGTGATGCGCGGGAGCTGGCTGCCCGCTTCGAGGACCTGATGCTCGCCGGGCAGCGCCTGGCCGCCATCGATCTGGTCGTCGGCAGCGCGATGGCGGACGCCCCTGCCCTGCAGCGGCTGGCGAGGGAGGCGGAGGCTCGTTTGTGTTCCGGCCGCAGCCTGGCTTTGCGCACCTGTGATGGGACGGTCCTGCGCTTTGCCGGTCTGCCCGCGGTGCTGGGGCGCGACGGGCGATGCCAGGTGGTGGTCCGCGATCCCGGGGTGTCGCGACGGCACGCCCGCATCTGGCTCGAGGATTCGCGGCTCTTGCTCGAAGACGTGGGCAGTCGCACGGGCACCTGCCTTTGTGGTGCGCGGCTGGCGGGGCGCGTGCCTCTGCCTCATGCCGGCGATCTGAGCCTGGGCGAGCATTGCCGCCTGACCCTCCAAATCCACGGCCCCGACCTGCTGGAGCTCGCCTGCCACGATGGCCTGGATCGCGGTCTGCGCGTCTGGTTGGCTCCCGGCCCGTTGCCCCTTTCAGTCGCGCTGCCGGGCGGCGAGGCCCTGCGCATCGTCCCGGCCGAGCGAACGGCCCGCATCGACCTCGGGGCCCCGGTAAGGTTGAATGGCAAGCTGGTGGGCAAGGGCTTCGATGTCCTGCGCGGCGACATCATCCAGTCGGGAAAGCTGCGCTTGGAGGTGCTGTGAGATCGGACGACGCTGGAGGCACGGCTGGCGATTCGGTCGAGGAATTGCGTCGGCGCGTACGTGACAACCCCGGCGATGCTCAGGCCAAGCTCGTCCTGGCCCGTCACC
Organism: uncultured Myxococcales bacterium; assembly: GCA_964535465.1. Taxonomy (GTDB): domain Bacteria; phylum Myxococcota_A; class Polyangia; order Fen-1088; family Fen-1088; genus Fen-1137. The sequence goes on from CAZHUY010000244.1 coordinate 3,301, forward strand.
TGGTCGCGCGGGGCGAGCGCGCGGCCGCCCGTGCCTTGCTCGCCTCGCTCGACGCGTGCCCTGAAGCGCGCCTGGCTCGGGTCGAGGAGGCGCTGCTCGATGAAGACGAGGGCAACTTGCCGGCTGCGGCCGCGGGCTGGGAGCGCCTGTTGGCCGACGATATCGAGGACCAGACCGCGTGGGCCCACCTCACCCAGTTGCGCAGACGTGAGGATCGCCCGTACGGTCCACCTTCCGCTGGCCAGACCCTCATCGAGCCCGAGGGCGTGACCTGGTCCCGTTACGAGCTGGTGCGCGAGATTGGCCGGGGCGCCACTTCCACGGTCTACCTGGCTCGCGACCGCACCCTGGGCCTCCCGCTGGCCCTCAAGGTTCTTCACCCCGACGCCGGTTCAGGCGAGGATTGCCGACGTTTCTTCGCCGAAGCCCGTGTGGTGGCGGCCCTGCGCCACCCGGGCGTGGTGGCCATCTACGATCTGGACCAAGACACGCGCACTCTGGTGATGGAACACCTGCCGGCCGGCAGCCTGCGCGATCGCCTGCTGTCGGCCCGCCCCGCGGGTTTGCCGGCCGATCAGGTCTTCGCGCTGGCGCGTAATCTGCTCGCGACTCTCGAGTACGTGCACGCGGCGGGCGTGGTCCACGGCGACATCACCCCGCGCAACATCTTGTTTCGCGACGCCGAGCAGCCGGTCCTGGCCGACTTCGGCTCGGCCCGGGTGTTGGGCACGCAGCTCGGCGAAGTGGCCGGCGGCACGCCCATCTACCTGGCGCCGGAACAACTGGCGGGCGAGCCGTCGACGCCCCTGACCGATCTGTTCTCGCTGGGCGCGGTCCTGTGGGAGGCGTTGGTGGGCAGGCCCATGCGCCAACACGCGGATCTGCTGGCTGGTCGCCGGGGATCCCGCCCGCTACCCGACGAGATCGCTCGCCTGCACGTCGAGCTGTCGGCGCTTATCGCCGCCCTGACCCAGGAGGCGCCCGACCGGCGCTCGCTCAGCGCCCGTCAGGCTTCGGGCCGTTAGCCCTACTCCAGCTCGTATTCTTCCTCGTCGTCGGCGGCCTTGGGTGGGGCATCCCCTCGACCCGTCTCCGGGGCGCGGCCACCGAAGGCGAATTGAATCCCACCGAAGCCCTCGCCGATGAATCCGAAGTGTGGACCCGCGCCCAAGGCTCGCAGCTCGATGTTGGCGGCGATGTGCGGCGTGAAGTGATAGATGAAGCCAACGCTCGCGCCGTAGACGACGGGCCCGCTGCGGGTGGTGTCAGTGAGCAGGGTGGGCTTGAGCACGCATCCTGGTTCGGTATCGCGCCCGCAGGGAGACTTACCCGTGCCCGGAATCCAGGTCTTGTCGTGGTTCGGGTTGGTGGGCGGGTAGGCAAATCGATACCCCTCGCCACCGCCCACATCGGCGGAGAACTGCAGTTGCGCGTTGCCCACACCGAGATCCAGGTAGTAGAGCAGGCGCGCCAGGACCGAGAAAGCGCCCTTGGCGGGGTTTCCCTTGGTATTGTCCCCCGAGCCCTCGATCGAGATGTATTCGAAGCGGCCCTGCACGGCCAATCCGAAATGGTCGCCGATCATGTAGCCGATCTCCGGGTAGCCGGTGACCGTGCCCGCCAAGCGCATACCCGCAGCCACGGGATCAGCGTCCCGCCGCCACTCGTAGCGCGAGGCCAGGTGGTATCCGTAGCCGGTGCCCGCCGCCAGGCCGATCCAGATCGCGCCCTTGCGGCGCCGGTGCAAGTATCGCTCGGCATCCACCTCGAGCTGCTGCTCTTTCCACTTCTTGAGCGGATCCTCGCCGTCGCCCTTGTCGCTACCAGGCAAAGCCACCACGGGTTCGCTGGTATCGGGCTTGATCATGATGGGGTTGGGCATGTCTGCTTGCCCGCTGTTGGCGACGATGTTGTCGGAGATGTCGTGGGCTTCGCAGTAGTACTGCATGCTCTCGCCCTTGACCTGATCGTCGGGAATGTTGGCCACCTGCCAACCGTTTTCTCCGGTCTGCATCGCCGCCACCTTGTAGGTGGGCGCGCCCGATGCCCGGTAGTAAAGGAGGATGCGGTCGGCCTTGATGCTCGGCCTCGTGACGCAGCGGATCTCCACCGCGTGGTTCTCCATGCCCTCCTCCACCTCGGGGCAATACAGGTCCGAGGGCAGAATCGCCGGCGGCATGATCTCGCGCGGCCGCGCGGTGGGGGGCGGGGTGGTCGGCGTCGCCGTGGCGACGGGAAGCGGGGCGGGAGCGCTGGGGGCCGGATTGGGAGCCTCCTCGCCGGTGTCCCCCGGAACCGCCTTGGCGAACAACTCGCTCATCGCCGGAGTCTCCAGCGAAGGCGTGAGTTGAATGTCGGGGCGAATCTCCTTGGCCTTGCCGAAGTAGCGCAAGGCCCCCTTGCGATCCTTGAAGCCCAGGAAGGTGACCGCGCCCATGTGGACGTAGGTGCGGGCGGTCATCTTGTCCTGCTGCAAGCCCGCGGCCTCGGCGACCTTCACGGCCTCGAGCAAAGCGTCGCGCGCGACGTCGAACTCGCCGGCATCCAGGTTGGTGAGCGCTTTCTTGTTCAGGTCAACCAGGGTCTTGCCGGGGTCGGGCGCCTTCTTGGATCTCCTCTTTGCCTTGGCCTCAACCGGCGCAACCGAGGCTACGGAGACGGCGCTGATGGCACCCAGCCAGAGGCAAAGCAGCCCTGCCCTGCCCAGTCGCCTGCGGCTTCTCGGTTGACGAGTCATCGTGTTTCCCATCGTGGGTACGTCCTTCCCTATGGCTGCAATATCACAAATTCAATCCGCTGGTTCTTTTCCCGCCCCGCCGTGGTCTTGTTGGTTTCGATCGGTTGCTCCGATCCAAAACCCTCGGCCACCACGCGGCTTGGGGCGACACCCCGGTTGATCAGAAAAGCCCTGACAGCGTCGGCTCGGGCCCGCGATAGCCTCAGGTTTTCGGCAGGAGTGCCGCGGCTATCCGTGTGGCCTTCGACCCGAATCCGCATCGTAGGATGCGTCTTTAGCACATCCGCGACTTCGCCGAGCAGGGCAAAGCTTCGTTTGGCGATGGCCGCCTTGCCCGTCGCAAAACCAACCGCCTGGTGCGTCTCGATCCTGTCGTGCGAGATGGCGAGGCGGTGGTAGGTCTTGGTCGAGGGACATCCGCCGTCGATCGACAAGCCTGGCTGGTTGGGGCACTTGTCCTCCTTGTCGCCCACCCGATCGCCATCGTTGTCAGGGTCCGGGCAGCCATCATCGTCCTCGAAGCCATCGTGGTCCTCGGTTTCGTTGGGGCAGCGGTCGTAGGCGTCGGGGGTGCCGTCCTCGTCGTTGTCGGTGTCCGGGCACCCATCGTCGTCCTGGAACCGGTCCATGTCTTCCGCCACCTTGGGGCAACGGTCGCGCAAATCGGCGAGACCGTCGCCATCACTGTCCAGGGTGCTGTCGGGGGGCGGGCCCTGGTTTCTCTCGCAGGTCTCTGAGCGCCGCAGGGCTTCGCGTGCCTTGCTCTCGGCGAACTCCAGGTCCATCGAGGCGCGCTGGTCTTCTCCCTGCTTGCGCTCACGCTCCGCGAACTCGACATGGGCTTCGGAGATGGCCAGTTCACGAGGGGCGCAGACATACGCGCCGCGATCGCGGGCTTCCTGCAGGCTGGAGCGGACCTTTTTGGCCCGACCCACCAGATCCTGACCGCCGCAGCCGGCCGCGAAGAGCCACAGGCCAGTCGCCAACCAGAGGCTGCAGAAAACGCGGCTCATGGCTTCCCACACGTGGAGTGGTCAGGGGGAAGCTCGGCCGAGGAAGACCGCCGATGCTTGGCTCGCAGGATGGCCTTACGTGAGCAGTCCTCGCTACGCCGGCCCCACTCGGAGGCTTCTTCGTCGTTCGAGGTCTCGCGCAGCCGCTCGAGATACTCCGCCGCCTTGGCATACTCGTAAGGAGCATCTTCTTCGGCGCCGGCCTTCTGAGCCTGCGCCAGCGCTTGCGTGGCTCGCGCGTTGGCTTGCAGATCCTGGGCAGAGGCACAGCCTGCGGCGGCCGCAATTCCTAGCGCGAGCACACAATAGGAACGACGGAGCGACACGGAACGACCGTAGACAAATCCACAATCATCGTCAAGGCGTAACGCGGGCCGCGAGCAATGCATTCAGGCCGAGGTCGTGACTTCGTGGGATTTACTTCTGGTGAGAGCGCTTCTGCGAGTCTCGACAAAAAATCCACGGACATTCAGTGATTGTTCCTTGATTATCGCAGCATTTTCGGGATATTAGCAAGCACTCGTAACTCTGGACTGTCACACTCGGCGGAGGACCTCGTGAACCAACTCATCGCTTTTCTCCTGGACCATGCGATGCTCGACTTTTCTGGTGGGCTGACGATCGACATGGTCAAGGATTTCGTTCGCGATGATGAAAGTCGCGAGGCTCGAGCCCTGCTCAGCAAGCTCATGCAGGACGGCGGCGTCGAAGACATGCAGCTCACCCTGGCGGATTGCCTGCAGGAGCAGCTGCGGACCGGACTTACCGAAGACGTCGTTCGCGAGCAGCTGAAGCTCTACTCCGAAAGCTGAGAGTCGCCCTCGCCCGCGGCGGCAGCAGCCTGGTAGGCCGTGCCGCCCTGCGGGGCAGGACCGGCCCCTTTAGGTCGCCAGACGTCCGATGGCCTGGTCCAGCTTCGCGATGGCCGCTTCCAACTCGGCCAAGCGGGCGCGATCCTTGTCCAGCACCGCCGCCGGGGCACGCTCCAGGAACTGCGGGTTGGACAGCTTCTTGGCCAGGTACTCCCGATCCTTCTCCAGCTTGCCGCGCTCTTTCTCCAGCTTGGCGCGTTCCGCCCCCGTGTCCGCGGGCGCCTCCAGCATGAGCACGACCTCGACGTCGCCTGCCAGACCCGAAACATGGGAATCGCTGGGTGCCTCGCCAGACCGACGCACCACCAACTCGCCCAGCTTGGCCTGCTCGATGACCAGGTTGCGATAGCCGTCCAGGATGGTCTTCTTGTAGTCGTCCGCCGCATTCAGGATCACGCGCGGACGCTGAATCGACGGGACGTTCTTCTCGGTGCGCAGCATGCGGACCGTCGTGACCACCTTCTGCACCAGCGCCATGGACGATTCGCTGGCGTCGTCCAGATAGCGGGGATCCGGGATGGGGTACAGCGTGATCATGATGCTCTGAGGGGCCCCCTCGGCCTTGGGCAACTGCTGCCACAGCTCCTCGGTGAGGAAGGGCATGAAGGGGTGCAGGAGGCGCATGGCGGCCTCCATGGCCGTCACCAGGCAGCCTTGAATCTTCCATCGATCAGCGGCCTTGCTCGGATCCTGCAGGCGCACCTTGGCCAGCTCGATGTACCAGTCGCAGATCTCGTTCCAGATGAAGTGGTAGACGATCTGGGCCGCCTCGGCGATCTTGAAGTCCTCGAGGGCGCACTTGACCTCTTCGCTGGTGCGCTGGATGCGCGACAAGATCCAGCGTTCGGGCAGATCGTATTCCAGGCTGTCGGGGCCGTTGGCCGAGCGATCGGCGAACTGGTTGGCGTCGTAGTCGGTCAGGTTCATCAAGACGAAACGCGTGGCGTTCCAGATCTTGTTGGCGAAGCGACGCGCGTCCTCGACGCGGGAGACGGAGAACTTGATGTTCTTGCCCTGCGCGGCCTGGTTGGTCATCCAGGCCAGAGCGAAGCGCAAGGGATCGGCCCCGTGCTTCTGGGCCACGTCCACCGGATCGATGGTGTTGCCCTTGACCTTGGACATCTTCTCGCCCTTCTCGTCGGTGACCATGGTGTGCAGGTACACCGTGCGGAAAGGCACCTTCTTCATGAAGTGAAGGCCCGCCATCAGCATGCGCGCAACCCAGAAGAACAGGATGTCGTAGCCGGTCTCCAT
>CAZHUY010000245.1:0-9128 GCA_964535465.1 uncultured Myxococcales bacterium
TCGAGCCGCCGCTTGAGCCCGGGTGTTCCAGAATCATGAACGATGATTTAGCTGGGCAATTAACGACGCGACCACCTCACGGGCGGGCTTGTAGGCCAGACGCATGATGTCCCGTTCCAGCTGCGTGGCCTGGGATGGTTGAAGTGCCGCCAGGTCGTTTCTCAAGCTCGCGAATCTCCGCCGTGCGGACATCTTGTTCTGGGCCAGAAGGTCGTCGAGCTCCCGCAGGCCGCGCACCATCTCCTCCGAGGACAGCGTGATTGCGCTGGCCGATCCGGTGCTGATTGGCTGGGGTGCCAGCCGGACGATCCCCTGCATCATCAGGTCCAGGGTGCGCGACAGTGCGGTCATCAGGTCCGAGGTGGGCGCTCCCTGACCAGACTTGACCTCATGCTCCAGGGCCTCGGCGGCCTGCTGGACCGACAGGCCGCCGAGATTGCCGGCCACGCCCTTGAGCTCATGGAGCAGATTGCAGGCGCGGGGCCGGTCGCCCGCGACCAAGGCCTTGCGGACCTCGTCAGCTGCCTGGGCATGGCTGTCGGCGAATCGTTTGAGGGCCCCGCGCAACCTGGCCTCGTTGTCGTTCCAGCGACGCAGGGCCGCCTCCCAGTCGAAGCCCGGAAGCTCGGGCCGACCCGGAGCGGTTGGCTCGCTTGGGACCACGAACACGCGCCGGCTCGTCCACTTGCTCAGCATCTCGAACAACAGGGTGGGATCGATGGGCTTGGCCAGGTGATCGTTCATGCCCGCCTCCAGGCAACGCACCCGCTCCGCTTCGAGTCCCTGTTCCGTCATGGCGATGATAGGGGGGGTGGAGCCACGCGCTGCTCGCATCTCGCGCGCGGTGCTCGGCCCATCCATGCCGGGCATCTGCACACCCATCAGCACGAGGTCGATGGGCGGATCCTGCTTGGCCAAGCGCTCAATCGCTTCCTGGCCACGGCTCGTCATTTCGACGGACAGGCCGGCCATTTCAAGCAGCTCCTGCAGGATCAGGCGATCAACCTCCACGTCCTCCACCACCAGGATTCGGGTCGTTGGCTTGCGCTCCTCTTCCATGCTCTCGCTCATCCTCTCGGCCTCACTGATGGCAGGATGACTGGCATTCGATTGTCCTCCCAGCAGACGAGAACGACAACCCGGTCATCGGCAGCGACACGGGTTGGATGAAGGCTGAACACCCCGAGGGTGTCTCGAAAGCCGCGCCGTGGCGCCGGCACGGCTTCATGCGATAGGCCGAATGGCCGATGAGGACAGGTGTCCGCGGCAACGCGGCGGTCCCTCGTGTACCGAATGCCAAACCGTAAGAACCTCAGACGGAGATCGTGGCAGCCATGGGCTGGGCTAGGTCTCTGCCTGGTGATGACCCTTTCCACCTGGGCGCTGGTCAGACGTGCCGAGCAGCACCGAATCGCCGATCGTTTTCGGGCGGAGACCGTTCTCATCAGGGAGCGCATCAGCAACCGCATGGCGGCGCACGAACAGATCCTGCGCGGGGCCGCCGAGTTCCTCTCCAAGGACACGACCCTGCCCTCGCGCCAGGAGTGGAGTCACTACGTCGAAGCCCTGGAATTGGCCCGCCTCAACCCGGGCGTGCAGGGCTTTGGCTATGCGGAGTGGATCCGCAAGGATGGCCTGGACGAGCATGTTCGCCGCCTGCGCCACGAGGGCTTTCCCGACTACCAAGTTTCTCCCGGCGGTCCGCTGCCCGCCGAGGAGGGCTACAGCCCCACCATCTACATCGAGCCTTTCGACGAGCGCAACCAACGGTCGTTCGCGCGTGACATCTACGCGGAGCCGACACGACGCGAGGCCATGATCAGAGCGAGGGACTCGGGAATGGTCGCCTTGACCGGGGTCATCAAGCTCTACCAGGAGAAAGCCACCGAGATTCAGACCGGTTCACTTCTCTTGGCTCCGGTCTACCAACATGGCCTGCCGCTGACCACGGTGGCCGAACGGAGGCAGGCCCTCCTGGGATGGGTGTACCTGGCCTTCCGGATGCAGAACCTCATGGAGGGCATCCTGGGCAGCGCAACCCGGGGCGTCGCCCTCGAACTGTTCGACGGGGAGGGTGAGACCGAGGACAAGCGGCTCTATGCGCGCATGTTGTCCGATGCTCCGTTCCAGCCGTCGCAACCCTTGATCACCCGTGATCGTTTCGAGGTGGCAGGCCGCCTATGGACCCTGCGGGCCATTCCGCGTGCGGATTTTGGCAGCGCGTATGGCGGCGGCGGCCACCTGGCCACCTTGGTCATGGGGGGGCTCTCGACCTTCCTCATCGCTTTCTTTCTGTGGACCGCATCGCGCTCCGAGCGGCGCGCGTTGGTCATGGCCGACGAGCGCATGGAGAACCTCCAGCTCTTGCTCGACTCCACGGCCGAGGCCATCTACGGCATCGACCTGAAAGGCCACTGCACCTTCTGTAACCCGGCCTGTCTGCGCCTGACCGGCTACTCCAGCGCCGACCAGCTTCTCGGCAAGAACATGCACGACCTCATCCACCATTCCTTCCCGGATGGAAAGCACTACCCGGAAGAGGAGTGTCGCATCTACCAGGCCTTCAAGCGGGGCAACGAAACCCACGTCAGCGACGAGGTGCTCTGGCGTGCCGACGGCACCTCGTTCCAGGCCGAGTACTGGTCTTTTCCACAACGACGTCAGGGCCAGGTCGTGGGGGCGGTGGTGACCTTCGTGGACATCACGGAACGGGCCCGCGTGGAACAGAAGCTGCGCGAGAGCGAAAGCAACTTCCGCGCCTTCTTCGAGGCGGTGGACGACATGATCGTCGTGGCCACGACCGAGGGCACTCTGCTCTACAGCAATCCCGCGGTCTCGGAGAAGCTGGGTTACAGCCCCGAGGAACTGCGCGATCTGCACGTGCTGGACCTTCATCCCGCCGATAAGCGCAAGGAGGCCGAGAACACATACGCGGGCATGTTCCGTCGCGAGATTGACACCTGCCCCTTGCCGCTGGCGAGCAAGGCCGGCGTGCCCTTCCCGGTCGAAACGCGTATCTGGCTCGGCAAATGGGACGGCAAGGAGTGCCTCTTCGGTATCTCCAAGGATCTCCGGCGCCAGCAGGCGGCCCTGCAGAAGTTCAACCGACTCTTCCAAAGCAATCCGAGCCCGATGGCGGTGAGCGAGCTGCCCTCGCGCACATTCACCGAGGTGAACGAAGCCTTTGTCGCCGTCGTGGGCTATGGCCGTGACGAGATCATCGGACACACCGCCGCCGAGCTTCGCCTCTTCGCCAATGTCGAAGGGGCAGACAAGATCGGCGAGACGCTTCTGCGCGAGGGTCGCGTGACGAGCGTCGAGGTGAAGGTCCGGGGCAAGGATGGACGCATCCTCGATGGGCTGTTTTCGGGCGAGGTCATCGACAACCAAGGTCAAAGAAGCCTGCTGACCGTGTTGGTGGACATCACGGAGCGGCGCAGGAGCGAGCTCGAGGCCCGACGGCAACGCGCCCTGGTGCAGAGCTTGCTCGACTCCATCCCCGACCTCATCTTCTTCAAGGACGCACGGGGCCGATACCTGAGCTGCAACCCGGCCTTTGCCGCCTTTGTCGGCCGCAGCAGGGACGAGATCGTGGGGCGAACCGACGAGGAGCTGTTTGGCCAGGAGGTCGCCCAGGCTTTCCGTGAGAAGGACCGCCTGGTGCTGGAGACGCTGTCGCCGCGCCACAATGAAGAATGGATCAGCTATCCCGATGGCCGGCGGGTGCTGGTGGACACCCTCAAGACGCCCTACCGCGGCCCGGCGGGCGAGGTGGTGGGCATCCTGGGCATCTCGCGCGACATCACGGCCAGCTGGCGCGCCGAGGAGGCCCTGCACGAGGTGGCCCAGCGTCTGTCCTACGCCCTCGAAGCCACGGGCGACGGCATCTGGGACTGGGACGTCGGCACGGGCAAGGTGAAGCACAACGCCCGTTGGTGCCAGATCCTGGGTCTGAACGAGAGCTTCCTCGAGCACAGCCTGGAGAAGTTCACCGAGGGCCTGCATCCGGAAGACCTGCCGCAGGTCATGGCGGCCATTCGGGCTTGTCAGGCTGGCCAGGCGCCCTATGTCAGCAGGCACCGCATGCTCCACGGCAATGGCCGCTACATTTGGGTGCTCGATCGCGGACGGGTCGTGCAACGGGATGCGCAGGGCCAGCCCCTGCGTATGGTCGGCAGCATCGCGGATATCACGGAGTTGGTCGCGGCCGAGGAAGAGCAAAAGGCGGCCGAGGCCCATCTGCGCGACGCCCTCAGCGAAGCCAAGCGGCTCAATCAATTGCTGTCAGAGGAAACCGAGCGGGCCAACCAGATGGCGGTCGAGGCCAGGGCAGCCAGTGTGGCCAAGTCGCAATTCCTGGCCAACATGAGCCACGAGATCCGCACGCCCATGAACGGCGTCATCGGCATGACCAACGTGTTGCTCTCCACCACCCTCGACGAGAAGCAGCGCCGCTACGCCGAGGCCGTTCGGATAAGTGGCCAGGCGCTGCTGGCGGTCATCAACGACATCCTCGATCTCTCCAAGGTCGAGGCCGGCAAACTCGAGCTCGAGAGCACCGACTTCGACCTGCAGGTTCTGCTCGATGAGGTGGCACTCACCATGGCGCCGCGCGCTCAGGAGAAGAACCTGGATCTTCGCTGCGCCATGGACGACGAAACCCCTCGCCATTTGACAGGCGATCCGGGACGGCTGAAGCAGGTGTTGGTGAACCTGGTGGGCAACGCCCTCAAGTTCACGTCGAAGGGCGAGGTGAGGGTTCAGGTGAGCCCGGTGAGAAGCGAGCCGAACGAAACCGTGCTGCGCTTCTCGGTGCACGACACCGGCATCGGCATCCCGGCCGACAAGCAGGAATACATCTTCCAGAGCTTCACCCAGGTGGACGCCTCGACCACGCGGAAGTTCGGGGGCACGGGCCTGGGATTGACCATCTGTCGCCAGCTCGTCACCTTGTTGGGCGGTGAGATTGGCGTGAGCAGCGAGCTCGGCAAGGGTTCGGAGTTCTACTTCACGGCACGCTTTCGCAGACCAGCGGCCGCGCCGGTCGGTGAAGCCGCCCCACCGGCCGTCCTCCAGGCCCGCGACTACAGTCACGCCCGCATCTTGTTGGTGGAGGACAGCCCCATCAACCAGGAGCTGGTCCTCGCCCTTCTCGAGGATTCCCAGGCGCGCGTCGACCTCGCCGTCAACGGGTTGGAGGCCATCGTGGCCTTGCAGAGGCAGCCCTACGACCTGGTCCTCATGGATATCCAGATGCCCGAGATGGACGGCCTGGAGGCGACCGCGAAGATTCGGGAGCCCCACTCGGGAGTACGCAACCCCACGGTGCCCATCGTGGCCATGACCGCGCACGCCATGGAAGAGGATCGCAAGCGCTGCCTGGCCGCCGGCATGAACGACTACCTTTCCAAGCCCTTCGATCCTGCCGACCTGCGACGGATCCTGGATCGCTATCTGGGCAGCAAACAGCCGGCGACCGCGGGGCATGCCGGGGACGAACAGACGCCTGTCGAGCCGACGCTGCCCATTTTTGACCAAGCGGCCCTTCTCAAGCGATTGCTGGGCAACCGAGCCGCCGCCAAGCGGATCATCCAGGCCTTTCTGGCCGACGTTCCCGGCCGCCTGACGAGCCTTCGCGCCGCCCTCGAAGGCGGGGACATCGTGCGCGTGAGCCACGAGCTTCATACGCTCAAGGGCTCGTCGGCCTCGCTGGGTGGGGAGGCCGTGCGCGCCAAGGCCTTGGCCATGGAGCTGAACGCCAGGAAGGGCGACCTGCACAGCCTGCGCTCGGAGTTGTCCGCGCTGCAGGCGGAAAGCGAGCGCCTCTGCGCGGCCTTGCAGGCGTTCGCGCTGTGAGTATCTGAGGGGGCCGCGGAGGGCGCGGCCGCGCTGGTCGTCGAGAGGGGGCGCGCCCGTCCTCGATAGCGATGGCGGTCCGAAGCCGCCTTGGGCGGCGAATAGGATCTCGTGAGGCAGAGTCCAAGCGAGATACCCGTCGTGCGGAAGCCTCGTTCCATGACCCGCTTGCTCTTGAGTGCATGCGCGACAGCCATCGCCGCGGCGGTGCCCACCCCGCTCCCGGCACAGCCCGCGCAGACCGCATTCGCCTCGCCGCTGGCCGACGTGTCGCAAAGGCTTGGCGTCACGGTCGAAACCCGCGGCGCCCAAGTGGAGCCGTTGCTCCAGCACTTGCGGCAGCAGGGTGTGTGGGTGGTCCGCACGATCCCCTGGCCCGATCTGGTTGTTCCCGCGTCGCTGCGCTATCGCACGGTCAAGGCCTGGGAGCTGATCGAAGGCGTGGCTCAGCACCGCGGCCTGGCCGTGAGCTGGTGGCAGAGCAGGGAGATCATCGCCGTCTTGCACCGACCGACAGAAGCCAGGAGCGGGCGACCCGGATGACGGCGCTGGGGTACGCCGTGCGCCGAGGAAGAAGAGACGTGGCCGCTCATCTACTGCGACAGGGAGCGGATGCGAATGCCGTCGTCCGTCTGCGCGGACAGCCCGACGCCTCTCTGCTGTCACTCTCTCGGCGGCGAGGGGATTCCGCGATGGCCCGCTTGCTCGTGGCTCACGGCGCCCGCTCCGAGGAATGAGCGGCCTTCGCGGCGTACCGGTGCGATAAGGACCCCGGCGAGGGCAGGGAGGATGAGGCGCAAACCCATGTGACTCCTTGAGCTTCGAAGAGTTGTGCGACGCCATTCACGAGACAGAGTCCCGTGCGAGACTCGGCGAGCGACAGGACGTCGTTCAGCCCATAGATGTGGACTGAAGCACCCGAGCTTCAACGAAACTGGCGCGCCTTCACGCCCCCCAAAAAGCAAACGCTCCCGCGAGTGAGCTCGCGAGAGCGTGCCGGGGAGCCAAGCGACCCGCGCTTCGGCTCCCCTCATCAGCCGCTAGGGCCGCTTCAGTTCGCCGCCGCGTCCTGGGCGGCGGGCTTCTTCTCGGTGATGCGGAACTGCACGCGGCGGTTCTTCTGCCTGCCTTCGTCGGTGTCGTTGTCGGCGATGGGCTGCTCGAGGCCGTAGCCCTGCGCGTACACCCGGGAGGCTTCCACCTTGCCGCGGTTGACCAGCCAATCGACCACCGCCGTCGCGCGCTTCTGCGACAGCTTCTTGTTCATCGCCTTGCTGCCACGGTTGTCGGTGTGACCTTGCACCTCGACCACCAGGATTTCGGGGTGCTCGTTCAGCACGCTCGCCACCTGGCCGAGCAGATCGTCGCTGGCCGGCAGGATCTCCGCGCTACCCGTCTTGAACTGCACCTGTTCGAGAATGACGATCTCCTTCTCCGTCACACGCACCGCCGCCGGGCAGCCGTTCTTCTCGGGATCCGGATCGGCCTTGCCCTTCTCGTTGGGGCAGGCATCGACGTCGTCGCGAATGCCGTCGCCATCCGTGTCGGGCGGGCAGCCGTTGGTCTCGGGATCGTCAGTCGGTACGCCTTTGACGTCGGGGCAGGCATCCTTCTTGTCGACCACGCCGTCGCCATCGCGATCGGGCGGGCAGCCGTTGCGGTCGGGATTGCTGCTCTTGACCCCACGCACGGTCGGGCAGGCGTCCTCATCGTCGATGATGCCATCGCCGTCGCTGTCGGCGGGCCGAGGCTTTTCCGGCTCCTTGGTGGGCACGTAGGCCACCGATGCCACGACACGGGCCTTGGGGGTGCCCAGGCCAGAGACGATGCCAGAGCCGGCGCCCAGTCCGAGCACCCAGTCGCTGATGGACCAACGGGCGCCCAGGATGGCCTCCAGGTTGGTGGTGTTGCGCTCGAAACGCTGGTCGCCCACCATCAACGAGCTACCGTAGATTTCAGGGCCGATCTGCAGGGTGCGATCAGCCAGCAGGAAGGCGAAAGCCGCGCCGAACTGCAGGCTCGACCCGAAATCGGGCACGCCGCTGCCAGCGTTCTTGGTGTGCTTGCGCAGATCGGCGCCCACGTTGGCCGCGTAGGCGATGAGGTCGTTCTCGCCCGACAGGACCACAGCGGGTGCGCCGTGGATCTCGTCCGAGCCCATGTACTGGCTCTTCTTGCCGGTCGGGATATAGAGGTAGCCCGACAGGCTGAGGCTGGCGATCGACCGCGCCTCGCCCAAGAGTCGCACGCGCGCGCCCGGCCGCAGATCGCCGGCCGAGACACCCGAGGGCGCCGGCAAGGGGCTTATGTTGTTGCCGGTGTTGACCAGCGCCACCGGCATGTCGGCGAACAGCCAGAGCCGATCCCACAGCGAGACGCCGGCCGCGATGTGCAGGATGAGCTGGTGCTTGACGATGGGCCCGACCACATCGTCGCCGGTCTTCCACACCATGGGCCGATACCCATAGTCACCGAGCAGCATCAGGCGAGGCGACAGGTGTCCCCCTGGGTCGCCACCCTGCACGCCGAAGAATCGATCGCCGGCCGGTGCGGGCTGAAATCGGTCAAGTGACAGACCGCCGTCTGCACTGGCCCTCGGGGCGAAGGTTAAAAGTGAGAGCAGAACGGTTCCGACCAGCGGAATTGTTTTCGGGCAGCGCATAGGTTTCTCCTGATTGGTTAGGTCCTGGCCGGTGCTTCTGCCCGGCCGCGACGAGGCAGTCGTCTGGCACAGAAGCAGGGATCGGACCAATGTTTCGTTTCACGCAAGTTCGCGGGTTTGTTTGTACCACAACAACAACCCTGTCTCACAAGTGAGGCACTTGTGTCTCGCGAACGATACAGACCCAGACGACGGGCTGGTCATCCTGCGGTGTCGAGAGCCTTCGCCGCGACAGGCCCAACGCCTGTGGGCTGCTACATTTGGGGCATGCACGGATCCAGATGCTTGCGGAGAGTGGTCGCTCTTGTCTCGCTCCTGATGCTGGGGGCAGCGGGAGCCGCGCTGGCACAAGACGTGGCCCCAGCATCGCCAAGCCCCGATACCATCGTGCCCGCGCTGGAAGTGGAGCCAGTCTTTGAACCTGAACCGTTGCCTCCCCCAGCGCTGCCCACCATTCCGGCTGCTGCGCCCCCGGAAGAAGAAACCGGGTACGGGCGTAAGAACAGCATGCACCTTGGATTGTCATTGGGGCTGGGCGGCGGCTCCGGGGGGCTGCGTTTCGCTGGCGGACTAGGGTTTGGATATTTCCTGGTCACGGGTGTGGCCCCGG
>CAZHUY010000246.1:0-9056 GCA_964535465.1 uncultured Myxococcales bacterium
GAACACGGCTGGACCTGCTGCGCAGCAACAAGGGATCGATGATTAGACGGCCACGACCACGACCACGTCATCTTTTGCTGCAGGGATGCGCTCAGTGCGCCAGACGCGAGATGCGGATCAGGACGTCCGCGTCGTTCTGGAACTCCAGCATCGTCTCCATCTCGCGGTCGGGCCAGATCTCGTAGCCCGGCAGCACTTGCCCGGTGCTCTGCTTGAGCTGCTGGATCACGTAGACGTCGTAGAAGAGGCGGCGGGAGAGGGCCTGGAAGAGGTACGGATCCTTGCGGGCCGTCTCGAAGTTCATCGCCCCGTAATTCATGATGGTGAAGTGGTTGGGGCGATCGGTGACGATGAGGATGCGCTTTTCGTGCAGGCTGTCGAAGAAGCGCCAGGTGGTGGCGGATTCCCTGGTCTGGACCATCCGGTTCAACATTCTGTACTGCGCGGTCGCCGGGACGTGGAAGACGAAGACCGCCGTGGCGAGCAAGACCGCCACCCAGGGCCGCCAGCGTTTGATGGCCGCGGCGAGCACCCAGGCGCCCGCGAACGAGAAGAAGGTGTTGATGGGGAGCATCAGGCGGGCGGACGCGGGTTGTTGGGCGCGTCCCCAGTAATAGGTGAAGAGCAGGACCGCCTGCACCAGCATGAAGGCGGCGACGAAGCCAGCGATCTTCAAGCGCGGCGTGCTCCCTTGCGCGCGCCACGTGCGGAAACACGAACGTGCCAAGAGGGCACATCCCACCAGGCCGAGGGCGATGAGTAGCGCCGAATGCGCCGGGTATGAGCGGGCCGGCGGCAGGATGGGCTGGAAGTACTCGTGCAGGTTGTTGAAGAAGTTGCCGAGGCTGAAGGTCGTGGTTCCGGGATCCTGATGGGGCACGCTGCCGCGCAACACCGCCAGCGTGATGCGCGGGATGAGAAAGGCCGGGGTGAGCGCGTAGAGGAAGGCGTAGGGGCGCAGGAGATCGCGCGTGACCAGTCGGAAGAGCAGCAGCAAGGCGATGAGCGGCGGCAGGAAGAGGGCGCTCTCGTAGCGGATCGTGGCGAACAGGCACAGGTTCATCCAGAGAATGGCCAGGCTGGCGGGCGTGGGGGCGCGCGCGTGATCGAGCAAGCCCTTGATGATCAGCAAGGCAAAGACGAGAGCCAGGAAGTCGAAGCCGCCGGAACGAACCGAGAGCAGGGTGATGGGGTGAGCCACCACGAAGAGGGCGGCCACCACGGCGAAGGTCTCCCCCGCCAGACTCTTGGCCAGGCGGTAGGCGGTGAGCACGAAGACCGGGAGGAGCAGCAGATTGAGGACGAAGGCGTTCTTGTACGAATAACCGGCCAGCGCGTGGACCAGGCTGACCAGGAAGGGGAAGAGCGGGGGGCGCTGGTCGATGGCCACGTCCACGTCCCAGAAACTGTCGTAGTAGTGCTTGCCCGAGATGGTGAAGGTGGCCTCGTGCGACGTGAAGAGGTTCTTCGAGGTGCCGATCAGGTTCGCCTCGTCGGACAGCATGCGCAGGGCGGGGGGCACGGCGAGCCAGGCGACGAGGGTCACGGCGAGCGCGATGACCAGTCCCGGCCAGTTCTCCTTGGTCCACGCCACCAGCGCCGCCCGGCGCTCGTCGCGCAGGGCGTGCAGGTACGTTCCGGCCCAGCACAGGAGCGTGGCCATCAGAAAGTAGTAGGTCGTGCGCACGTAGACCGTCTGGGTGAGGTCCGCGCTGGTCAGGCTGATGGCGAGAAGAGCCACGAGGGCCGTGGGGATCAGGACGAGTGCGATCTTTCCCGCTTTGTTCATGTCGTGTGCCCGGAGTCTCGGGCAGGCGATGAGCGCCACACGTTCATGGGCCGGTCCGATTCGGGACAGACATCTTACTGGAGTTTCCGCCAGCAGGGGAAATCCCGCGCGGCCAGTGACCGTGACATCGTCGCCATGAGCGCCAACGCCGCATGGTTCAGGCTGCGTCTTTGATCCCGCGCCAGGACGCGGAGGTCGTCCATGACCAGGCGAGGTTTCTGTCCTGCCACGACGAAGCCAGCACGCGCTGGGTGAAGAAGGAGGTCGTGGCCGTGGCCGCAGTCAATTGGCGGTATCCGGCCACGGCCACCCATCATGGCCCCGACGAGAGGAATGGCTTCTCCTTGCAAAACAGCCTCCGGCCGGTATCGCGGCGTCGCTGCGTTTGTCGTGGGATCGCGCAAGTCAACTTTTCGCTTGCCACGCGTCGCCACACTGGAGTACATCGGAACGCGGCATTGCTGGCGGCCAAGGTTGATCCCCAAGCCAGTGAAGGGGTACCTGAGATGAGGCAGCGCAAGGACGGATTTTGGTCATCACGCGCTCTGGTTGCGGCGGCTGCGTTTGTCGCCGCGTGTCACGGGGGGGGGGCAACTAGCACAGCCTCCTGAGCCCGAGGTCGAGAGCGCCTCGCACGCGCTGACCTCGAATGAGATCGATCGCATTTTGGGATTCGAGAGCGCCATGCCCACCGATTGGGCGGTGATAGAGAATGGTCGCGGGGTCCTGAGCGTTTCCACCAGCCAGTCGCAGGGCTTTCGCGCGCTGACCGTGGCGACTCGCGGCTACGTGCGCTTCGAGAGTGCGGCCTTGTCCTCGCTGGGCGCGCGGCTGGGGAGCGCGATTCACATCGATGTGTGGGTGCCTCCCGAGGTCGATGCGATCAGTCCCTACTGGCACGGGGGCGTGCAGCTCAATTTCAGCATCCCTTCGCTGGCCGTCCACAACGACTACCTTGGGCAATCGGAGCTGACGCCCTTGCCGGTCGGCCAATGGTCGACCCTGACCTTCACGCCGACGGCGCAGCAGCTCGGCAAGCTGTCGGGCAGCTACAGCGATCTGCGTTTCATTCTTGCCATCAACTCGGCCGCCACCGACGCGACCCCGTACCTGAATTTCCGCGTCGACAACCTGCGCGTATCGGACAAGACGCAGTCGCTGGTGTCCGTCGTGAACAAGGACGGTCAGCCCATTTCCGGCGCCACCGTGGTCGCGTACAACGGGACATCCGCGACCAACAACACGGCGGTTTCAGACAGCACCGGCCTGGCCCGGGTTTGGGTGCCGGTGGGGCACTACCGATTTGCCGTGACCGAAGATGGAGCCACCTACTTCAGCGCCCCGAGCAACCACTGCCACGTGCCTGGCCTTTGCGTGGCCGCGACCATTGTGGTCAAGTGCCATGGGGTCGTCTGTAACGCGAAGGACAAATGCCATTCCGTTGGCACCTGCGATCCGACAAATGGCCAATGCAGCGATCCGCCCCTGGCCGCGGGCACGGTTTGCCGACCGGCGGTGGACTCCTGCGATGTGGCCGAGGTTTGCACCGGTGAGGATGCTCCTTGTCCTGAAGATGCACTAGCGCCGGCTACGTCCGTGTGCCGTCCAGGGGTAGGGCGTTGCGATTTGGCTGAGAATTGCACCGGAACCAGCGTCGCGTGCCCGGAGGACAAGTTCGCTGATGCAGGAACGCTTTGTCGCGAATCAGCCGGTTCCTGTGATGTGGAGGAGGTCTGCTCGGGGACCAGCGCCACCTGTCCCGACGATGGCTTCGTTGCTGCAGGAACGGTTTGCCGTGATGCAACCGGACTTTGTGATGTGGCGGAGGCTTGTTCAGGGAGCAACCCCACCTGTCCCAATGATGAACCCGCGCCTGCAGGAACGGTCTGTCGGTCTAAGGTGGGTGCTTGTGATGTGGCAGAAACCTGTGATGGTTCAAATCTGGGTTGCCCGCCCGATGGCAAGGCGCCGGACGGCACGTTCTGCAGCGACGGCAACGCCTGCACCCAGGCAGACTTTTGTGAAGGCGGCACGTGCAAGAGCGGGCCTTCTATTCCCTGCGCCGCTGGCGATCAGTGTCATGTCCCGGGAAAATGCGATACGACCACCGGGATTTGCACGAATCCCGAAAAGCCCAATGGAACCACCTGCAACGATGAGAATCCGATAACCCATGGCGAGACATGCCAGGGCGGCACCTGCAGGCCGCCGGTCTCCTCGCTCGAGTTCATGTGCCTGCTGGAAGGCCACGACGGGAAGAACCAACTCAGCATGCAGAACGGCGACGCCAACGAGTCTTGGCAGCTGCGAGGAACGTTGAAGCTCAAGCTCGAAGCGGGATACGCCACTCTCCTGAAGGCGTCCCTGGAAGGTTTCGGTACGCCGAATGTGGCCAACAACAACGTCTTTCTTATGCGCGGCATTGGCAAAGGCCCCGGTACCTTCGATGAGCAAACCGGAGCCATCAATGTTGTCCTGCCGTTCTTGTTTGTTCGTCCGGACCAACCGGAATCGGCGCTGAAGGTGCACCTTACGGGAACCCTTTCGAACGGGGTCCTGACAGGCACCGCCGATTCCGTGCCCGGCAGCACACCAGCCGCCCATATCGATGTCTTGTGCCAAGAGCAATTCCTGGACGCCTTCATCGCTGTTGACTACGAATTCGACGAAGCCGGAAACGTGTCCTTTGGTGATGCCCACGTGGGGAACGGCAGCCCTTCCGTTCCAGCCCTCCGAGACGGACTGGCGACAGGCGATGTCCTCTTCGAGACCAGGAGAGAAGCCGGCGAAGTCCTCGATCAGTTCGTTGTGAAGAAACCCGCGTCGATGGGCGGCGAGCCGGTCGTCGGTGTCACGTTCTCGTTGGCTGTACCTCTCTCGAATGGGATTCATACGATCCTGGCACGCGACGCCGGTGGAGAAGTGGTTGCTCAGAAGGAACTGTCCGGCGACATCGCAACCTTCTGTGCGGGACAGGGCTCGCAGCTCTGCGACGTGGGGGCTGGAAGGCCGGTGCGCAAAGTGTTCTTTGCGCCCAATGCGCCCCCTCCGGGCCTTGGGTTTCCCTCGCCCGTGGGGGGAAGCACCAAAGTGGTGGTGCCTCTTCCCTCCAGTTCTCGAGTCCTCCACGACGAGCTGACGGTTGATTCGACCACCGATGATGATCGCCAGCCAAGCGTGGCTTTGGATGCCGATGGGAACGCCGTGGTGGCTTGGCGGCGTGGCTACAAAGACATCATGGTCGCGGGGATAGCCACGGACAATTCCGTCGAGTTCGGGCCTATCGTGGCCAACGACAAGTTTTGTGCGGAGTCTTGGCTGCCCAAGGAGCCGCCCTCGTCTCCGCCCATGAAGGAGCGCGCAACCCCGTATACGTCCCGTCCCTTGGTTGCCCGAGTGGTTGGGCGAAACTCGGACGGAAGCGCGGACGGGACATTTGTTGTGGCCTGGGGTGGTCTCTTGCGGGTTGCCGAGCTCGCGCCGCCCCCCGATACGGTGGATCCCGGCGTCGTTGCTGTGCCCATCATCTGCGCTAGGTTTTTCAAGAGCAACGGCTCGCCGCTCACGGACCCGATATTGGTTGCACCCAAAAGCAGCGCGCACGCAGAGAACCTTGGGACGTATTTCAGCATTGCCATGGCAAGTTCCCACGAGGCCGTGGT
Organism: uncultured Myxococcales bacterium; assembly: GCA_964535465.1. Classification (GTDB taxonomy): domain Bacteria; phylum Myxococcota_A; class Polyangia; order Fen-1088; family Fen-1088; genus Fen-1137. The sequence goes on from CAZHUY010000246.1 coordinate 5,452, forward strand.
CGCCTGGCACGGGCCATCGTCCAACACGTATCGTACATACGCTCGTATGATCGACTCCGAGCAGAACAGCCAACCAGCGGCGATCACGGTCGGGTCTGACTCAAGCAGTGATTCCGTCTATCCGACCGTAGCGGTGGACAAGGACGGCCGCACGGTGATTGCCTGGCTGGAAACCAGCTCGCTCGCTTCGGGACCGAATGGCATGTCCGGAACTCTCATGCTCCAGCGCCTCAATTCCGACTTCAGCAAACGCGGCAGCGTGGTGTCCGGCGGGGCCATGGCGGGCATTCCCAGCGTGGCGTGGTCTTCCTCGAGCAATACCTTCTTGGTCGCCGGGCGAAAAGGCACTGGCGAGATATGGGCCAGCACCTATGCCTTCGAAACGGGGGATCAGAAGGGCGATTCGTTCAAAGCCAACGCGCGATGGAACGGGCGGCAACACCGGCCCATCGTCGTGTCCGGTGCCAAGGGGGAGTTCACCGTCGCTTGGATGGACGACGTGACCATTGGATCCTCGACAGGGTCGGTGGTGACGGCTCAGGTCTTCCGCAAGGACTTCGTGCCGCAGGATATTGACTTCACCATCAGCACCAAGCGGCCGATCGACGTCGAGAATGTCCCTGACCTGTGGGACATGGATGGTTTTGGCTTCAGCGCGGGCGGATCGGGTGGCGACAACATGGCCTTCGTCTGGCAGACAGCAGACGGCATCGCGTTCCAGCGGGTGAGCGGCGGAGCCTACACCTGCCCGGAGCCCGACGATTGCAAGACCGCGGTCCCCTGGCGGATCACGGGACCAACCAAGGACAAGCTCAATGTGTTGCTGGGCCCCGGGAACACGTTCAATCCTTCCGGCACCCCAAGCGGTGTCTCGTTCAGCGGTGAGCTTGAGTTCAGTCGCATGGCGGTGGAAGGTGTGGTCAATGGGCTATTCGTGAACGGCGTGATTCGACAGAACGCAGGAAAGATCAACTTCTTCCGTGGCACGGAGGACGGAAGGGCGGAAGATAACGATGTGTGCAAGACATCATCGCCCTATAGCGATTATTGGTTCCTGGAAGTTATGGGAGTGCTGATGAAGGGGGAAATCCAAAACGCTCCGATACCAGACGGTTGCACGCCTGGCAGAAAAAAGAGATTCGGAATGATCACACAAGGGTTGTGGGACGCAAAAGTCATGTCGATGTTGGTCCATGAGTTCTCGCATTCTGCCTTCCAGCTTTCCGATGAGTACGACTGTGGTGGGGTCGATGTGACTCATCGTGACGAGCTTCTGGCACCCGCCTTGCCCAACCTGTATGAATCGATGGCGAGCTGCGAGAGTCGTTCCTCTCACCCGTCCGATTGTAGAGCGCTGACGGAGTGCGTGGAGACTGGTAAGAGCTGGTACAGGGCGGACCGGGACGAGCCTATCCCAGATGTCATGGGAGAAGGCTCTCTCGTGTTTCAATACAAAGAAGACTGCGAGCGGAATCCGAAACGCATTTTTGAGAGTAAGAACTAGATGTCCATGTCCAAGAAGCACTCTCTTCTGGTGGCAGTCGTAGGGATCTTTTGCTCCGTGCTTGGCTGCGAAGAATCCAGTCAGCCGAGGTGTCCGGCGCACGATGGCGGTGTTCTTGATAGCGGGGTTGGACCAGAGGCCCGGCCTTGTCGGTCAGATGACCCTTATGCTCTGGGTCTTTCAGCTCACATGAGTATCGAAAGGTTCATCGTGATCCGCAGCCTGGACATCAGTCGAGGCAACTCCGCCCAGTACGATTCAGGGGCGCTGACGAGCCGACTTCTGGCAGAGGACGGGACGATCCTGCATGAGAATCGAGTCTGGGATCCGATGGACTGTGCGGGTCGTACTTGTCCACCCCGTCCCCGCGCAGTGGACTTCGAGGAGTCTATTCAGTTGTTTCCCGGCAGCGCGTTCTACGAGCTGAGCGATAGTCTCTCGTCCCATCCTCCGGTACGTATCGACCTGCGGGGGCATGTTCAGCTCCTCTGCATGAACGCGCCCTGCGCGCTTGATGTGTGCAAGCCCTTGCTTCTGGACGGGGGAAGCTCCGACGTCCCGGCGCGAGACAGCGGGCCGTCCGCAGGTGCGGACGTCGGGCCAGAAGGTGGCCTCCCGGAATGAGGAGTCTGGTCCTCTGCATTGCCCTGGTGGTCGCGGGAGGGGCTTGCAAGAAGAGCTCATCGGCCGGCAGGGGCAAGGACAGCGGACAAGCAGGCAACGGAGGCCATCCGGCCTCTTCGGACCAACGAGACACGTCGACATCGAGCCGGCCGGTGGACGCGCTGGTCAAGACGGGGTTTTCGAGGTGTATCGAGGACTGGCCGACTTCGGGCGGGTCGCGTTCGCTGAAGCCGTCGTTGGATGTCGAGGCGCCGAAGCTGCTGTGGAAGACCTCACTTCCGGTTTATACGCGTGGCGACGTTGACCAAGCGGGGCTGGTCTTGTCCGGAAACCGCCTGGCCTTTCACTTGGGCAAGTGGGTCTGTTTCCTCAATAGGGACGGAACCAATCTGCAGGAACGCTACGTGGAGGGCTGCCCGTCGGGACTGGTGGCGGACGAGCAAGGCAACGTCTACTACACATCGGAGGTGGAGATTGTCTCTCTGGACGCCAGCGGGAAGGCTCGTTGGCAAGTGGCGACGAATGGATTGGCGGCAGGCCAACGTCCGAGTGGGCCCGATGAAGGCTGTCGTTACGGCTTGACCCCGGTGTTGGGACCCGACGGCGTTCTGTACGCGACGACCTACGACGAAATGGTGCGCGCCATTCGGACCAGTGATGGCAAGGTGCTCTGGTCGCAAACCACCAACAGCATCGATCCCCGAGTGATGGGGGGCGGTGGCAAGGCGGTGTTCGTGGCGGTCGGGGCGAATCGCACAGACGCGCTGGACACACGGGATGGCAGCAGTCTTGGGACCTTTATCGATCCTGTTTATGGCGGGAGCTTCGTATGGGGTTGGGGCGCATGGACGATGGCTTGGGATCTGCAAATCTCCTTTGGGAACAGGTATGTGTTCGACACGTGTGGGAAACACAAATGGACAGGGGAGCCAAAGGGCGCTGGTGTGGTGGTCCCTGGGGAGCTATTTGCGATCTCCGACAGCCTGCAAGTCGGAAGTCTGTCGTTGTTCGACATGACAGGAAAGATCGTTGCCGGGCCATCACCGGCAGAAGGCTGGGCAATGGCCGTTGGCGCCGATGGAACCATCTACACGTACAGAAGCCAGTCAGGAACATTCCCAGCCTACAATCGACTGCTGGCGTATTCTGCCGAGCTGAAGGAACTCTGGCGGATCGATCTGACGGGTGAATCCTCGCTTGGCATCAACGGCAACGTCGTGCTCGACGACGATGGGGTGCTGTACCTCATGAGACCGACCGAGGACGCCAATACCGAGATCCTCGCCATCCAGACCCGCAGCCCCGGCCTGGCCGATTCGTCCTGGCCGTCGTTCCGCCACGACAACCGCGGAACCGCCTGGCTGGTGCCCGGCACCCCTGCCAACAGCACCCCACCCGACGCCGCCACGGGCGACGCCATCGACGCCCCGGCGGAGATGGGCACGCGAGACTGAGGAAAGCGCGCAGTCCGCTGTGT
>CAZHUY010000247.1:0-8949 GCA_964535465.1 uncultured Myxococcales bacterium
GCATGACCCCGCCATCATCACCACCTGCACCAACATGGGCACGAAGCTGCCGACGCCCGACAGCCAATAGATCAAGGCCAGGAAGTAGGGATAGAGCGGCGCCTTGTACAGGACGCCGTCCATGCGAAGGCTGAAGAGGTCGCCCTCCACGATGCGCCTCGCCCATTCCTCGTGATAGAGGGCATCCGCCACGTGCGTGTGGAAGAGCGGCGAACGGGAATAGGCGAACAAGTAGGGCAAGCGCACCAACAAGGCGACCAAGAAGATCGCCAAGGGCAGCTTGTGTCGACGTGCGAAGGCGCGCAGTGGACGAAGTCCGATGCGCCCTGCTCGAGGTCCCGAAGGTGCATCCATGGCGTTGCGGGACAGCCTAGCGCCAGAAAGGAGATCATCGATAGGGAAACCCAGGAAGGATTTCCCTACGGATTTGTACGGGTCAGCTGCCGCGTTTGAGGAAGGCCATCAGCCAGGTCAACGCCTGCCGCTTGCTTCCGCTGCTGGACATCAAGTGGGTGTTGGCTCGCCAGGTGGCGCCTTGCACGTAGCCCCAGTAAGTCCAGCCCTGTACCTTCTCGTTGTTCCACAGCGCCTCGACCACGCCCTTGACGGTCGCGAGTTGCTGGCCATCGTCAGCTTTGCCGACATCCATCTCCGTGATGTGCACCGGCAGGCCGGTCTCGGCGATGATCTTCTCGGTGTACGATTTGACGGTGGACACGGAGACCATGCCCACGTCGTGGGCTTGGCAGCCAACCGCGTCGATGGGAGCGCCGGCGGCCTTGATGGCCTTGACCAACTTGATGACTCCGTTGTTTTCGTTGGCGTACTCGATGGTGTTGTAGTCGTTGTAGAGCAGAATGGACTTCGGGCAAGCCTCGCGCGCCAGCTTGAAGGCCGTGACCAGGTAGTCGTAGCCGGAGCTGCCCGAGCCCCCGAGGGCGTTCTTGTAGTTCGGGGAGTTGTGCAAGGACTCGTTGAAGACATCGATCACCGCGGTGTTGGGATAGCGTTCACAGAAGGCCGTCATCCAGGCCTTGACCGCCGCCAAGCCGTTGGTGTCATTCACCCAGCTGGGCTGCTGCGGGCCCCAGCAGAAGGTGTGCTCCTTGAAGACGATGTCGTTCTCCATGCAGTACTTGTACATCGCGTCCAAGGTCTTCCAGTTCCAGGAGTCCTTCCCGCCTCTCTGCACCGAATCCCACTTCCCGGCGTTCTCGGGACTGAACTGATCCCACATGGTGCTGAAGTCCGAGCGAATGGCACCGCGGGTGTCGATGTTGCCGAAGAATTTTCTCACCTTGCCGGTCAGGGTCGAGGTGGTGCCGAAAGGAGAGCCGCCCGTGCCGGTGCCCGTGCCGACCGCGGTGGTGCCTCCGACCTTGCCGGTGCCTCCGGTAGCGGTGCCTCCGGTCTTGGCGGTGCCGCCTCGCCCGCCGAGCGCCGACGTGCCACTGCCCTTGCCGCCGGTCGCCGCCGAGCTTGAGTCGACCTCGCTGGAACCACCCGCGCTGCTCGAGCCACCAATGGGCGTGGAGGCGCCCCCGCTGCCCGCGGCAGCAGAGGAGGAGGAGCTGCTGCTGCTCGACGCACCACCCGAGCTGCTGGAGCCACCTCCAGCTGTGCTGGCCACGGCCGTTCGGCCACCGGCCGACGATGATGCGCTCTCCGACGAGGAATCGTTCCCTCCACGCCCGCCCTCATTGCCGACCCCGGTCTCGGAATCGCAAGCAAACGAGAACCCGGCCGCAAGGGCCAAGCTCGTGAGAACCAGTCTGGATGGACAACGCATCTTCTTCAGCCTCCTTGAGTTGCTGCGTGACTGTTTTGCTGAGGTGGACTGACGAATCCATTGGCTCATCTTTTCAATCAAGATCCAAAGGAAAAGCAGGAGCCTCGCGGGCTCGAAGATGGTCGGGGCCAGGCTGCCGAAGTACACTGTTCAACTCTGAACCGCCCCGCACCCTCGAGGCGCAGCTTCGCTAGAACTCTTGCGCCATCTTCAAAAAGAAGGCGCGTCCCAGCCGAGGGTAGTCAATCCCGGCGAAACCGGGGTCCGCGTGGTGGCTATTGGCCAGGTTGCGCACCACGAGCATCAGGGTTGTCTCTTTCCTGGGCAACAGGCGCAACCCTCTGATGCGAAGGTTGGCGTCGACCACAAAGGCGCTGGGGAGGTCGTATCTCTCCCCGTTGTTGAGCGCGTTGTTGGTGCTCGAACGCCTGGCGCTCATGTAGGTCGCCTCGACGCCCAGGCGCAGCGGCAGGAACGGGACGTCGCTGCTCAGGCCGGCGTTGGCCAGCACGACGGGATAGGCGGCGTTGCTGTAGTTGGAGAGCGTGGCCACGTAGCCTGAATCGCTCACGCTGTTGACGGTGCGGTTGAGGGTCAGGTTGGCATAGGCCGCGATTCGCCGGCGGTAGTGGAGACGGGCCTCGCTCACCCACGACAGCGAGCCCACCCGGGAGATGTTGAGCGCCATCTGGTTGATGCCGCGCTGGACGAAGGTCGCCTGGTCCACCAAATAGCTGTAGGCGACCCCCGTGCTGAGGACCAGATGGTGACCGGGGTTGTACGAGAGCTGACTCTCCAAGGTGTGGACATAGGATGGCCTGAGCGCCTGGTTCCCCGCGATGTCACCCGGGGCCAGTGGAGTCCCGTAGAGGAGCTGCGGCGAGGGAGCCTTGAAGGCGCTGCCGTACAAGAGCTTGAGATGGAGCTGGGGCAAGAGTTGCACCACGGCGGCCAGGCGACCGCTGGGTTTGCCCCCGTAGACGTTGTGATGGTCGAGGCGGGCCCCGCCCGTGAGCGTCAGCCAGCGCAACGCCGACCAGACCGCCAGCACATTGACGCCCAGGTTGCTGAGCGTCTTGTATCCCGCGGAATCCATGGCTGGGATTTCGTCTCCGGCGCGCTCTCCCGGTTGGGTGCCTATCGAGGAACGTAGAACGTCGTAGAGCGTGGTGAGCTTCTCGCGGTCCAGAATCATGCTCCCGCCCAAGAGGAGGCTGAGGCGACCATGGGGGCGCCAGTGCAGCTCCACGTTGCTGTCGACCCCGGAGTATCCGAAATCGCGCCTGACGATGAAGAGATCGTTGCCCGTGTCGATGCGGTCCCTGGACGTCGGCCCGCCGTGGAAATAGTGGGCGCTGCCCCGCAACTCGCTCGAGCGGGAGAGAAAGAGAACCAGGTCGCCGCCCAGCGAACCCTGGCGCAGAGAGATGTGGGTTCCGCTGTTGCGCCCGGCGCTGTCCATGTTGTGCGTGAGCTGTTGCCATTCCGCGAACTCGGCCCCACGGTCGATTTGCGAAAGGTAGCCGGTGAGGCTCAACGTCCCGTGCCGCCCCAGCGCCAACCCGGCCCGCGCCATCGCCACCAGCGAGCCAAGCGTCAGATCGTGGGCTCGCCCATCCGCGGGCGCGTGTTGGGGCACCTTGGGCGCGGGTGAGCTGGCCGGCAACGTCAACCCGGATCGATCCTCTGACGTGTTCTTCAGCGCCGCCATGAACTGCCAGGATTCCTTGCCAGCCCCCACGGCCATGTCGGTGCCCCAGGTGCTGCTCCCCTGGTATGTCCCGATGACCGCCACCTCGCCCCCTTGGATCTCCTGGGCCCGTCGGGTCACCACGTTGATCACGCCCAGGAAGGCGTCGGCCCCATAGAGCGAGGATGCCGGCCCCCGGATGACCTCGATCTGTTTCACCGCCGTCAACGGCACCAGCTCGGGCCCGAGCCAACTTCCTGCGGTCGAACGAAAGGCCACGGTTCGGCCGTCGATCATGACCTTGACCAAGCCGCTCTCCGAACGCAGCCCGCCGCTGATGCCCCGGATGGCGAGGTTGGGGATGATGTGATCGTCATTGGCATAGACTCCCGCGACGTGCCTGAGCACCTCCGCGACAGACTGGTACCCCCACTGCTCGATCTCCTCGCGGCTGATCACCGTGGTGATGGCCGGGGCTTGATCCTCACGCATGGCGGACTTGGTGGCCGCCACGACCACTCTGTCCAACAAGACCGCCAGATCCAGATCGGCCACATCGGTGTCGTCAGGGTGCCTTTCGGCGCTCTCATGCGCGGGTTGCGCGAGCGCCGGCGGCTCCACCTTCACGGGCTCCACCGGCCCGGCCTCATGCCCACCGACCAGGCCATCAGCCGCCATTCCCCCGTCGCACTCCCCGCTGCCAGCCTCACGTCCGGCATCGGCTTCGGCCCATGCGTCCGACGCCCCCAACGCCCCAGCCAGCCCACCTGCCAGGGCCAAGCCAAGCAAGCGCCGGCTTCGCGGTTTTCTTCGAGGCGTTGCGTGAACGTGCACGGCCATCATCCCATTCAGAGCGGATCGATCCTGTCCATGTCCTTGGTGTCACATTGCTGGGATCCAACAGTGACGAAGTCGTTGCCGACGATCTGCCAGATGCTTCCTCGGTTGAGGGTCGAGTCTCCCAGGGAGCTCAAGACGTATGACCCGGCCGCGCCGTGGTAGGAGACCTTCTGACCGGTGGCGATCAACGCGAGCCCATCCGCGAGGGTGTCGAAAGAGACCCCCGAGCCGCCTTCCGACGAGACGTTCAGCATGTGTGTCTTGAGGATGGCCGGGGTCGGAAAGAGTCCCTCCTGGGCAAGGCCCTCGCTCACCGCCAGGGCCAGCAGCGCGACGGCGTCGTAGTAGTAGTGCGAACCCGCGACGGGCAGGACGGTGGTGCGCGTTTCGAAGAAGCGGGCGAAACTGCTGGCCTGTTCACCCAGATCTGCCGAGACACCGACCATGCCCTCCAGCACGCCGGCCGGCACGTTACGCAGCAGAGCCGGATCCTTCAAGGTGGGGCCGAGATAGATCCTGATGGGCCGTCCCCGCACAGCCCATTCCTGTAAGAACCTGATGGCCACGGCGGGAGACGTCACCAGCACGACCGCCTCGGGTGCCAGAGTGAGCAGCCGGGCGAAGATGTCCTCGTAGGAAGAGCTGGTCGGATCCAAAAGCAGGGAAGGCATGGTGCTGTTCGCCTTGGTCCGCAGCACGGCCCCGAAGCGAACCGCGAAGTTCCCGCTGTAGTCGTCGCTGTCTATCACGACGCTGACCTTGGTCAGCCCGTCGGCGAGCACGTGCTTGGCCAGCGCACAGGAGAGGTAACTCACTGAGGGGGAGATGCGGAACCAGGCGGCCGCCGCGCTCGGGTCATGGAACTGGGCCGAGGTCAATCCTGGCATCACATGGACCATGCCGTGCGCTTTCACCGCCCTGGTGAGCTGATAGGCGATCTTCGGCTCCTCGGTTCCGATGAAGAAAGACGGCAGGTTGCCGTCGATCAACTTGGTGGCGTTCTCGGTGCCGCGCAGGTCGTCCGAGTGGCTATCCGCGACGTCGAGCCACAGGTCACGGCCGGCCAGTCCCCCGGCCGCATTCACCTCGTCGATGGCCAGGCGCAGGGCGGCCTCCAGCGGCACCCCCGATGCCGCGCGCACCCCCGAAAAGGGAAGGACGGTGGCGATGCGAATCGCGTCGTCCGCGGGTCGAGGTTCCTCGGTCGAGATGCAGGCAGCAGAGGAGCAGCACGCCCATGCCCAGGCCAGCCAACAAAGGCTGGGCGCGATCTTCCGCCCTGTGATCAATGCAGAAGCGGGGATCGCGCCCAATAAGCTCTTCATGAGTGCAACGTCTCGCGGCTATATCAAGCTATGCGTTGATCCCCAGCTCGCTAAGGAAGGACATGTAGGCGGCGTAGTTGTCCACCGTGATGAGGTCGATGCCCGTGTCAATGAAGGTGGGTGTCACCAGCACCGGCTGGAGTAACTCGGCGGTTCGGGCGGCGCCCAGGACGTTGATGGCGTAAGGCACCAGAACACCCATCTGCCCCATGTAGTACTGGCGCTGAACCGCGATGGCATAGAAGTAGCCCTTGTCGAAATAGGCCTTGGTGTCGGCCTCCATGTCGAAGCCCACGATCTTGATCTGATCCTTCCTGCCCAACGCCTCGACCGCCGCGGCGCAGTTGAACGAGTTGGCGTACATGCAGACCATGCCGGTGAAGTTGTAGGTCGGATCCGAAAGCGCGGTGATCAGGTTCTGCGTGTCGACCTCGGGCTGCCAAACCGGCGAGACCTTGGGCGCCACGATCATGCCGGCGGCCTGCAGGGTGTCGATCGCGCCTTGCGCTCGTTCGATGCCGCTCAGCCAGGTCTCCAGGGTCGTACCGAAGACCAGAACCGACTCTCCCGGTTTGACCACCTCGAGCAGCTTCTGCGCCGCGGTGACGCCCGCCTGGTAGTTGGACGTCGCGATAAGGTAGCTGCGCAGACTGGTCGGCATATCGCTGTCGATGGTGACAATCGGGCCGCAGGTGCTGACGAAGGAGTTCGCCGCCGTGAGCAAATCCCCAGCGGCCACATGAGGCGCGAGCGCCATCCCCTTGTACACCTTGCTCGACACGTACCCGTTGATGGCGTTGGTCTGTAGTGCCGCGGCCTTGTCCAAGGCATCGGGGGCGGTCTTGTCCAGGTTGGGATCGTAGGGGGCATCGACCAACGACATGATGCCCAGGCGGGTGCTCATGCGATTGGCGCCAGCCACGATGGGGAGGAAGAATCCCGTCAGATCCTTGGGCATGACCGCAATGGCCGGCTTCTGCACGGCGGCCAGCGCCTTGGCCTCGCATTCGTTGATGATGCTGGTCATGACCCCGTCCATGGCGACGGGAACGAAGGGACTCACTGTCGGGGCAGCGTCCGGAAGAACGCCAAGGCCGCCATCGGGTATCTCGATGGGAGTCGACCCGTCAGAGCCCCCACAGCCAACCGCCAACACCATGCAGACCAACATGGACATCACTCCCGTCGTCCTCATCGAGCTCTCCTTTCAGTACCTGGGTGCACCAACGACCTGTGCATCGGCGGAACCCCAAACCAGGTTGAGTCGAAGAAGCGCGAACGCGCGCGGGCGGCTCGGCGGTCGCTACCGCCCCAGGAAGCCCATCAACCAAGTCATGGCCGGCCGCACCGAACCATCGTCGCGCAGGAACCCCGTGTTCGTCATCCAGGTCTGACCGTACACATAACCCCACAGGGTGATGCCCTTGATGTGGGGGTTCTGCCAGAACATGGTGAACTGCTCCCGCATCACCTCCAGCTGGCGCTGGTCGTCCTCGATGTCGATGTCGAACTCGGTGATGTAGACGGGCAAGCCGGTTTCGCTGGCGATGCGATCGATGAGGGTCTTCACCATGTCCGTGGGCTGGCCCCAGGTGTAGTGGGCCTGGCACCCGACGGCGTCGATGGGGCCGCCTGCCGCCCTGACGGCGTTCACGATGTCGATGGTGTGCTGGGTCGCCTCGGAGTTCTCGATGTTGTCGTAGTCGTTGAAGATCAGGATGGAGTTGGGGCACGCCGCGCGCGCCCACTTGAAGGCGTTCACGATCCAGTCCCAGCCCGAGACCCCGCTACCCCCGATGGCCTCCAGGTAGGCCGGCGTGGTGTGGGGCGGCGGCTCGTTGACCACGTCGATCATCGGGGTGTCAGGATAGCGCTGGCAGAACGACGTGATCCAGTTCTGCACCGCCGCGAGGCCGTTGTCGTTGTCGACCCAGCCCGGCTGTTGCGCCCCCCAAACGAAGGTGTGCTGCTTGAAGGGGATGTTGTTGTCCTGGGCGAACTTGTAGATGGTGTCCAGCGCCGACCAGTTCAAGGTCCCTTGCGTCCGCTCGACCGAACCCCATTTGCCCTCGTTCTCGGGCGTGATCTGGTTCCAGTACTGAAGGAAGTCGCCGCGCACCTGGCGCCGGGTCGTGATGTTGCCCACGAACTGGATGGTCACCGGCCCAGCGTCAGCGGCCTCGCCGCCGCCCTGGCTGGCATCGCCGCTCTCGATCGCCGCAGCGTCCGGCTGCCAAGCGGGACCGTCTGCATCACGGCTGGAGCTGCCGGAGGAACAGGCCACGCCGATGGTCATCAGCGGTATCGCGGCAGCAAGAACAACGAAACGAATCAAGACAGCTCCTTTCGCACGAACCCTCGCCTGTCCACTTCGGCAAGCGAGAGCACCACGAAATTCATATCAGGATGATTGAACGAGGGCCATCGGGATCCCCGGCGCACCTCGCCTTTGCGATCTACCCGCGTGTGGCTTCCGCCGTCGCCCGAACGAGCAGATCGCTGATGCCGAGCTGCTTGGCCCAGGCTTGCAGATAGGCGAGGTCGAGCGTCGGCCCCTGGGTCCGCAGCACCCCCATCAAATCACGCCACTGCCGTTCGGAAACCTCGCCACCCTGTCGGAACCAAAGCATCTTGCGCAAGACGGTGTCCTCGGGAGCCTTGATGAAAAGGACGCGCCCTTCTCGCACCTCGATGGCCCGGCGGCGAGAAAACTCCGTCTCGTCGTAGGGGCCATGGGCGTGGCCGAACAGATCGATCTTGAGGACCAGGGGCAGGTAGAAAATGTTCGCCGATCGGCCGTGCATGACCGCGTCTCGCAACATGTCCAGATCGACCTCGAACTCAGCGCCCAAAGCCGTGACGAACTCGCCGATTCTTGCGATCGGCATGTCGATGACGAAGTCGATATCGTTGGTCGCGCGCGGTTGGCCATCCAAGGAGCTGGCCAGACTGCCGCCCACGAAATAGGCAGCGCCCGCGCTCTCCAGGGCATCGGCGACCCGCAGCGCGACCTCGATGGCGTCACCCAAGAGGTTCACGGGCAACCTCGGCCGTACAGCCGTTGCGCGACCGCGGCGCCGTACAGGCGTTCGGCCAGGGCGAGGCGAATTTCGTCATCGGAGAGGCTGCGACCTGGGTGCATGGCTCTGATCCCGGCGATGGCCATCTCGCGGGTGGACCGGGAAAGGCTGGCGCAAATGTCCAGACGCTTCACCGGATCCGTTTGGCGAAGCAGCTCGAAGTACCTGGCGCTGGCCTTATGCGAAGTATCGTCCACGGCCGAAATCTAACATGTCGTCAGGCCG
>CAZHUY010000248.1:0-8940 GCA_964535465.1 uncultured Myxococcales bacterium
GGTGGTGTTCATCTGCCAACAGGTGCTGGAGCCTCTGGCCACCGCGCACCGCCGCGGCGTCATCCACCGCGACATCAAGCCGGGCAACATCTTCGTGTGCCGCGACGGCCGCGTGAAGGTGCTGGACTTCGGGCTGGCGCGCGTCCTGGAAGGCAACGATCTCGAACCCACCTGTGATGGTCTGGTGCTGGGTACGGTGCCCTTCCTGTCGCCCGAGCAGGCGCGGGCCAAGCGCGACGAGATCGACTGGCGCACCGACATCTACAGCGTGGGGGCCATGCTGTTCTTCGCACTCTCGGGCCACTACGTTCACGAGGGCATCACCGACCTCGACCGCCTGATGGCGGTCATCAAGAAACCGGCGCGTTCGCTCAAGAGCGTGTTGCCCGATGCGCCCGAGGTCCTGGTTTCCATGGTGGACAAGGCCCTGTGCCACAACCCAGCCGACCGTTGGCAGTGCGCCGAGGACATGGCCGAGGCCGCCTCCGCCGCCTTCAAGGTGCTGACCGGCCAGGCCATCCCCGCCACCGAGCGCAGCGAATCCCAAGGCAAGAAGGGCTGGACCCGTCCGGCGGTGGCCCCCTCCGCCACGCCCGCCATTCCCAGTTTCGTCGACGTCTCCATGTCCGACGAATCCCTCGCGCTCAGCGTGGTCTTCGAGCCCGATGCCCAGGGCAACAGCAGCACCACCACCCTGCTGGATCGCCCATCCGGCGAAGAGCCCGAGAAGAAGTAGCGCGAGAACGACAGCACTCGCAGATCTCCAACCCCGTCGCCGGCATCTGAGCATCCGCCGTGCCCAGCTCGATGTCCCCGGAGTGCCCGCATCCCTCTCGCCACGATGAACGATCTCTCGACGACGTACGCACCGTGAGCGTCGACGCTTCGAGGGCATCGGGCACTTCCACTGTTTGGCTTGAGATTTTCGTCAATAGTGCGAAAAAGTGACAGTTGCTTGGAACCAGGTTAAAAGACCCACATGTGCGTCTCTGTGAGACACACACAGCATTCACACCAGTCTTGAGACCAAACAACAACATAGAAGGAAGAACAACATGACGAGAACGAGAATCCTCTCCACGACCGCCATCGCGTCCGTCTTCGGCTTGGCCCTCCCGGCCTTCGCCCAAACCTACGCCGCCCCGCCCGCGGCCCCACCTCCGGCCTACGCCCCGGCCCCGACCTACGCCCCGGCTCCGACCTACGCCCCGGCGCCTGCTCCCGAGGCTGCGCCGATGCAGGTCGCAGCTCCCGCGCCCCGCGCGGCCGGTGACATGACCGGATCGTTCGGTATCGGCACAGGCATCATAGCAGGCGACAGCCTGATCAAGCCCGCCGGCACCGTCATGATGAAGTACTGGCTCAACGACAGCCTGGCCGTCCTGCCCCGTCTCTCTCTCTCCATCGACAAGGCGAAGGACGTGGACGCGTCCTGGAGCTTCTCTCCCTCGGCCGTCCTGCAATACACCGTGCTCAAGGGTGCCTCGACCCATTTGGCGATCGGGTCCGGCCTCGGCCTGGCTCTGACCAAGACCCAGCCGGCGAAGACCAGGTACGAGGTCTACATTCCGCTGACCATCGGCGTCGAGCACTTCTTCACGCGATGGTTCGCGATGGGCATCTCGTCCGAGGCCGATCTCCTCAGCTTCACCAAGCAGGGTGACCCCTGGACCCTCTCCGTCAATATCAACAACGTCACCTACATGGGTTCGCTCTTCTTCTACACCGACTAGAAGAGACGCTGTCTGACACCGAGGGCGTGCTGGTGAAAGCCGGCACGCCCTTTTGCTTTTCTACTTGCCGAGGATCTTGCGGCAGCGCTCGGCGCTGATCTCGCCCTCGTAACCGGCGAAGGGAACCAAGGCTTGAGCCAGGGTCGCGACGTCGGCGTGACGCTCGCCCGGTTCGACGCTCAGGCAACGCTCGACCGCGGCCACCAACGGGGCAGGCAGGTCGGGGCACAGCGTGTTCATGGGGGCGAAGCTGCCTTCCATGACCAGCACGCAGACCCTGGGCAACGATGCCGCCGAGAAGGGCAACTTGCCGGTGAGCATGCGGTAGATCACCGCGCCCAACGACCACTGGTCGGCGCGAGCGTCGGCGGTGCGCGCCGAGCGCATCTGCTCGGGCGACATGTAGAGCGGCGAACCCAGGGCGGTCTGGGTGCGGGTCAGGCCCTGGTTCTCGTCGATAATCTTGGAGACCCCGAAGTCCAGGATCTTCACGAACTCGCTCTGCTCTTCGCGCGGACACAGGGTCAGGTTGGCGGGTTTGACGTCACGATGGACGATCCCGGTGGCGTGAGCCGCCGCCAAGCCCTCGCACGCCTGCAAGGCAATGTCGCACGCCGTGGTCACGTCCAGGGCCGGGCCGTTCTTCAGGCGCGCCTCCAGCGTGATGCCTTCCAGGTACTCCATCACCAGGTAGGGCACGCCCGTGGCCAAGGTGCCCACGTCCGAGATGTGCACCACGTGCGGGTTCTGGATGCGGCCGGCGGCCTCGGCCTCACGCAGGAAGCGGGCCGTGGCGTTCGGGTCGCGCCCCCCGCCCCCAGCACCTGCTCCGCACAGTACTTGCCCGCGAGGATTTCGCCCGCGGGCACCTCCTCCTCGCGCGGAACTACGCATACGGGCGTCCAACTCATGGCGAAGGGCCGGTCAGAATGTTCCGGACAGCCCGACGGTGGCTCCCAGGGTGGTGGTGCCCGGGCGCGGGGCCAAGTAGAGGAACACCCCGCCCACGGTCGCCGCGGCGGCGCCCAGGCCGATCATGCCCGCGCTCCACCATTTGGTGGACCAGATCGAGGGGCAGTGGCCGTTGGGATCCTTGCTGCTTCTGCTGCAGCCGACCTCGTCGTGATCGAAGGTCAGGGTGACGATCCCGGCGGCCATGAGGATCACGCCAGCGGCCACACCACCCCACCCCGCCGCGCGGTAGGGGAAGCGGCTAGGGATGGCGACCATGTCCAGCTCCATGTTCTCGTCGACGCCACTGACCACGATGAACGAGCGCATGAGATCGTCGTAACCGGACTTCCGCAGTTTCATGTGATGGGGCCCGCCCGAAAGCTCCGAATCGAGTGGCGTGACCCCGATGACCTGATCGTCGATGATGACCGTCGCGCCGGCGGGCCTGGAACGGATGACGAAACGGGCGGGCACGCGTGACACCACCTCCAGCCGCTCGCGCAGGGCGGACGCGGCCAGTCCCATCTTCTCCCCCGCCTCCTCGGCCCCGCAGGTCTCGCAGCGCTCGCGGTTGCTGGCCAACACGGCGCCGGTGCGGCCGTTGATGATCTCCATCACCATGGTGTAGGTCTTGTTGCTCTCGGCGACCCGCGCGGTGATGAGGTAGCTGGCGCCCAAGCTCTTGGCCACGGATGGGTAGCACGAGGCATCCTGACAGGCGAGCAAGCTCGCTTCTTGGGCGAGCTTCGTCTGGACGTCCTTACCGCCCAGGACCTCGAAACGCGCCGCGGACAGGCCTTCGAGCAGGCGTTGAGCGAACAGATCCCGTAGGCCTTCGGGGATCTTGCCCTCGAAGCTCATGTGGGCCACCGCCACCCGCTGCGCACCAGCGGGTTCGGATTGCGCGAGGGCCACGGGCGCGGTGAAGAGGGCAAGACACACGAGCAAACGCGACAGGGTCGACATAGGTGCAACATTCTACAAAGGAATGGGTCCGGTTGACATCACAACTGGTACAATCAGCCGCACCCCTCGGGGAGGGCCAGCTTGAAGCGCCAAATCCTTAATCTCGTGACCCTCGGTTTTCTTGGTCTGGTTGCCGCCGGCTGCACGGAACGCAACCCGGCCTTTCACAAGCGCGCCGATGGTGGCACGGTCCCACGCGCGGATACCGCCACCACCACCGCGGCCGACGCCTTCGTCGCCGTCGATAGCCCGGCGGACACACCGGCGACTCCCAAGGACGCCGAGCGCGTCTCCGATACACCCACCGCGCCTGGCGACACACGCCTGGGCGACGCCAAGCTCGTGGACAGCGAAGGCGCGGGCGAGGTCGGTCCCAAGCTGACCGATGCGCGCGAACTGGATGGGCGTGTGGAGGCAGACGGCGCCGTGGATGTCCAACCGCCACGAGAGGCTGGTTTGGATACGGTGCCCCCGGATGCGGCGCCCCCAGACGGGATGGTCAGCCCTCCGCCCGACACGAATCCGATCATTCCCGATGCCGCGCAAGCGGATACGCCCCAGCCGACGGAGGACGCCGGCCTTCCGCCGGAGCTCGATGCTCTCGAGGCCGATGCCTATCAACCCGAGGACGTCGCACCGGATGCCGATGAGCTGGACCCGGATGCCTGGACCGAAGACGTGGACGCCGAGCTCGATTCGTTGTGAACCGCTGCAGACGGTGACTTGAAGACCCGAAGACCAGAGTGAAGCGTTGTGAAATCTCGGACAGGTCCCGTTTCGCAACGCACCCCGAATGCGTACATTTTCTTGACAGTTCGGCCAACGTGCTGAATTTTGGGACCACAAAGGACAGATACGATGGCACTTAAGACTACTCCCAAGACGTTCGCCCCCTCCAAGTCCGCCCCCAAGGCCCCTGCTCCGGCTCCCAAGGCCGCCGTCAAGCCCGCTACCCCGGCTCCCAAGGCCAAGGCGCCCTACCAGCCCACGCAGGACGAGATTGCGGCTCGCGCTTTCGAGATCTACGAGCGCGAGGGCGGCAACGAGCAGGACAACTGGTTCCGCGCCGAGCGCGAGCTCATCGCCCGCGGCCGCAAGTAGTCCCCTTCGTTTCCGTCCGTTGGTGACGGGGGGTGGGGTGTGAGTTCACCCTAACGCGGGGCGATTGCCGCCTGAGGGCAACTGATCGGGGGCATCCTCGGGGGATCCGAGGGGTGTCTGATCGTGTGCCCTCTGCATGGGCGCGGCGCCCATAGCCAGGGCGCAGAGGCCGCAGATCGAAAACACGGTCTGGTTGGCGAAGGCGATCTGATGGCCAGTGGCCGCCAGGAGAATCAGCCCGTAGCCCAGCAGACGAAAGGGCGGACCTGCAAACAGGCAGGCCAGCGCGGCCACGGTGGCACTCACGTAGGCCACGGCCACCATGGCGGCGTAGGCCTTGCCCACCAGCCCGATGGCCGGCGGCAACTCGAAGCGCAGCCCGTAGAGCGCCATCACCTGCACCAGCCCGTAGTGGCGCACCATGACCAGCGCCAGCAGGGCCAGCCCCACGATCCCGCCGACCAGCATGAGGATCGCGCGACGGCCCTTGATGAGTTGGGGAATCAGAAAGGGTGCCAGCATGAGGCCCGAGAAGGCCAGGGCCTGATCCATGCGCGGGCCATAGAGGACCTGCAGCGGCAGCCAACCCTTGCGCTCGAAAAACATCGAGGTGGTCTGCACCACCACCGGGGCGGCGAACAGGGTCACCAACAGCTTCATGCGGTGGGAGCTGGGCCTGAACCACAGCGCCGCGGCGATGAACAGGGCCAGGAAGGCGTGGCTGATGCGCAGATAGCCGACGTAGTAGTCGGAAACCGGCATGGCGAGCACGCCCGCGCCCGCCAAGGCCACGAAGAACAGCCCGATGGTGCTGATGGTGATGCGCATCGAACGAGGAAAGATGGAGTCGCCACGCCAAGCGCGCACCAGGACCATGGCGAACAGGACCACGCCCAGGACCCCACCCAGGTTCGCCATGAACAACCCCACGCCTGAGAAGACGCCGGGCGCGGAGCGGGCGGTGTGGCTGGGCAGAAAGACGTGCGACACCAACCTGAAGAGCACCAGGTCCGCCAAGGCGGCCACGGCCAGCACCGCCGTCAGGTTTGGTCTGGGTATGGCTTTGGGCATTGGGTTGTATTTACCATGCATCGAATTCTCGCGCGGGCGCTGGCGCGGCGATAACCTTGCGGGGCGGTTCATCATGCTTACCGGCGCTGCGGTTTCCCTCCTGGTTGCGACCCTGGCGGCGGCCTCGGGCGAGGCACCCTTCGTTGTGGCCCTGGATCCGGGCCACGGCGGCCTCAACCGCGGCGCCCCCACCGCCAACCCCGAGGTTTTCGAGAAACACCTGACGCTGGAGCTTGCCCGCATGGTGCAGGCACGCCTGCACAACCAGCCCGGCCTGAAGATCGTGCTCTGCCGTTCCAAAGACATGCTGGTCCCCATCCGCACCCGCATCCGTTGCGCCAACCAGGCGGGCGCGCGCCTGTTCGTCAGCATCCACGCCAATGCCGCCTCTGCCGAGCAGGGGCCAGGCAGCCAACGCGGCTTCGAGGTCTTCGTGTCGCCCACCGAAGACGTGGATCTGGAGGTGACGCAGGCGGCGCTGTTGGCAAAAGACGAAGTGCAGGGGGCATGGTCCGGGCATCAGGCCCGCACGCGGGCGACGGAGAGCCTGGCGGCCGCGCGGCGCTTTCGTTGGCGCCTGGCGGATGCCCTGGGCTCGGATCGCGACCGCGGAATCAAGCAGAAAGGGGCAACCCTGGACATCCTGCAAGGCTTGAACATGCCCGGGGTTCTGGTGGAGCTGGGCTTTCTCGACCACGCCGAGGAGGGCCCGTTCCTGCTTTCGGACGACGGCAAGCGGCTGGCGGCGCAAGCCCTGGCGGGCGCCATCACCGATCTACGCAGCCGCGAACAGCGCGGGCAGCGCGACACCATGATCACCGCGCCCAAGAACCAGCGAAGGAGCAGCGCGACCGAGGCTAGCGGTCGGCAACCCTGAGGTCGGCGGACGGGCGGCGCAGGCGCGAAAAGAACGACTTGAGCAGGGCCGCGCTCTCGCTGGCCAAGACGCCGGGAATCACCTCGACCCGGTGGTTCAGGCGCCCATCGTCCAGCAAGCGAAAGAGTGTGCGAACCGCGCCGGCCTTGGGATCGTCGCAGCCATAGAACAGGCGACGCACGCGCGCGTTCACCACGGCACCGGCGCACATCGGACACGGCTCCATGGTCACGTACAGATCCGCATCCACCAGGCGCCAGCCGCCCAAGGCCGCGGCTGCCTTCCGCAAGGCGATGATCTCGGCATGGGCGGTGGGGTCGTTCAGGCACTCGCGCTGGTTGTGCGCTACCGCCACGACCTCGCCCCGCACCACCACCACCGCGCCCACGGGAACCTCGCCCGTGCGGCCCGCTTGCTCGGCCGCGGCCAGCGCCAGGCGCATGGTGGCCTCGGCTGATGACAGGTCGGTCGGGATTTCAAGCTTGGCTTCGGCGGTACTGAGGAGGGACATCGTTTGGCCGGCTATTGTAGCGCGATTTTTCCGGTGCCAAGCCCGTTGCAATTGCGAAATGGAACCGACGCCAGTAGGGGCAAGAGGGGGCTGCGTGGGCTATGATGCGATCACGATGGCTGCCGTAGACTTGTCGTTCACGCGTTACGTGGCCGACCGCAAGGGCGCGGGGCAGGCCCGGGCGCGGGAGGCCGCGGTATACGCCTATGGCGGCGACGTGCGCGTCCGCCACACCATGGACAAGGTCCGCCCCGTGACCCTGGCCATGGAATCCGCGGTGCGCTTCTGGAACACGGTGGGGCGCAGCCGCTTGCTGGGAAGCGCCGTGCGGGTCAGCAACCGCCAGTTCCCTGCCCTGCACGCCCAGGTCAGCCGCTGCGCCGAGGTGCTGCAGATCCCCTTGCCAACCGTGTACGTCTCGCCCGAGCTGGCCTCGCTGGGCGCCCACACCTTCGGCACCAGCGCGGACGCGACCCTGGTGATCTCGGGGGCGCTCATCGATCACCTGAGCGAAGCCGAATTGCTGTTCGTCATCGGCCACGAGTGCGGCCACATCCAGAACAACCACGTGGTCTACATGACCGCGCTCTACACCCTGACCCAGACCGCCAATCTGGTGTTGCGGGTGGGGGCGCAGCCGGCGCTGCTGGCCTTGCGGGCCTGGGCACGGCGGGCGGAGATCACCTGCGATCGGGCCGGGCTGCTCTGCGCGCGCGACCTGCGCACCTCCACCACCGCTCTGTGCAAGCTGGCGCTGGGATCGCAGAAGCTGACCGGCCACATCGACATCGACGAGTACCTGCGCCAGTTCGAGGACGCGCGCGACAGCCTGCGCCGGTTGGGCGAGGCTTTCTCGACGCATCCGTATCTGCCCACGCGGGTGGCGGCCCTGCGCCTGTTCGCCCAGACTGCGTACTTCCGTGGTGTGATCGGTGATGGTGACGGCAAGACCGGGCTTTCGCGCGAGGAATGCGACGCCCAGGTCGCGGACATGGTGGCGGTGATCAAATGAACGAGACCAAGCAACGCAAGACCGCCATCCGCGAGGTTCTACACCGTCTGGCCGAACTGGCGGAGTCGGCCGGGATGCCCTCGACGGCCCATGACATTCGCCAGGTGCGCCTGCCCAAGCTCGACGAGGGGCGATTCTCCTTGGTCGTGTTGGGCGAGTTCAATCACGGCAAGTCGACGTTCATCAACGCCCTGCTAGCCCTGGCCGATCCCTGGGCCGAAAATCCCGGGAGCGCGCCGGTCCAGTCCCCTCTCCTGCCCGTGGGCATCACCCCGACTACCGCGGTGCTGACCCTCATCCGCCACGGCGAGCAAGCGGCCGCTCAGGCAGTGTTCGAGAACGGCCAACGTCAGAGTTTGTCCCCCGACAAGCTGGCGGACTGGCTGACAGTCAACGGCGCCCAATCGTCGGCCGAGGCGCTGGCGCACGTGGAGGTCGAGGTGCCCGCGCCCCTTCTGCGCGAATCCATCACCGTGGTGGACACGCCCGGGGTGAACGACATCAACCAACAGCACGCCGACATCACCTACGGCTACGTGCCCCGCGCCGACGCGGCGATCTTCCTGCTGGACGCCACGCAGATCCTCAGCGCCAGCGAGCGCCGCTTCCTAGAGGAACGCATCCTGCGATCGTGTCGCGATCGTCTGGTGTTCGTGGTCAGCAAGGCCGACCTGCTGGACGAAGAACTGGAAAACCTCAGGCACTACCAGGACTG
>CAZHUY010000249.1:0-8897 GCA_964535465.1 uncultured Myxococcales bacterium
AGCACGCCGGCGTCGTCCGACCGCTCGCCGTTCAGATAGAGCACGCCTTCCTTGGTCAGGGTCAGGGCCAAGGTGGTGCGCGCCTGCTCGCTGCCGGTGGCCGCCTTGGGCAGCTCGACCTTGATGCTCGGGTTCACGATGTACGAGGTCGTGACCATGAAGATGATCAGCAAGACCAGGGTGATGTCCACCAACGGCGTGACGTTGATGTCGGTGATCATGGATCCCGACTCCTCGTCCTCGAAACGCGTCGCCGTGGACACCATGGCTACTTGCCCGCCTTGGCGTTCTCCGCCGAAGCTTGTTCCGGCGATCGCGCCAGGATCAGGTGGGCCATGGCATCCACGCGGCCGAGCGTGCGGCGCACGCGTCCCTGGAAAATGTTGTAGGCGATGACCGCGGGGATGGCGACCACCAGGCCCACGGCCGTGGCCACCAAGGCCTCGGAAATGCCGGCCATGACCACCGCCGCCCCGCCCGTCTGGTTGCGCGCCAGATCCGCGAAGGCCTTGATGATACCCAGCACGGTTCCGAACAAACCGATGAAGGGGCAGTTGTTGCCCAGAGTGCCCAGGATGCCCAGGTGCTTCTCCATGGCCAGGCGCTCGTGCGCGCGCGCGCTGGCCATGGCCTCGGCCGCCGCCGCGCGACCTTGCGCCAGCTCGTTCAGGCCGACCATGGCCACCCGCACCTCGGGGGACTTGGGCGGACCCAGAAGCTCGCGCGCCCCCGCCAGATCGCCCGCGCCCAGCAGCTTGAGCAGGCGCTCGCCCAGCTCGGGCAGGCTGGGGCTACGGCCCGAGATGACGATGGCGCGCTCGATCATGACGGTGACCGACACGATCGAGAGCATGATGAGCAGCCACAGGACCCAATCCGAGCCCACCAGGGTCACAGAGAGAATGCGTTCAGTAATGCGCATGGTTTGTCGAGGCTCCGGCGGGAAAACTAGCACAGGTTGACCGGCGGGGAGCGCAAGACGGCCAGCGGCGGCCAGGGCACGCATGTCGTCTTCCGCGAACCGCTGCCGCGTGTCGCAACCCGCTGCCCGCTAGTCGCTCTCGCTCACGCTCGTCGGTTTCCCGGCTTCTCCCGCCGGACCCTGCTGCACCCCAAGCGCATCGAGCAAGACCGTGGCGTAGCCGCCCGCTGGCAGCGAGAAGTGCAGGCGCACGGAATCAGGACCGACATCTTCGAGCGACGGCTGGCCCAAAGTGACCGGGATCACGACAGGCCGACGCGTGCCGGGCAGGTCACGGCCGACGCTGGCCAGCTCGTCGGCGCCGATGCCCAGGTCCGCCAAAGCTTGGTCCTCCAGCTCTCGAGCTGGCGTCCCCGGTGGAGGCTGCATGAAACGACCGCCGGGCAGGGGCGCGGTGGGCACCAGCTCGCCCGCGTCCACCCGGGACTGCTCCAAAGCGACATCCTCGCACAAGAAAGACCCGCCACTCTCTGTCTTCTGCAAGACGTCGCCCTGGCGCACACGACACAGCCCGCCGCCGACTTCGCGCAGCTCGAGCACACGGTTGAACACCGCCGACTGCACCGCCGAGAGCAGCAACTTGCGTCGCCGAAAATCGCGCTCGCGTCGCGTGCCGCGCAGAATCTCCAAGCCCACCTGCAGGTTGTCGCCAGCCGCGCCGAAGCGCTGGTGTCCATAACGGTTGGGAAGACCCTGGCGGGCCAGCTCGCTCAGCCGCGCCTCGAGGAACGCGTGCTCCTCGGGGCTCACCTCGCCCAGCACCACCTCGAAACGGTTGCCGCGCAGGTGCCCCACCCGCAGCTTGTTGCGATGGCGGCTCGCCTCCAGCACGCGCAGCCCATCGATCTCGACCTCGCTGGCCAGGGACGGCTCGACAGCCGGTAGGCTCAGCCACTGCCGGGTGGTGGCGTTGCGATCCTTCATCCCGGCATAACCCACGTCGCGCTTGTCCAGACCCAAGCTACGCGCCAGGCGCGCGACAGCGTCCAGCGTGGTCAAGCCACGCTTCTCGATCCACACGAAGGTGTGCTCCCCCTCGCCCGTCGGCAGGTACGCGGGCTGCTCCTCGACCAAGAACGTCTCGGGCGTGGAAACGAAGCGTGCCATCGGCGGTGTCTAGCCCTGGGGAGGCGTGGGGTCTTTGGGCTCGCCGCCGTAGCGTTTCTGGATGTGGGCCAGGAACAGCTCGGCGCGACGGATCTCGACGGCTGAGGCGATATCGGCCGTGATGCGCAGGAACGTCTGCTTGGCACTGGCCGGCTTGCCCATCTCGAGTTGCGTCTCCCCCAGGGTCAGCAGCAACTCGGCGTCCCGCCCCGAATCGGGGTAGCGGCGCAAGGCCTCGCTGATGCGCAGGACAGCGCCCTTGGGGTGACCCTGCCCCAGGTAGAAACGGGCCACGAAGACCTCGTGATCGATCAGGCGGTGCAGCACCTTGCGCCGGTATTCGCGCGCATCCTTGGCGTACTTGGATTCCGGGTAGCGCTCGAGCACGTTGGAGAGCTCGCGAAGGGCATCGTAGACCGACGATTGATCCTTCTCGTACGAGGGCGGCATGATGAAGAAGTCGTCGGGCATCTCTTTGACGTAGCACTCGGCGATGCGAAACGACGCGTAGCCGTCCGAGACCTTCTCGTGCTTCGGGCGCAGGCGAATGAAGCTCTTGTAGCTGTCGATGGCCTCTTGGTAGGCCTCGCGCTCGAACTGCGTGTCCGCGATGGCCAACTCGGCCAGCGGGGCGTACTTCGAAAAGGGAAACTTCTGTTTCACGTAGCTGAAGAAACGCAAGGCCTCGGGGTAGTTCTCGTCCTTCAGCTCGGCCAGACCCTTCTCGTAGTTCTGCTTGGCGGTCAGGGAAAAGTTCACCGACCTGCTGTCGTCGCCGGTTGCACAGGCGGCGCACAGCAAGCACGCGAACAGAAAGGCTTTGCAGGTCATACGAGACACGGGCCGTATATCCTAGGATTGAGAGGTGGTGATTTCCACAGATTCGTTCGGGGAGTTGCGGGGGGTTGGCGATGCTCGCCGCTCGTTGGTCCTCTTGCGCCGTGGCCACCTCACGTCCGTTCGGATTCTTCCTCCGCGAATGTGGCGCCGATTGGTCAACGGAAATCCGCCCCGGGTCCGCAGGCCTTCAGGGCAGGCGATCTGACGGCGACGGCCGCCCCGACGTGGCCTTGGCCTCCTGGAATTTCGCCAATCGGCGCGGTGATAGATCCGCTCAGGACCGGTGTTCCTTCGAGCAAGGCTCCCTCTTTCTTCGAGCCGAGGAGGTGGATCCGTGAGAACCGTCACAACGAGTCTGATCAAGCACGCCGTGCTCGTGTCACTTGCCTTACCTGCCTGCGGGGCTGGAGGTACAGGAATGGATGCCGCTGCCGGGGATGCGGCTGTCTCGCCGGAGGCCGGCGCCTGCCCCACGGTCGAGACCCGCAACGGGCCCTTTGCCCGGTTGACCGTGGGCCACGCCCCCCAAGGGATGGGCATCAACGATCCCTCGGTGGAATACCTCCCCGGTCCAAACCTTTGGCTGATGGCCTACACCGCGGTGGTGCCCAACCCGCTTTATCAGCACATCGCGATGGCCTCATCGAAGGACAGCGGATCGACCTGGAGTTATCTGGGGGACGTCACATCGGCCTCGTCCACCATCACAATCACCACCACCAACCTCTCGATTTGCGGCAAGACCACCTGCACCGGCACCTGGGGACAGGAAAGCCCAGGGCTGCTGTTCGACGAATTCGATCCCGATCCCAACCGACGATTCAAGGTCTTTGCCCACGCCTACTATTTCGACCTCATCGGCGACCGGCAGATGGACATCGGGTACTTGGCCCTGTACACGGCGAAGGACGTGACCGGGCCCTGGACCGAAACCAAGCTGTTCGGCTGGCCGTCATCCTCGCCGCTGTCGAACCAGGGCGTGGTCTACGACATCTCCCGCGATCGCGCCCTGGGCCTGGGCGATTGCGTGATCGTGGGCGAGCCGGCGCCACTTGTGCGCGCACCAGGAACCATCGACCTGGCGCTGTCGTGTCCCAAGGGGACCACCGACATTCGCCTGCTGCGCTCGCAGGACCACGGCAAGACCTGGTCGTTGGTCGGCACCCTGCTGACCGCGGAGGATGGTCCCAAGCTGGGGAGTCAGACCAAGGACATCACCGGCGCCGACCTGTTCTACGCCCAAGGCGCCTACCATCTGATCGTTTCGCCTTTCGGGACCATCCAGGGACCCGGAGGTGAGACTTTCAGCGGCTATCACGGGTGCCTGGCGGTGGCCATGGCGGACCTTGACCACGGACAGGTCGCCCGCTGCAACGGCTCACCGGTGGTCGAGGCAAGCTACCTGGGCCTGCCCGGCCAGTTCATGGGCGCATGCTCGGCCGCCGAAGGCCTCACCGGCAGTGGCATGCTCATCCCCATACCCGATCTCTCGCTCATCCCCGCGAGCGGCGATCTGCCCCCCAACACCGAGGTTTGGCAGCTCTTCGGTTCCGGGACCATCCCCTTCCTCGCGGCCCGTGCGCACCGGTAGGCACCAATGGAAGCCCGGTGTATCCTTCGTGCCCAATGCGTTCGCGTCCATGGACTCTCACAATGGTTTTGCTGCTGGGCCTCGGCTGCGCACACAAGGATCAGGTCGAGGCGGTGCAGCACGTCGACATGGCGGCGCCGACCCTGACGATGCCGCTGGCCGGGGCGCGCTGCCAAGGCGGCCAGTGCACCTGCCGCCTCCCTGGTGACCAGGTGGAGACCGTTCCCCCGGCCAAGGGCCTCAAGCGCTACGAAATCCGCATGAAATCGCACGGTGGCGACGTGGTCCTGGATTCCCCGACCCTGGGACACTTCCGCTACCCGGGCGGCGACGACGAGCAGTGCCTGTACATCGATCTGCCCGAGTCCAGCACCCACGAATTCACCATCGAGAGCCATGAGTTGAAGAAAGGTCAGGGCATGGCGCCCACCGTGCACATCGCTGAGTACGGCCTGCTCCGCCACACCTGGTACGACATCATCAATGTCTCCTGCGGAATCCCGGAGCACCACTGCGACCCCATCACCGCCGATTTCTGGCGGGACGAATGGACCACCAAGCGAAAACGTGGCCGCCTCGATCCTTGCGGCTCCACGGTCGTGTCCTCCTTGCGCTGGGACACCTCGGGCGGTCTGCACATGCAAGACGGCGGTGCCCTGCGCGACTTCCGCGTGCAATTCAAGTTGCAGGTCAAGGGCTTCACCCCCGAACTCGCGCCCAACGACCCCCGCTGCATCCCGCGGTAGCGGGTCCTACTTCTGCATGACGGCCCGCGACTGTGGCGAGCGGGTTTCACGAATGGCCTGTCGCTGCAGGTTGCTGGTGAGCTTCAGTCTCCCGGTGCTCTTGCGGGTCGACTTACGCGAGGGCTTTCCCGTCGCCGAGTCCTCCAGCAACGCGCCTCCCTTCCGCTGCGCGCTCTTCGAAGCATTTCTGGCAGCCGTTCTCCCCTGACCCGCCTTGCGATCACTGGCGCTGACGCCCGGCAAGGATGTGTCGACCGGAACGTCCCTGCGGGGACGACGCGGCCACTTGGGTCGAGGCGGATTGGCGCTGCGTTGCTGTTGCATGCGGAACAGTTGTGCCTTTGTCGCCATGATTGCACCTGCCGAACCCCGTACAGAAAACCTAACACCCCGACGGATGTCGGGCCACCCGGACCATTGACCGGGGAATGGGGCGTGCTACTTCCCGCGTAGTTTTTCCAACCCGGCGAACGGATTGTTGAACGGCTTCTTCTGGGGCGGGGGCGCGACGGGCGGGCGTGGGCCTGATGGACGGCGGTTGCGGTCATCGGGGCCCCCACGATGCTCGCGACTCTCGGGCCGCGGGATCTCGGCGCCGGTCTTCATCGACAAGGCGATCTGCTGTTTGTCGCGCTTGACCTCGAGCACCTTCACGTTCACCCGATCGCCGGGGCTGACCACCTCGCGCGGATCCTTCACGAAGCGATCCGCCAACTGTGAAATGTGGACCAGACCGTCCTGGTGCACGCCGATGTCCACGAACGCGCCGAAGTTGGTGACGTTGGTGACGATGCCAGGGCACATCATGCCGGGCTGCAGGTCATCGAGCGTGTGGATGTCCTGGCGATAGGAGAAGGGCGCGAAGCTCTCGCGCGGATCGCGGCCGGGTTTCTCCAGCTCGCGAATGATGTCCGCGAAGGTGAAGGTGCCCAGTTCTTTTTCCAGCTCGCGCGCCTGCTTGACCAGCTTGACTCCGTCGCCCAGGAAACCGTTCACCGGCACCTTGAGCTGCATGGCCAGACGTTCGAGCACCGGATAACGCTCGGGGTGCACACCGGTATTGTCGAGCGGATTCTCAGCCTCGGGGATACGCAGAAAGCCCGCGGCCTGCTCGAACACCTTACCTGAGAAACGCGGCACCTCCAGCAGCGCGGCGCGCGAGCGGAACAGGCCCTTCTTGCCGCGGTAATCGACGATGGCGCGCGCCAGGGCCGGGCCGATGCCCGACACATGCGCCAGCAGGTGATACGAGGCGGTGTTCAGGTTCACACCCACCTGGTTCACGCAAGAATCGACCACGGCATCCAGGCTCTTCTTCAGCGCTGAAGTGGAGACGTCGTGCTGGTACTGGCCCACCCCGATGCTCTGCGGATCGACCTTCACCAGCTCGGCCAACGGATCTTGCAGGCGACGCGCGATGGAGATGGCCCCGCGCACGGTCACGTCGAGGTCGGGGAACTCCTCGCGCGCCACATCGCTGGCGCTGTACACGCTGGCCCCCGATTCGCTGACCATGACCACCGGCACCTTCAGGCCGGACTCATCCAACACCTTGCGCACGAAGGCCTCGGTCTCGCGGCCCGCGGTACCGTTGCCCACCGCGACCGCGCGAATCCCGCCCTCCTTGACCAGCTTGACCAGGATGGTTCCGGCCGCAGCCAGCCCCGAGGGCGTCTCCAGGTGCATGACCGTGCTGCCCACGTAGTGCCCGGAATCGTTCACCACGGCCAGCTTGCATCCGGTACGCAGCCCGGGATCCACACCCAGCACCGCCTTGGGGCCAAAGGGTGCTGACAGGAGCAGCTTGCGCACGTTCTCGGCAAACACCTTGATAGCCGCCTCGTCCGCCACTTCGCGCAGGGCCTTGTGCACCTCGTTCTCGATGGCGGGAACCACGTGCACGCGCAGGGCAAAACGCGCCGCCTTCTTCATCAGGGGCGCACCCGCGAAATCGGTCACGCTGCATGCCGCCGTCTCGAAGGTGTGCAGCAGGCTCTCGATCAACGGATCCACGGGAAGGCGCGGCTTCTCGGCGGGGATCGCAGGCTCGGGCGGGGTAGCGCCGCCCAGAGACATCACCAACTCCTCCTCCATCCACCCCCGCCGCATGGCCAGGTAGCGGTGCGAGTTCTCCGGCTTGAGCAGGTTCGCCACCGGCTCTTCGAACGAGAAGTAGTTCTCGAACTTGCTGGCGGGTTTGGCCTTGTCGCCCTTGCGGGTCTTGGCAAAGCCCTCGTCGAAGAAGCGCTTGCGCGTATCCGCGCGCAGCTCCGCGTCCTCGGAGAGCCGCTCGACCAGAATCTCGACCGCCCCGTTCAAGGCGGCGTCCACGTCGGCCACACCCTTGTCGGCATTGCAGAACGCGGCCGCGCGACCGTCCGGGGTCTCGCCGGGACCGGGCGTGGCCTCGCCGTGCGCGCAGTCCCACAGCCAGTCAGCCAGCGGCTGCAAACCCGCCTCGCGCGCGATGACCGCCTTGGTCTTGCGCTTCTGCTTGTAGGGCAAGTACAGGTCTTCCAGCATCGTCAGATCGAACGTGCTCATGACCTTCTCGCGCAACTCGGGCGTCAGCTTCTTCTGACGTTCGATCTCCTCCACGATGAAGACCTGCCGCTTGAGGATGGTGTCCCACGCCTCCTTGCCCTCGATGGCCGCGCGAATCGCGACCTCGTCCAGGTTGCCGGTCTGCTCCTTGCGGTAGCGCGCGATGAAGGGCACGGTGGCGCCCTCCTCGGCCAAACGCAACACCGCCAACGCGCCCGCCACCGGGATTCCAGGATTACGGCTGGCGAACCAGGCTTCGAAAGTCATCTGCGACATGCGAGCGCAGGGTAACGAAATCTTGTTTCTAGGAAAGACTTGAATTCACCCGCTGGCACGCAATTTTGAAGAAAGTGAAGTCGGCGGTTGACAGGCGGCGGTTGCCGTTGGAGATAGAGCCCCGAGACCTCGCTCCGGTTCTCATCCGCATGGTCCACATTCGATGAAGCTGCACCTGATAGGCATTGCCGGAACGGGCATGGGTTCTCTCGCCGGTCTGTTGCGTGCCGCGGGTCACGAGGTGCGGGGTTCGGACGAGCATGTCTATCCCCCCATGTCGACTCAGCTTGCCCAGCTGAACATCCCGGTCATGGAGGGGTTTCGCCCCGCCAACCTGGACTGGGCTCCGGATCGCGTGGTTGTGGGAAACGTCTGCCGACGCGATCACGTCGAGGTGCTGGCGGCCCAGGAGCGTGGCATCTCCCTCATCTCCTTCCCTGCCCTGCTCTCCGAGCTGTTCCTCAGCACCCGCCGTTCCGTGGTGGTGGCCGGCACCCACGGCAAGACGACCACCTCCTCGCTCATGTCCTTCGTGCTGGCCCAGGCCGGCCGCGATCCGTCGTTCCTGATCGGCGGCGTCCCGCTCAACTTCCGACAATCTTGGCGACTGGGCGCAGGCCCCGATTTCGTGGTGGAAGGCGACGAATACGACACCGCCTTCTTCGACAAGAAGTCCAAGTTCCTGCACTACCGTCCGCACACCGTCATCCTGACGTCCGTCGAATTCGACCACGCGGACATCTTCGCCAATGAAGAAGCCGTCAAGAACGCCTTCCGCAAGAACCGTCCGCCGGTTGCTGGCGGCGACCGC
>CAZHUY010000250.1:0-5038 GCA_964535465.1 uncultured Myxococcales bacterium
CCGGGCGGGCCCATCATCAGCACACCCTTGGGAATGCGGCCACCCAGACGGGTGAACTTCTTGGGGTCCTTGAGGAAGGCGATGATCTCCTCGACCTCGTCCTTGGCCTCCTCGATACCGGCCACGTCGGCGAAGGTGATCTTGCGCTGGTTCTCCGACAGAAGCCGCGCCTTGGACTTGCCGAAGGACATGGCCTTGCCGCCGCCCACCTGCAGCTGGCGCATGAAGAGCAGGAAGACCACGGCCACCACGATAATGGGCAGCCAGGTGATCAGGATCTGCTGCCAGAACCCCCCTTCGGTCTCGCGCGAGATCTCGTAGGGGATGTTAGCGCGGTTCAGCTTGTCCAGGGTCTGCTCACCGATATAGCCGGTGGACACGAAGGGCTCATTGTCCTTCTTCAGAACCCCTCGGAACTCGGCGGTGTTGCCGCTCATGCGGATCTGAATGGGAGCCGCCTTGAAGTCCCCGGGGGATTTCTCGACCTTCTGAATGAATTCGGAGAAGGCCAACCGTTGATCGGTCGCACGAGGGTTGAAGAGCTGCCAGACCAGGAAGAACAGGAAGAGCAGCATGACCCAGACGAGAATGGTCTTATGGCTGTGACGCACGCGATATCCTTTAATGGCTGATCGAAGTATTCACAGCAAACGGTGCGGCGTCAACGACAGTTCCCCGTCGGCGCGTGCAAGAGTCGAACCACCACCCAGCGCTCGGTGAGGCGTGAGGGACGCGCGATCTCCGACGGACGCAGGCCGGCCACGAAAAGAACACTGCCCTGGGCATCGGTGAGCACAGGTAGGTGCGCGCGTTGCTCGCGAGGGATCTTGGCGTCCACCAGCAGATCGGAGAGCTTGCGGCTGCCACGCCCGCCGCGCGGGCGCATGCGATCACCGGGGCGCCTGGTGCGTAGCTGCAGGGGGAAGCGCAACTGAGCCAGGTCGAAGGTCGCGCCTTCGGCTGGAGCCTGGCGACTCTCGCTGATCTCCAGGGCGGGCCCTTGTTCGTGACCGGGGGGACGATGGATGCCGGGGCCGGCGATGGGCGTGGCGAGACCCACGGGGGCTGAAACCGCGGCGGCGCCGCGCGCGCGCAGGGCCACCTTACCGTAGCTGACCACCACCTCGCCTTGAGGAACCGAGATGCGCCGTGTGCCCCTGCCCTCCGCTGCCAGCCTGCGCACCAGGGCCGCGGTGCGTGGGGGAAGCTTGGGCAGGGCCGCCGGCTCCAGGTCGGCCGGCTGCAGCGCGCGCGCCTGCTGGGCCAGAGCCAGCAGGGCCTCGACCACCTTGGGGTTTTCGTGAGCCAGCGCGGGCAGGACGTCGTGGCGAATGCGCACGCGCGCGAAGTGGCGATTGCGGTTGGACGGATCCTCGATGAAGGGAACGCGTCGTTTGCCCAAGTAGGCCAGGATCGCGGCGCGGCGGACGTCGAGCAGTGGCCGGATGAAGATCCCGCGCTGGTAGGGAATGCCCGCCAATCCCGCCAGGCCGGTGCCGCGCAGAATGCGAAAGAGCACGGTCTCGGCTTGGTCGTCGGCCGTGTGGGCTAGCGCCACGCGCGCGCAGCCGTGGAGCGAGGCCGACTCTTCCAGGGCTTGCAGGCGAACGTTGCGAGCCGCCTCCTGCAGCGAAACATGCGGACCACGTGCCGCCTTCACATCGACGGTGAGGACGTCACAGGGGACACCGAGGGCGCGGCAGCGTTGCGCCACCAACGAGGCTTCGGCGGCCGATTCGGGGCGCAACCCATGATCCACGGTCGCGGCGCGCAGTTCGACGCGAAGGCGGAGCGACAAATGGTGCAGTGCATGCAGTAGCGCCGTGGAATCGGGGCCGCCCGACACGGCCACCAGCAGGCGCTCGCCGGACGCCAGGAGATCGTGCTCGCGCAGGGTGCGCACAAGCTGGGAGAGCATTCAACCTCGGCGCAAAAGCAGGATGTGCTCGCGGCGTGGCCGACCCTCGAAGATTCGTCGCAGGCGCTGATCGCGAGGAGGGCGAGCCTGGGAGACCCGCGCCACGGGATTCAGCCCCAGCTTGCTGGCGTCGCGTGCGATGTTCTCGGCCGCGTCTTCGGCTTGGCCGGAGACCACGCCGTCCCCGACCTGCAGGATCAGCGCGGCGCCCGGTCGGGTGACTCGCGCCATCTCGGCCAGCCAAAGCCGGCGATCGTTGTGCCAGCGGGCCGCCGCCGAGCCCAACCCCTCGTCGCGTGCGCCCACCTGAACCCGATCCAGCTTCTCGCGCGACAAGCCCAGCCACAGAAAACGGACGTCGTGGTGCTCGGCGTAGTCGTAGGTGCCGGCGTAGGGTGGCGAGGACAGGATCATGTCGACGCTGTGATCGTGCACGGTGGTCAGAGCGCGGGCATCCGCCACTCGGATCTTGGGGGCCGGTGTGCCGGCGGGCACCCGGCGCTCGAGGGCTTCCAGGCTGCGCGTCAGTTCCTCGACGCGACTGGCGAAGAAATGCGAGGGCACGCCTCGGCCGATACGGCGAGGTTGCTCATCGTCTTGGCCGCGCATGAACTTCACCAACAGGGATGACAGGCAGGCGCGCAGGGCCCGCCCCACCTCGTCCTCCTCGGTTTCCCCGATGAGTTCGCGTAGCCCATACAGTTCCAGCGCCACATGCGGGGAAAAGCGGGCGCTCTCGGCGCGGGCCCAGGGGGGGATGTCGGGGCGCTGGCGTTTGCGGGCCCGCTCGGCCGATTCCTCCGCGATCAGGTGAGCGGTCTCCAGCAGCCGCTGGCGGCCGAGGAGGCCCAGCGGACTGGTGCGCACCGACGCGATGATGACGGCCAGCGGACTGGCGTCGCTGCCCGTGGCCTTACGCCCGGCCGCCATGGCTTCGACCAGAACGGTTCCGCTGCCGCAGAAGGGATCCAGCACGCGTTGCCCCGGTTGCGAGAAACGCTCGATCACGGGGCGTGCGGTCCCGGGGTGCATGCGCCCGGCGTAGCTGTGAAAGCCGTGGGTCAAAGCCCGCGCCAGCCCCGGATCGGGGTTGAGCAGATCCGCCAGCTTGCCCAGTTCCTTGCTGTCGCCGGCCTTTTCCACGGGGCCGCCGAAGACCGAGAAGGCCTGTTTGCGTTTGGGCGCCCGCGGGACGTCCAGCTCGTCCTTGCCGTCAGCCCTGTTCTTCTTGCTTACCCGTTCCATCGTGAAGACTCGAAGATTCCTTCCAACATCTTGTCCACCTCGCCCACCATTTTCTGCGCGGTTTCGTTGCCGATGGCGGAGAGCGCGACCTTGATGTCCTGCAGGTTGCGCAGTTGCGAGAAGAGCTGTACGTCCGAGACCCCCTGCCCACCCAGCAGCAGAGCGCGAATGGCGCCGAGCTCGGCCAGGAGCGCGTCCAGATCGGCGGGCAGCGAGCCGCGCCGGCGCGACTCGGGGTGCGCGAGCGCGTGGCGATCGAGCACGGGCTTGACGATGTCGTCTAGGATTTGCGCCTGATCGGTGCTGTTCCACACGTGGCGCAGGATGAAGAAGTCACCCTCGTCGACTTGCGGGCGGCCGTCGAGCAAGGCGCTGGCGGCGAACAGCTTCAGCAGCTTGATCACCCGGCGGTCGCTCAAGGCCACGCCCTCGGAGCGGATCTGAAACACCAACCCCTTGTAGGTGGCCAGAAAGTCGTCGGGGAAGGCCAGCAGCCGGCGCATCGAGCGGTGGACCGTGCGCAGGTCGGCCACGCTGGCCAGCGGCGCGGGCACGTCTTCCTCGCTGATCTCCGCCTGGATGCCATGGTCGAGCAACCCACGAAAATGGTAGCTGTCCAGGTTCTGGGAGAAGGCGCGGATGAGGAAACGGTCGAACACCGCCTGCAGGACTTCGTCGTTGGGGACGTGGTTGGTGGCGGCGAAGAGCGAGCAGAGCGGAACCTTGATGGACTCCTTGCCGGTGAAGAAGCGGCGCTCGTTGAGGATGGTCAGCAGCGAATTCAGGATGGCCGAGTTGGCCTGAAAGATCTCGTCGAGGAACGCAATCTCGGCCTGCGGGAGCATGGCCTCACTGCGCCGCAAGTACTGGCCTTCGCGAAAGGCTTTGATGTCCACCGGGCCGTACAGCTCGCTCGGTTCGGAGAATCGGGTCAGCAGGTACTCGAAGGTGCGGGCCTCGAGGTGGCGCGCCAGGGTGCGCACCAGGGCCGACTTGGCCGTTCCCGGCGGGCCGACGATGAGCATGTGCTCGCCGGCCAGCAGCGTGACCAGCATGAGCCGCACCAGCTCGCCCTTGTCGAGAAAGCGTTGGTCCAAGGCCTGGCCCACCGCCCGCAACTTACCCGCCAGCCGAAAGAGCTCGGCATCGGGGGCCGTCGCGGGCGAGGTGGGAACCGACACGCCCGCCACTATAGCAGGGTCACGGGCGAGGCACGGAGATGGGGGCGCTGAAGGGGTGCGGGGGGACGCCTGTCACCTGCACCGAGTACCAGTTGGGCTTGCGAGCCGGCACCCAGACCATGCTGGCATCCACATCGCCGATCTCGGTGCGGTAGACCACGATGTTCTCCAAGGCCACGCCTTGCTCATCGAATACCGTGGCCATTTCGGGCTCGCCCTCGGCGGGCACCTCGGTGTCGAAGGGAATGCCCCAGCGCGGTTCCTTGTCGTCGATCAGCAGAACGTTCCACTTGGACACGTCCGAGGAGATGCTGTGGGTTCTGGCACCGTTCACCGAGGCCACGCGCGTGGTGAGGGCCGCATAGGTGTAGTCGCTGATCCACTGGGTGTTGCAGTACCCCATGATATCGGTGTTGGTGTACTTGGTCTTGTCGGTGGTGCTGCTGCTCTTGTTGGGATCGAACAGGGTCAGGGTGCTCGGATCCCAACCCCATACCCCCAGCCCGGCGTTGGCGGTCGGGTATCGGGGATCGACCCCGGAGATGCTGCCGCCGGCCGGGACGCAGGGGGCGTGCTGGCGCCCGTGGTTGTGTCCCACTTCGTGGGCCATGGTGTAGGCGGACGCCTTGTCGACATAGCCAAGACCGATGGCGGCGCGACCTATGAGATCAAGCTGCCGCTGCACTACCTGAGC
>CAZHUY010000250.1:5048-8892 GCA_964535465.1 uncultured Myxococcales bacterium
GCCATGCTGGTGTTCGTCACCACATAGCCGATGCCGGCGGTGCAGCCGTTTCGGCAATATTCGCGGAAGGTCGCGGCGGGCTTGACCAGGCCGAAATAGTAGACGTCCGCGGCCGGGGCATCCTTGGCTCGTTTGGAGCGCAGTTGCTCGAGCACGGAGGTCCAGTTGAACGGCGCGCTGGTGGACAGGGTGTCACCAACGGAGAAGCTCACGGAGGTGATGGGGTACATGGCGTTCATCGTCTTGGCGTAGACGCCGAGCGAGCTCTCCGAGGTGTCAGGAGCCAGATCCCCGACCTTGATGGGGATGATCTTGACCTTCAGACCACCGGTGGTCGTGAGTCCGAGGTCGGTGTCGCCGGTGGCCGGGAACTGCGCCTTGCCCGCGTCGCCCGAGGTGTTGCTGCACTCGACGACCTGCACCGAATAGCGCGTCTCGCCCGTCAAGGCGCTGGCCGGGACGTTGATGGCGAAGGTGCTGGCCAACTTGGCGTCGGTCGATGATTCGCTGATCGACTGCTTGACGTAGTAGCGGGTGGCTCCGCCGCCGGCCGGCGTCAGGGTCAGTCGCGCCGAGAGGTCGCGCGCGGCCCAGCCCGACCCCACGTTCACGAAGATGCGGAACATGGTGTTGCGGCCCACCACGATGGCGTTCTTGCGCGACGCCGCAGGTACCTCGGACCCCGCGCTCATGATGGGGATCTTGATCGACTGATAGACGGCAATCTCCTGCAAGGTCAGGTTGGCCACCACATCCGTGCAGCCGTCGTCGCCCGTATTGCTGCTGGGACCATCCTCTCCGACCACGGTCGGCACGTCAGGGGTGGTGCGTGTGTCTCGCGTTCTGGTGTCGCGCGAAGCGTCGGGGGGAGTGTCGCGCACGCCGGCGTCCCTGGCCGACGACGAGGTGCTGGTGGTGCCCCCGGTGCCGGAGCTCGTCCCGCCTGAACCGCCGGATCCGCCCTTGGAGCTCGTGCTGACACCGCCCGAAGAGGCGCCCGACGACGAGCTGCTGCTCGAACTGCTGGAGCCGCCGCTCGACCCGCCCTCGGACTTGGACGAGCTGCTGCCGCCACTTCTAGCCGAGCTTGTCGTGGTCTTGCCACCGGAGGCGCTGCGGGAGGAGCTGCTTCCTCCGCTCCCGCCGCTCTTGGAACTCGAGGAGCCGCTGGACCCCGCGCTGCTCTTGGTCTTGCTCGGTGCTGAACCCACGTCGTCAGAGCAGGCGCCGGAGCCCAGGCAGGCCAAGGCGAAAAACGCGGAGACAAACGACACGCCGAATTTCGAGTGCATGAACGACTCCTTGGAGTTGTCGAACGGGATCCTCGTTAGGTGAGGTTAGGCGCAGGCCGGGCAGCTCATTTAGATTGCTGCTGCAAGAACCCGGTTGGCATAAGACAACGGAGTACGTCCGCTTTCGGACGGTCTTCAGGCTACTACAAGATCGGCAACGCGTGGCGTTCTTCCGCGGTTCCGGCAGGCATGGCCCGATACCGCAGGCGCCGAGCCGTCCATATTAGGATGGGCGTTGCCGAGAGCGTGCCGGGGGCTATTCCAGCGAGGGGTGAAGTTGGGCCTTGATCTGCGCCGAGCCGCCATCGCTTACGCTGATCTCTTCCAAGTGCGAATAGAACCTGGGGTGGCGGATCTCGATTCGGTAGAAGCCGGGATGCAGAAACTTGCCGGGCTTGGCCCATTCCCCTACCCGCCCCACCAGCGCATCGTCGACGAAGAGCGCGGCATCGGGAACGTTGCATTCCACCTGGAAGGGAATGGTGGCCTTGGGAGGGGCGGTGGCGCAACCGGCCAGCAGGCACAGGGACAGGACGACGGCGGCGATGGTTCTCATGGCGTGCTTGCAGGAGGTTCGGCCCCTGCGGCCGGTTGGGATTCGGCGGCTTGGCGCAGACGTGCCTGGAGCGTGAGCCGATCGGTTGGCGGTTTCACTTCGGTCAGGGTCAGGCGACCCGCGATGTCGCGTAGCAGGCCGGCTTGAATCTCGCGTCCGCTCATGCGGGTGAAGACCCGGATCTCGGCTTGGCGCGTGCTCACACGGCGGACCTCGACGGCGTTGACCGCGCCCAAGCGTTTCAGGGTTTGAACGACGGTCAGCAGGGCCGCGGGCTCGATCACATCGAGATCCACGCTCACGTACCGGCTGGCCGCGGGCACGGGACGCAACAGCTCGGCCACGTGTTGGGCCAAGCCGGAGGCCGCGGCCTTCGCGCAGGTCAGGCGGGCCGCCGCCTCATCCCGGGCAAACCCCCGTTCGGACAGGGTACGGTCGAGCAGCGCGGGCCGCCCAGCCGGCCCCACCGGCAGCAGGCGAGCACGCAGCTCGCAGCGGTGCGAGACATGGGCGCTGCCGCGCACGCTCCCTTCGTTGAACCACGTGCTCGAGACCCACAGGGCCTGGCCGTTCTGTTTGGCGGCGGCGGCGACCAGGGCGGCCTCGTCGCGCACGGTGGTGGCTTGCACGCGCGCGCCGCTGCTGCCCAGCACGTTGGCCACGGTGGCGCGGACGTCCTCGGGAAGATCTCCGCCCAGCAGGAGCGCGCCGAAGCTGGCGGGGGGCGTGGAGGTGCCGGTCGGCGGGAGGGCCCCCCGGGTCTTCTCGATTTCCCGGCGCAGAAGGGCCAAGTTGACGTCGGCGTCAACCTGCAGTCGCAAGATTCCGTTGCTCTCGTCTTTTTCCAGAATGCGGTAGCCACGCACGAAGCGCTGACCCTTGCTGGCCAGTGTGGCCTTGAGCTGGGCCAGGCCGGGAGACAGCGGCTGTCCCTCGAGGCCGGCCTCCTTGAGCAGATCCTGAAAGGCACCCTCGGTGGCCTGCCGGAAGGCGTCCGCCAAGGCCCGCTGCTCGGCCTGCATCGCGTTTCGGTTCACGATGGGGGCCTCGCTGGTGATGACCTGATCGTTGTCTTGGGCCGCCAGCGGGCGCGCCAGCGCAAGGCTCAGCCACGCGCCAAACAAGAGCGAGGTTCGTGCGATGACTGTGAGGCGGCGAGCACTCATGGGACCCGCTGAAGGTAGATCACAACCGGTCCGGCGGCGAGTTGTTCCGGGGTGAGCGCGGGACCCTTGCCCAGGACGATGCGGCCCTGGGCATCCACCTGAACCGGGAGGGCCTGGGCCGGCGCCTGCCCTTGCTGGTAGACGACCCTGTGCAGAATCGCCTCCTTGCCATCGACCAGGGCGAGCGGCCGCGCCTGGAACTCCATGCTCTTGGCGGCCAGGGTGACCGGGCTTGGGGACGGTGACGGACCTTCGCCGAGATCGGCGAAGCTCACCTGCAGCCACAGCACCACCCCGCCATTCGATTGGTACTCGGTGCGCCGGGGACTGGCCTTGGCCAGGGCCGAGGCGATCTCCTTGTCCGTCAGGCCGAGGCCCTTGCGCACGGGCAGCAGGCGCAGAGCCGTGCGCAGCTTGTCGGCGGCTGCCGCGCGCGCGCGTCGTTCGGCGCCAGGCCGGGCGGTCTGCGGTCCCGGCATCCGGGTGTCAGCGGCGGCGCCGGCGCTGGCCGTGACGGTGCCCGCGCTCCAGTTCACCTCCGCCTCGGCCAAGGGGCGTATCAGGGCGCTCGGGGCCTCCTTGGCGGGGCCCGCCACGAAAGTAGCGGCCAGGGCCGCCAGAAGGGGAGCGGCTATTCCCATTCGATGGTGGCCGGCGGTTTGGACGAGATGTCGTAGACCACGCGGTTGATGCCACGCACCTCGTTCACGATGCGCGACGAGATGGTCGAGAGTACGTCGTGCGGCAGCGGCACCCAGTCGGCGGTCATGCCGTCCTTGGAGTGCACGGCGCGCACCGCCAGCACGTTGGCGTAGGTGCGCTCGTCGCCC
>CAZHUY010000251.1:0-8778 GCA_964535465.1 uncultured Myxococcales bacterium
CTCATGCCCGTGAACACCGACGGATTAGCCATTTTCTCAAGCAGTAGTGTTAGGCAGCTCAGCGTCTGCCAGGCTACTCTCAATTGAGAGAGAGGGGTCGCGGAAATAATGTCGCACGGATGTCATTGCGGCTTCTCCGCTGAACGCGCAAATGCTGCAGCTCACGGCGGAATCTGCGCAAGCTGCGGGCGAAGGCGTTGTCATGCTCCGATGGGCGAGCCACCCGTCCGGCACGGCGCGACGAGGCGCAGGCTCGACGTCTCTAACCAGGAGCAACGCCGCCGGGCGGGCTGGCTCGGCCGCCCCAACACGCTAGAGATCCGGACTGGCGGAACCAGGTCCTATGGGCCGGGAAGCTCACATCGGCCTCATGGCCGCCACTCGTAGTTGTAGCGCTAGCCGTACTGGTTCCCCTAGTTCACGATGATGCTCCTCTTCGTGTAGAGCTTCGCGTCCACGGGCATTCCTTTCAAGCTCTTGAAGACACCTCGATAATCGTACACGTAGCTGTTCCCGTCTGTCGCAGCGAAATAGACAGCACCAAGTCGTCTTCTCCATCGAGCGGCAAGTGAAGACGCCCTCGGCCCTGGGCACCCACGCACGACCGGCATTTTTCAGACGAGGGTCCAGTCTCGCTGCGTGTTCTCCCGACAATCACGTCTCCGACGGCGCCCCGTGGCTTGCCGCCGATTGCTTCGGCGCTACAGTCGCTCCAGAGCGTTGCTGGCGATACCAGCTTGGAACAGAGACAGAGAGGGAGGGAACGATGCTTAGAACGGGTGTACTGTGTGTGTTGAGCTTGTTCACGGTTGCTTCGTGCGACCTGAAGGAAATGGGGAGTGCATCGGCGGCCGAGACGGTGAAGAGCCAAGATGCCGCTGCCAGCAACTCGGCGGGGCACGATGCTGGGATGAGCGGCATGATGTGCAAGAGGGCGCACCTGCAAGACCAAAAGGCCCCGGCCGCGACCCAGACCAATCTGATCGCTGACCAACCGGGTGTGGCCGCGGTCATCGACACCGGTCTGGTGAATGCGTGGGGTCTGGCCTTCAATCCCAGTGGCGTGGCGTGGATCAACGCCAATGGCACCGGGCTATCGCTGGTCTTCGACTCGGCCGGCACTTCCAAGCTTCGGGTCACGGTTCCGCCCCCCAACGGGGGGCAGTCGCCGTCGGCCCCCACAGGCCAGGTCTTCAACGACAACGCTGCGGCGTTCATGGGGGATCTCTTCATCTTCGCCACCGAGGATGGGACCATCTCGGGCTGGAGCCCGGCGGACGCCAACACGGCTGTGCTCCGGGCGGACAACTCGGGCAACAACGCCGTGTACAAGGGCCTGACCATCTCCAGCGTCGATGGTACGACCCTGCTGCTGGCTGCTGATTTCCACAACAACCGCGTGGATGTGTTCGACACGAACTACAAGCCGGCGCCCAGGGCCGGCGCTTTCGTGGATCCTTGTCTGCCGGGTGGCTACGCCCCATTCAACGTGTTGGCCCATCGAGGCCAGATCCTGGTGGCTTATGCCCTGCAGGACGCCGACGCCAAGGACGACGTCAAAGGCGCGGGTAACGGCCTCGTCAGCGTGTTCGACACGGATGGCCGCTTTAGGGGTCGCCTCCTCTCGCGCGGTGCCCTGAACTCGCCGTGGGGCATGGCCTTCATGGCGAACAAGACCGACATCACCGCCACCAGGATGCAACCCAGAGAGCGCCTGCTGGTAGGGAACTTCGGCGACGGACGCATCGATGTGTACGACGTATCGCTGACAGGGACGTCGATGGAGGCCACCTTCCTGGGGCCGATTGTCGATGCCACGGGCACGGCCATCGTCATCGACGGGTTGTGGTCCATCACCTTCGGGCCGGGCGCCGGCGGGTTTTCGGCCGAGGATCTGTTCTTCACCGCGGGGCCGTCTGACGAGCAGCACGGACTGTTCGGCAAGCTGACCTTCCCGTAGACAATGGAATTGCCTCGTCAGACGCGACCCGATGGCCTCGGAGCGTAGGGCGGACAAGTGTGCCTCGAGACGCATGAGCACCACATGCGTCGTCGCGGCAACGAACCGGGCCGCGCGTGCCATGGTCCAAGTCATGCAGGCACATAGCAACGGAGGAAGCTCATGAAGACTATCCGCATTGGCATTTTGGGGCTGGTGGGAGTGCTCATGCTAGGTTGTGCAACCGCGCCGAAGACCACGGAAGGCAAGAGAGACCTCGCGCTCGATGCTCGCAACGCCCTGGCCGAGATGCAGACCGCCGACCCGACCTTGAGTGGCAAGCTGCAGAACTCGCATGCTTATGCCGTCTTTCCAAAGGTTGGTGCGGGCGGCTTCATCGTCGGCGGCGAGTACGGACGAGGCGTGGTCTTCCGGAATGGTAACGTGCTTGGCTACGCCAGCTTGAAGTCGGCCAGCGTCGGCCTGGAGGCCGGAGGACAGACCTTCGACGAGTTGATCCTTTTCCGGGACAGCGCAGCGCTCGACCGGATGATCAACCAGGGCCTGAGCTTCACCGGACAGGCCGAGGGGACTGCGCTCAAGGCCGGAGCGGCGGAAAAGGTGGCCTTCCGCGATGGCATCGCCGTTTTCGTCAAACCCATCGGCGGCCTGATGGCGAACATTTCGATCGGCGGACAGTCCATCAGCTACGTGCCCGCGCCCTAGAGCCTCGACCGGACGGGGCCCCACCAGGACAAGTCGAGCGCCCGGGTTCCAGGGCCACTTCTGGTTGGTTTGGATATCTAAGTCAGGGAACATGTCCAACCAGTTGAGACTCGCGTCTGTCGCCTCCATGGCGATTTCGGTTTTGTGCGCGACCACGACTACGGCACAGACTGCCGATCAGCCCAGCCTCACCCCAGAGATCACTGCGCCGGCTCGAGCACTGGGCGCAGCTTATGCGGCGGTGGCCAAACAGATCAGCCCGGCCGTGGT
The DNA here is from genome assembly GCA_964535465.1 of uncultured Myxococcales bacterium. Lineage (GTDB taxonomy): Bacteria > Myxococcota_A > Polyangia > Fen-1088 > Fen-1088 > Fen-1137. Next base: position 2,936 of record CAZHUY010000251.1, read on the forward strand.
CAGCGTATCCTCGGAGAAGATGGTCAAGCAGCGCAGACAGGAGCTGCCCTTCCCCTTTGGGGATGAATTCCTCAGGCACTTTTTCGGCAATCAATTCGGCCTGCAGGACCAACAGCGTAAGCCTCGGGTTCCTGAACATGGCCTGGGCTCAGGCATCATCATCGACAAACAGGGCCACGTCCTGACCAATTATCACGTCGTTCGTAATGTCGACGTCCTCAAGATCATCATGGCGGACCGCCGCTCATTTGACGCCAAGGTTGTGGGCACCGATCCCAAGACCGACATCGCCATCATTCAGCTCAAGGGTCCGGTCCCGGCAGACTGGCCGCTGGCCGCGCTCGGCGATTCAGACGCACTTTCCGTGGGTGACCTGGTCCTGGCCGTGGGTGCGCCTTTCGGCCTGACCCAAACCGTCACCTCGGGGATCATCAGCGCCACCGGCCGGGCGAACGTCGGGATTGCGGATTTCGAAGACTTCCTGCAGACGGATGCCGCGATAAACCCGGGGAACTCTGGCGGGCCTCTGGTCAACATGCGCGGCGAGGTGATCGGCGTCAACACCGCCATTGCCACCAGTGTGGGCCAGTACTCGGGCGTCGGTTTTTCGATTCCCTCCAAAATGGTCAAGAGGATCATGCCCGTGCTGCTGAAGGGGGGCACGGTCAAGCGGGGCATGCTGGGTATCGGCGTCCAAGATCTAACCCCCGAATTGGCGCGACAGTTTCAAGTGCCTATCCCTCAGACCGGTGGAGAGCCTAAGGGCGCTTTGGTCACGCAGGTCAGTCCCAACTCCCCCGCCGAGAAAGCCGGCCTCAAAACGGGAGACATAGTCGTGCGCTATCAGGGCAAGCCGGTGGATGGCTCGCAACAACTGCGCAATCTCACGGCCGACACGGCGCCGGGCAGTCAGGTCGACGTGACCGTCCTTCGTGGTGGCAAGGAACAGACCTTCAAGCCCACCGTGGGGCAGTTGAGTGCCCCGAGGGCCGAGCCCAAACAGGGCGCGCACCCACGCGGCAGTGTCTCGGGTCTCGGGTTGCTGGTGGAACCGCTCACCCCGGACGTGGCGCGCCAGCTCGGGTATCAGGGCCAAACCGGCGTCCTGGTGGCGGGCGTGGAGGATGGCGGTCTCGCGGCCGAGGCCGGCATTCGCGAGGGGGATCTCATTACCGAGGTGAACCGGCAGAAGGTCACGGGGGTGAACGATCTTGAGCAGGCGCTTGCCAAGGCGGACCTGAAGACAGGGGTTCTCCTGTTGATCAGGCACGGCGACGCCAGCCTGTACGTGGTTCTGCGACGTCCGTAGGAGGAGAAGAACATGACACGCAAACTCAGCACGCTCATGTCCGGCCACCAGCGCGATGGAAAGGAGAGTCTCTCCCGGAGTCCCTGTGGGGCGTAGGGACGAAGGCGGCGGAGTGGGGTTGGCGAATCCCAGGTTGTGCAGCATGCGTTGGAAGACGGCCAGTGGGCCGTATCGTCACCCGCCCGCAAGCACCAGGCGCATTGATCGAAGACCGCCAGCGTTCACTGATCGCGTTTCGGGTTATGGCTGCGAACAACTTGCGCAAAACGCAAGTCTCCAAGTCTGTGCTGGACCGCCTCCCAACCTGCCCCATACTTCTCGACGGAGCGAAGGAGGGGATGACCATGAGGAAGGGGCTACTGTGCGCACCAGCAGGGCTAATCGCAGGCCTGGCGGCCGAGGATCGCTGGTGACTTCGTGCCAACACTCGTGGCTGTTTTGCTCCACCCAGACTGGATGCTGTCGAAGCTCCAAGGCATTGCTCGGGTAGTTCGAACAAGCCGACATTTGTGAACGCAAGCGGGATCTGGGGGCTAACGCATGCTCCACGTCATACGATTGGAAACAGTCCATCCCCTGCTCGTGCACTTCACGCTCGGGGGGTTCGCGATCATCATCCTCGCGTATCTGATGGCGCTTTGGCGACGCTCGTCGGAGTGGACGCGGGTCGGCGACGTCGCCCTGGTGACCACCGCGAGTATCACCTTCGCGACCTTCACCTTCGGGCTGGTTGCGAATGCCACCGTGCCCTGGCCTGGTGGAGTCCAGCTGTGGCGATGGCTGCACCTTGGCTTCGGGGCTTTTCTGACCGCCGCACTCGGTGTGCTGGCCACCATCAGACTCGCACGTGCATCACGTCGTCCGGTGACCGGAGCTGCCACGGCGGGTGCGGTGATCGGCGTCGCAATCTTGGCTGCCTGGACAGGATGGATGGGCGGCGAGGTTCTCGTGTACCGCGCGGGCATGGCGGTGCAGGCCGCCGGCAACGGCTCACTCGCGCCACCCGTGGTGACCGCGAAGGGCGCGCCGAGTGACATGAACGACGGTATGGACCGTATCCGAGCCTCCTGGGGATCGGCGACCAGCCATCTGGCCTTGATGGTCGTCCAACACCCCTCGCCTTCCGGTTTCGCAGCCGTCGCGAGGGACGGAGAGTCGCTGGGACAGACCGCGCGCTGGCTGGCGGACATAACCCGCACGTCGAGCGGCGACCAAGGCTTTTCGAATCTAGCTCAAAAGCTGGTCGTGGGGGCCACGCAACTCCAGCAATCAGCCAACAAGTCCGACTTGGAGCAGGCCACCCGCTCCACCGCTGACATTGAAGGCACGTGCGCCGCGTGCCACCAACAGTTCCGCTGGCGATGATCTTTCGGGCGAGACGTCGACAGGAGTGACGTCGTGAATCGCAGGCGCGACGCATTCGATGGGGAAGGCCATGATGGCCATCCTGCGGCCGGTTATTGCTTTGCTGCTGGCCATGACGACACAGTGTCGATCCGCTCGGCCCCGCCCTTGATCCCGTGCATTCCCCCTGGAATGACGGCGGGTGTTTGCGGTAACGACAACCCGGCGGCCCCCCTGAGAGTCGCTGATCACCTGGTCCGTGGTGGCCGGTTTTGCCTCTGCAGTCGCCGATGCTGGGGCGGCCAGCTTGAGACCCGCCCTCCACGCCGGCTCGCGATTCCCGCTGCGTGCAAGTAAACGCCCGCCGTCTCTCGACGGACATGCAGCTCGCGCTCATTTCGCCGTAGCGACCATCCCAGGCGCCCAAGCGCCAGTATTTGCTCTCGCTTCTCTTCGTCCAAGACGTTGGTCCTCGCGGTCGGACCACATGGCCCTTTCCGCGTCAACGTCTCGGTCGGCTCCGTGGTGGCCGGTTTTCAGGTGATCATTGGTGGCCGGTTCACGCGACCTATCTTCTCGGCGCGAAACCCTGAGCGGAATCCTCGATCGACTCGCCGGGAGAGTGTGAACGGTGGGTTATTGGATGATTCGGTGGCACTCGCGGGCCACACCTACCGCGAGCGATTCGTCCTGGGCGGTGAGCACGCCCGCGTTGAACCGTAGGAGCTTCGCCGCACGGTCATAGCTGTAGCCGGATGACGCCACCGTGCGCTGCTGTCCCTTTTTCTGGGTTACGACCACCGATTCGACCGCCTCATAATCGTCGAGATCGAGCGCGAAGGTGGTTTGGACGAGATAGTCGGCGAAGGTCGCGATGCGTTCGATGGCGGGCGCGTAATCGTCGCACAAGGAGAACACGTCGCTGTTGCTGCTGGCCAGGGTGCGAAGATTGGTCGCGTAGCTTTGGCCGGAATGAAGCGGACAGTCGAACGCAGGATCGAGCACGATGGTCTCGACCGAGTAGTTGCCCTTGCCGATGAGACGGTCGGCGCTGCTCCTGAAGGACTGGATCATATCCAAGGTGCTCTTGGCGGAGACGAGCGGGGTGTTTCGTTCCGTCTGGTAGCTTGCGGTGCCGGCGTCGGTGACCCTGGGTTTCTGGCCCGTCACGTAGCATCGGTCCCATTTCGCGCCTGGGCGCTTCTGGGCGCAATAGTCGGCCATGTTCGCGTAGTGAACACCGTTTTCGTCGAAGGCCTGGGTACACAAGTCTGTCTTGTTGTCGGTCCGGACCAAGGCGCACTCGGTAGTGCCCGCGGCGTCGGCACAGGTATAAGTGCAGTCCCTGACCACGGTTCCGGCGCCGCACTCGACGCCCGCCTTGCCGAGCTCCGCATCGCTGCACGTACGGGACGGCGGGCCCGCATCACCACCGCATGAGTACAAGACGGCATTCGTGACCAACGATTTGCGCGTGGCCTGTTCGGGATGCGATGTCCCCTTGTCGTCAACCGGCAGGCAGGTGAACTCCAGGTGCTCCTCCTGATAGTGCCGGTAGGCACGATAGGAGTACTCAGGGCAGTTGCTGTCGCAATTCTCTTTTGGCGCGGAGAGATTGCCAACCTGCATGCTGGCCTCGTAGCCTGCGAGACACACGTCAGGGGAGCTGGTGTCGTCTTCGTCGGTCAGGACGACAAACACGGCGTGCTTGGGCAAGGTCGTGGGCGTTTGTCCGATGGTGCGGAGGAGCGTGCAGATCGGTTGCTCCTGCTGTGAGCCGCCACCGCCCAGACCGAGGATGGCATCAGCGATGCGCTTCTGCTGGGCGGAGATCTCGTCATCGTCCATGTCCGGGGTGATCGCGCTGACCGGTCCCGGCATCGCGAATTGCCAGGTTCCCTTGACCTTCCAGGCTTTGCTGGTGTCCGGGGGCGCTTTCGGACAAGGGATGGGGGCGCCGTCGCCACCGTTACACTCCTGTTGATAGCTCGTCACCGGGTTCAGATAAGCCGCTCCTGAAACCGCGTCGCGCCAGCCGACAGTATCCTTGCCGGTGAGGGGCGAAACCGCGGATTGGCTGCCGGCCCCGTATTGGGTGGTGGTGAGCACGAAGAAGCGGGCGTCGTGGCCGTGCACGCGGCCGAGCAGGTTTTTCAGTCCCGCCGAAAGGTTGTCGCGTGACCAACTCAGGCTATCCGAATTGTCAGCGACGATGACCACGTCGAAGGGGACGGGGCGCGTGATGCTCACACCCCTCAGGTTGACGGAGCGGCGACAGGCCACATCCTCGGACCCAGGCCCTGCCTCGCCCGGCCGGACATCGAACGGCATAATGATCGGGCCGGCTCCGTCCACGGCAGAATCCGAGCCTTTCGCGTCGGGGGATCTTGGTGGTGAATTCACGTTCGCTTTGGAGCAGCCGAACCCCAGAATCGTGATGGTCAGGAGAGTTGGGAAAGGGAGTAGGGATAGCGTGGGCATGGAGGAGGTCTCCACGCCCTAGCTTAGACCCGCTCCATCGCGGCGTCGATGTGTCGTAATCGCCGAACCGCGAGTGGCACCCCGATTCCGAGCAGCAGCGGCAGCAGGGTCAGGCCGAAGCTCTGGCCGAACCCGCCGAAACCGCTCCGATGGCCGAACGAGGTCTGCACCATCACGCGGTGGAAGAGCAGATAGAAACCCACAGCGGCCAGCCCCGCGCCGATGAAGAATTCGCCAAACCCGCCCGGGGTCCCGCCCGCACCCTGCATCTTGCGCCGTGGTTGACCGCCAAGACTCGAACCTGTTTCGCTCATACGACGCATTATAGAAGAGTTGACCACAGAGAACACAGAGTCCGGAGAAGAGAGCAATTCCATCTCCCTTCCGCCTCTGTGCCCTCAGTTCTCTGCGGCTATTCCCTACTCGTCTGACCAGCGGCTGCTCGTTTGGCCGCCAGGTGGGCGCGCCAGCGGGCGCGGCGTTCGCGTTTGAGGCGCAGCTTCTGGTTGTGCACGGCCACGTCGTGCGCGACCGTGTCTTGCGGTGGGATGACCAGCTCAGGACCCAGGATGGGCGCGGGATCGATGGACTGGCCTTTGACGTGAATCTCGAAGTGCAGGTGACTTCCTGAGGAGGTCGTACCAGAACGGCCCACCGTATCCGCCCGGTAGTGGGCATCTGTCGAAGCGGGTGTGGTTGGAGGACAGTG
>CAZHUY010000252.1:0-8694 GCA_964535465.1 uncultured Myxococcales bacterium
CTCAGGCTGCGGCGGCAGCAAATCGTCCAGGGGTGGTGCTGACGGGGCCTGCCGCACCGATCTGCCCCTGTGTTCGGATGCGGGGAGCACGCCGGATACGGCCCAACCCAGCTCGTCGCCCATCGACGCCGCGCTTGGCGGCCCGCCTGATGCGGCCGCGCTGGGCGTCGACGCCCTGGCCTCTCTGCCCCCTGACTCGGGCAACCCCAAGGTCCCCTGTGGGAGCGGCTTCTGCCCGTCGGGGCGGTACTGCTGCAACGCCAACTGCGCCACCTGCGTTCCGCCCAGCGTTGACTGCGCCTATCAGGAATGCGCTCCGCCCGAACAGTGGGCGTGCACCAGCGACGACGATTGCAGGGCCGTGGACAACTACTGCGGAGGTTGCATCTGCAGCCTGCTCGGCCCGCAAGGCTACCTGGGGACTTGCACCAAGGGGGTGGTCGATTGCTACGCCGCCCCCTGCCGGAACATGGCCGCTCGTTGCGAAAGAGGATACTGCGTCCTCGTCGCCAAGTAGCCGCCCTCGATCCGGGCCGGCTCTTCGCCGTGCCGCCGGCCTACCAGAGCGTGAAGAACGCCCAGGGGTAGTCGCCCGTGGTGGTGCTGATGCAATAGCCGCCGTTCCTGCTGGCGGGCAGCGAGCTCCAGTTGCCGTAGCTGCAGGTCATCTTGGTTCCGTTGACATACAGCGAGCGCGAGCTGACGAAGTTGCCGCAGTTGCCACCGTGGACCACCGACTTGGTCTGGCGGCACACCACGCCCGTGCCCAGGTTCCCGGACGAGTAGCTGCCGTTCACCGAGAAGGTGGTGGCGTTGTTGCAGATCCCGTCGCAGGGATTGTTGCCCCCGGAGCTGACCACGACCTGGACATCGTCACTGGAGGTAAGCGCGCCATCGTGGGCGCTCAGGCGCAGCACGTAGGTGCCGGCGGCGGAGAAGCCGACGGTCGTGCTGGCGGCGTTGGCCGGTGTGAAGGTCACCGAGCCCGGACCGCTGATGCGGCTCCAGGTGATGGTCAGGGAGGGTGGCGTGGGCAGTCCGTCGTCAGACACGTTGCCGGACAGGGTGAGCGTCGCGGGCAAAGTCACGGTGCGGTCGGGGCCGGCGTTGACCGAGGGGGCTAGGTTGGTGATCGCCACGCACTGGTTGCTGGCGTTGCAGGTCTGGCCGGTGGGGCAGGTGCCACAGGAGAGGGTGCCGCCGCAACCGTCGCTGGCGGTGCCGCACACGGCGCCCAGGGACGCGCAGGTGCTGGGCGTGCAGGTGGTCACGCACTGGTTGCTGGCGTTGCAGGTCTGGCCGGTGGGGCAGGTGCCACAGGAGAGGGTGCCGCCGCAACCGTCGCTGGCGGTGCCGCACACGGCGCCCAGGGACGCGCAGGTGCTGGGCGTGCAGGTTCCATCGAGCCAGGTCAGGCAGTTCAGCATGGCGCGGCCGGCGTGGTAGTTGGCGTGCCATTCCCAAGCCTTGGAGATGTTCCAGTCGCCCGGTTGGCGCACCCAGCCGTGTCGCGAGGGATCGATGAATTGCGAGCTGACGTAGCCCCAGCTCTTGCTGATGAGGGGCTCGTAGCTGGCGTCGTTGGGATAGAGCGAGCGCATCCGGCACAGGGTTCCCAGGCCCTCGGCTTGCGGCCACCACTGCAACTGCCAATCCGAGATGGAGACATTGCCGTTGTTGTAGTAGCCGGCGTAGTACAGGACGCCATCGTTGCGATAACCGTTGCTCCTGAAGATGAAGTCCACCACCTTCTTCAGCTTGCCCATATAGGGGCTGGCGAGCGGATCCTGACCCAGCGCCACCATTCCCTGCACCATCAACATGACCAGCTCGAGGTCGTGCCCGAAGGACATGTCGTTGGAGCTGGCGCTCCAGTTCTGGTTCATCATCGGGTACACGAAGCAGTCGTTGCTGGCGGGGCAGTGGATGGCGTTGTCGTGGTAGCGGGTGATGAGTTGGCTCAGCCGGCTGCCCACCGTCGCGCGCAGCGAGTGGTTGGCGGGCAGATCACTGTAAAGCTCGACCAGCGCCTCCAGCATGTGGACGTTGGTGTTGTTCTCCTTCCGCTTGTCCGTCTTGGTGATGGTGTAGCCGCCGTAGGTCGGATCGTAGAAATAGGTCTCGATATGGGAGAAGGCGTTGGTGGCCAGAGTGAGGGCGTTGTTGTCGCCCGTGGCTGCGTAGTACGCGGCGGCCGCGTACATGCCGAAAGAGTTGCCATAGCCGGTAAAGCCTTCCTTGCCGTTGTCGCGACGATTGGCGCCGTTGCGGTCCACCATCATGGAGAACCCGCTGCCCGAGCCCCCCCAGAACTTCTGCAGGAAAGCGAAGCCCACACCCGCGCTGGCCCTGTACTGCGAGGCCAAGCTGGGGTTGCTGGTGGCGTAGAACTGCGAAGCCTTGGCTGCCGTCCAGGTATAGCGGGCCTGCGCCACCAGGAACTTGTCGCCGTCCTGCTGCAGTCCCCAGGTGCTGCCGCGGTCTTCGACGAAGCCGCCGTAGCCGCTGTCGTGAGCCGTGGGGTAGTAGGGCGTCAGGAGATCGTCCCTGAGTGAGGCCGCGAAGGCATCGAGGAGCGTTTGCGGAATGGAGACGGCGGTGCGCGTTTGCTCGACCTCCTCGCGGTTGTCGGCCGTCCAATCCGGTGCGTTCGGATCGACACACGCGCTGGACAGCGTACCGAGGGAAGCACACACCACTGCAAGTCTAAACGTCTTCGTCATAGGGGCTCTCCTTCCGGGCGCCCCATTGTAAATGAAGCGGCGCCCCGTTGTCTTTAGCGAAAACGAGGCGAGGCCTTTTTCTCGAAGAGCACTATTCGATCTGTCTGACACCCGCGAGCGCGCGCTCGACGGCAGATTCCAGCGCCTCGTTCACGTACGGCTTGGCCAGCCAGGGGAGCCCCTTTTCGATGGCTTGTTCCACCCGCTGACTGGCGGCGTGTCCGCTGGCCAGAATCACCTTCTGCGCGGGAAACAGCTCCTGGATAGCCTCCGCGAATTGCAGCCCATCCCGCTCCTCACCCAGGACCATGTCGATGATGAGGAGATCGTAGGGACTTCGCCCCGACGTGGCCGCTCCACGGAACAGCTCGTAGGCGGCCGTCCCGCTCGACAGCGTCTCGACCTCATGGCCCAGGCGGGTCAGCACCCGCTGGCAGACACGCAACTGCAGAGGTTCATCGTCGACCACCAGGATCCTCGCCTTTCCGCGGAAAGGGGCGGCGTGGGGCTGCAGGCCGGAGTCGGGTTCGCGCGCGAGGGGAAAGTACAAGGCGAAGGTCGTGCCCTGGCCGGGGCTGCTGTGCACATCGATATAGCCTTCGTGTTCCTTGATGACCCCATGAACGATGGCCAAGCCGAGTCCCGAGCCCGAGCGCTCTCCGGCTGGCTTGGTGGTGAAGAAGGGCTCGAAGACGCGGCTGAGGTTGCCCTCCGGCACGCCACATCCATCGTCGGAGACGGTGAGCAGGGCGTAGTGCCCCGGAGGAACGGTCTCGTAGGTGCCCGTGGGGCTCGTGACTTCGACCGGGGATGTCTTGAGCGAGACTTCGCCTTCGCCCGAGATGGCCTCGATGGCATTGCGGACCAGGTTGCCCACCGCGCGTCCCAGTTGCGATTCGGCCCCGCGCACCAACAGCGGTTCGCCGTGCAAATCGAGCCTGGTGCGGATTCGGCGCTGACCATGATCGGTGACGCTCAAGGGGCCTTCGGCCAGGCACGACCTGACCACGCGGTTGAGATCCAGGTTCTGCCGGTTGGTACGTCCCTGTCGTCCCAGTGTCGAAAGATCCTTGATGGTCTGCGCGGCTCGCAACGCGGCCGTGCGAATGTTCGCCAGATCCTCGCGGGTCTCCTGCAGATCCAGGCCGGGCACGGGCAGCCTATCCAAATCGCCCAGAATCACGTCGGGCAAGATGACCAGCGGTCCCAGGGTGTTGTTGAGATCGTGCGCGACCCCGCCCGCCAGCACGCTGAGGGCCTCCATTCTTTTGGTGGTAGCCACGCGTTCTAGGACGCTGCGCTCGCGCAGGCGGTTCTCCTGCACCAGATCCTGATGAAGATGAATGCTGCGCAGGACGAGGGTGATTTCGCTGCGGAAGGGCGCAAAGGTGTAGATGCCGTCCTGGTAGTCGATGCCGGCCACGCCGAGCAACTGAGACCCGAGGGCCATGGGGAACAGCAGGAATGTGTGGCGCTTTTCGAGGTCCAGGGCCAGGGAGGGCAGCAGTTGGCTGGCGGGAATGCGGGTTTCGGAAGCTTGTCTCTCGACGCCGTCGACCATGCAGACGAGGGGCACGAAGTCGGTGGAGGCCGAGTCCGGAGCGCAAGACAAGAAGATGGTGCGGATACCAGCCGTGGGTAGGCTCTTGCCCAGAGCGAGCTTCAAGGAGGCCAGGTCCAGGGCCACCGAGGTCTCGGCCCCCACGGTCAGCAGGCGGAAATTGCTGTCGTCCACGCTCATGCGGTACTGCAGGCGCGCGCTGGAGCTGGACAGGGCCACCAGGGAGAGACCCTCGAAGAGCGCCCGTTCCAGGTTGAGGTTGCCCAGGTCGGCCAGCCCGTCACGAAGCTTGGCGATGGCATCCTGGAGCAACTGATGCGGATCGTTTTGCTCGCGGATCTCTCCGAGCAGGTGCCCGACCACGCTACGGAACTCCCCGGGCTTGCCAGAGAGGACCTCGCGCAGTCCATCGATGAGCCGGTCGTAGATTAGAAAGGAAGTGTCGCTTCCGTTTTCGGGCGCATCCTCGGGCTTGGGGCGAAGGGCCTCGACGCGATCGAGCAGACCACTCCCCGCTGGCTTGCCGGACTTCAGTTTGTCCCAGGGATGGGGATGCTCGCCCGCCTGGCATCCGCACGATTCCCGACAGACGAGGCGCGTGGGCAAGGCCACGCGATCGGGAACCTCCTGCCCCGACAGCTGGGCCACGATGGAATCGACGGCCAACTCGGCCATCTGTTCGAAGGGCTGGGCCACCGTGGTCAAGGGGGGCACGGCCACGCGCGAGAGCATCTGGTCGTCGAAACCGGTGACCGGAATATCCTGGGGCACGCGGCGTCCCCACTTGCGCAGGGTCTCGATGGCGCCAATCGCCATGGTGTCATTGGAGGCCACCACGCTGTCGAAGGCGATGCCCCGTCGGAGAGCGTCGTCGACCGCATCGCGCGCCAGATCGTTGCGAAAATCCGCGCAGGCCACCAGATTCGGATCGAAGGGGAGGTGCAGCTTCTCGAAGACCTCCAGGTAGGCCTCGTAGCGCTCCTCGGAGTCGGGGTTCTTCGGCGTACCCGCCAGGAAGAACGGCCGGCGACAGCCGTGGTGCTGGATGAGATGCTCGACCGCGGCGGCGAGGCCCGCCCGGTTATCGATGACCAGACTGGGGATGCCCTCGAGCGCGATGCCCAGGCTGCACAGCTTGGCGGGCTGGAGCCCACGCACCAGTTCGGCCACCCGTTCGGCACCGCTGTACGCGGACAGGGCGGCGGAGGCCACGATGAACCCATCGAAACTGTCTGGCTTGAGAACCCTGAAGATGGCGTTGTCGGCCTTTCCCAGGGGATGGGGCGCATCGAGCGCAGCCCCATATAAAAGGATCAGCGTGTGCCCGTCCCGGCGGCACTTCGCGTCGAGGGCCTCGCGCAGGTGACACTCGTAGGAGCCGCCCAAATAGTTGGCGTAGTCGAGCAGGACCGCGATGCGCAGGCGCCGGTCCAGGCCGTTGTCATTCCCTGTCCGGTAATCTGGTTCAGAAGGGAGACTCACCGGCGGTGAGTGTACCCTGTTGCACTCGGTTCAACCATGTTTCCCTGCAACATGGGCGATGCGTTTGGTCACCTGGCGGCGGTCCGCATGGGCCACGCACAGGAAGAGCCCCCCTTCACCGTGCCGCCCCCTCGAGTCCGAAATACTTCCGCCCAAGCCAGAGCGCGACGTTGACCAGGCCGATCATCACCGGCACCTCGACCAGAGGACCGATGACCGCGGCAAAGGCCGCCCCGTGATTGAGCGTGAAGGTCGCCACCGCCAGCGCGGTGGCCAGCTCGAAGTTGTTCGAAGCCGCCGTGAAGGAGAGCGTGGTGGTCTGGCCGTAGGTCGCGCCGACCTTCTTCGAAAGAAAGAAGGACAGAAGGAACATGACGACAAAGTAGATGAGCAGCGGGATGGCGATACGAACCACGTCCAGGGGCAGCTCGACGATCTTGTCGCCCTTGAGCGAGAACATGACCACGATGGTGAAGAGCAGCGCCACCAGCGTGATGGGGCTGATCTTCGGGATGAACCGGGTGTGGTACCAGTCCTTGCCCTTGGCCTTGATCAGCGAGAAACGCGTGATCACCCCGGCCAGGAAGGGGATGCCCAGGTAGATGAAAACGCTCTGGGCGATTTCGCCGATGGTGATGCTGACCGCCACACCTTGCAGGCCGAACCAGGTCGGCAACACCGTGATGAAGAGGTACGCGTAGAGCGAGAAGAAGAGCACCTGGAAAACCGAATTGAAGGCCACCAGGCCCGCGCAGTACTCGCTGTCGCCCTTGGCCAGGTCGTTCCACACGATGACCATCGCGATACAGCGGGCCAGGCCGATCATGATGAGTCCGACCATGTACTCGGGCCGGTCGTGCAGGAAGGCGACGGCTAGGCCGAACATCAGGATCGGTCCGATGATCCAGTTCTGCACCAGCGACAGCAGCAAGACCTTGGTGTTGCGGAACACCGGCCCCATCTCTTCGTAGCGCACCTTGGCCAGCGGCGGATACATCATGAGGATGAGCCCGATGGCGATGGGCACGCTGGTCGCGCCCACGTTGAACTGATTGATGAAGGGCACGACCCCCGGCACGAAATGGCCGGCCCCGACCCCGATGGCCATGGCGGCGAAGATCCACAGGGTCAGGTAGCGGTCCAGGAATGACAGCCGTTGGGCCACCCCCTCGGCGCGGGCCACGCCGGCAGCCGCCTCGTTGCTCATAGACTGGCACCCTTCAGGGGCGTGCTCGATGTCCGTTTGCCGGGCTTCTTCGCGCAGCGGCACGTTCCTTCGCTGGCGCACTCCGCCCCGCGATTCTTGGCCCGGAGCCAGGCGTGCAGTTTGGTCAAAAGCGGTGCGGCCTCCGGCCTCTCGGCCAGACTCGCCTTGAGCAGCTCCAGGTGCTCGCGCGCAAGCGCGTCTTCGGCAGGACGGAGCGCATAGTACGACCACAGGCCCTCCTTGCGGTCGACGACCAGGTCGGCGTGCCGCAGGGTGGAGAGATGGCGCGAGGCCTTGGACTGCGTGATGTCGAGCGCTGCCATGATGTCACAGACGCACAACTCGCGGTGGTTGAACAGGAGCCACAACATCTTGAGCCGGGCCTCGTCGGCGAGGACCTTGAAGAACTGGGCGGCGTCTCTCATGCGAACCTCGGGTTGACCGTATTCGTATAGGCGGTTATACGGTTATGGTCAAGAACCCGTTGAGAGACTCAGGATGAGGGAACGAAGCAAGTTGGTGCTGATCGTGGCCGTCTTCGCGGCCTGTTGGTTCCTGCCCATCGGAAGCGATCGCTTCTGGAGCGCCATCCAGGAGAGTCTGTCGCTGGTCAGGTGGTACGCGCGCGAGCACGTCCTCTTGTGTCTCGTGCCAGCGTTCTTCATTGCCGGGGCCATCAGCGTCTTCGTCAGCCAGGGCGCGGTGATGAAGTACCTCGGGCCCAAGGCGAGGAAGGTGGTCGCCTATCCCGTGGCCGCGGTGTCGGGGACCATTCTGGCCGTCTGCTCGTGCACCGTCCTGCCGCTCTTCGCCAGCATCCACAAGCGCGGCGCCGGGCTGGGGCCGGCCACGGCTTTCTTGTACTCGGGGCCAGCCATCAACGTTCTGGCCATCATTCTCACGGCTCGCATCCTCGGGCCCGAGCTGGGTGTGGCACGCGCGGTGGGCGCCATCTCGTTCGCCGTGGTCATTGGTCTGCTCATGCACCTCGTCTTTCGCAGGGAGGAGGCCGCCCGGCAGGATGCGGGCGGGGTGGTCATCCCCGATGACGTCAAGGGCCGCGCCCTCTGGCAGGACGGTCTCACCTTCGCCGCGATGGTTGGCATCTTGGTTTTCGCCAACTGGGGCAAGCCCACGGACGGCGAAACGGGTGTGTGGGCCGCCATCCACGCGGCCAGGTGGGTGGTCACGGGCGTGTTCGGCGTGGCCCTGGTCGGCGGCCTGGTCGCCTGGTTCAAGAAGGACGAGCTGTCGATGTGGGTCGACTCGAGTTGGACCTTCGCCAAGCAGATCCTGCCGCTGCTCTTGGGGGGCGTCCTGGTGGCGGGCTTTCTGCTCGGCGGGCCGGGTGGCAGCGAGCGCGGCCTCATCCCCAACTCGTGGATCGTGGGAGCCGTGGGCGGGAACTCCTTGCTCGCGAACTTTCTCGCATCGTTCCTCGGCGCGTTCATGTACTTCGCCACGCTTACCGAGGTGCCCATCGTCGAGGGGCTCATCAAGTCGGGCATGGGCAAGGGCCCGGCGCTCGCGCTGTTGCTCGCCGGCCCGGCGCTGTCGCTGCCCAGCATGCTGGTCATACGCAGTGTGATGGGCACCAAGAAGACGGTCGTGTTCGTCGGCCTGGTGACCGTGCTCTCGACCATCGCCGGCATGGCGTACGGAGCGTTCTTCTAAATCATCGTTCATGATTCTGGAACACCCGGGCTCAAGCGGCGGCTCGA
>CAZHUY010000253.1:0-8675 GCA_964535465.1 uncultured Myxococcales bacterium
CTTCGATGGAGACGCGGGCCTTGGCCTCGGGATGGCCGGCGCCCGGGTCATGTAGGTGGGAACTTGTGCCCCAAAGAACACTCACCATGACGGCGCCAACACTAGCAGATGAATTCCCGCTTATCCCGCCTGAGCCAACACAATCTACGAACGCCATCGCATCTGGGTTCGCCTGTGCTAGGAAGTCGAAGCAACATAACCATGCAAACGCGTCCAGCCGTACCGGCAGATGCAGAAGCGATCCGCGCCGTGTACGCCCCGTACGTCGAGAACACGGCCTACACCTTCGAGTTCAAGGTGCCCACGGTGGCAGAGGTTTGCCAGCGCATGCAGCGGCACCCCAGCCACCTCTGGCTGGTGACGGAGGATGCGGGTCAAATCGTAGGCTACGCCTACTCTTGGCCCTTCGAGGATCGCGAAGGATACCGATTCACCGTGGAGACCTCGATCTATCTGCACCAGACGCGCATCGGCGGCGGCATCGGTCGCACCCTGTACGGCGATCTCATGGGCGCGCTCAAGCAGAGCGGATTCTCCACCGCGGTGGCGCGCATCGCCCTCCCCAATCCGCAAAGCGAGCGGCTGCACGAAAGGCTGGGATTCCACAAGGTGGCGCACTTCGAAAAGATAGGCCACAAGTTCGAGCGCTGGATCGACGTCGGCTATTGGCAGCGCACGCTCTGAGACGTCCCCTCCGCTAAGGACGCAGCACTTCGTGCCACTCACGTATGGTGTAGCGGGCCACCAGGCCGTGGCTCACGAAGGGATCGGCGGCCACGAAGGCTTCGGCGGCAGCGCGCGTGGTGAAAATGCCGAGGGCTCCGCCGGCGGGTTGGTCGGTGAAGGGGCCGATCATCAACAACGTGCCAGCCTCGGAGAATTGCTTCCATAGCGCGCGGTGGACTTCGATGTTCGCCGGAACCTTCGGCACGAAATCGGGAGCCGCTTCGTAGAAGAGGACGTATTTCATGGCGCGAGCATAGCGCGAAGGCAGAAACGCATCGAGGCGGCCGGGATCGCTCCGGGCCGCCTCGAGGGTGTTGGTTCTAGTGGTGAGAGCAGCGCGGGTCGAGCGGGGAGTCACAGGTTCGGCAGGTCAACCCGAGGCGGGCTCCTCGAGGTGGAAGCCCACCGCCTTTGCGCAGGATCGCGATCTTCTGGCCCAGGGGCGCCTCCGCGCATCCCGTAGTCGGGGTGGTGTCGTAGGCCAGATGCCAGCAGGGTCGGAGGTCGTCGGGAATATTGACCGTCGCCGGTTGGCTGGGGCTCAGGGGACTTCCCGTGGTCGGATCGATGCACTGGGAAAGAGGGGTGTGCTGGTAACCATCGTAGCGACAGTCCCCGGCGTTGCACGGGATCATTTCCTGGACCGAGCACTCGGGCTGGGTTTCCGGTAGGACCGGGTTGACGTCGGCCAAGGGAGTCTTGAAACAGCCTGGCTTGGTCCTCTGCGCAAGGGTGTTGCCGATCTGGTGCAGGGCATTCGCGAACGAAGCGGGGCTGCAAATGCTGTAGACCTGCCCGTTGCGGCCGAAGCCATCGATGAACTTCTTCAGGCGCAGACCACCGTAGGCCTTGTAGATGTTGCCATCGGCGGATCGTATGTCGGGCTGGGTGCAGATGGGTATGCAATCCCACAACTTCTGCTGCTCCGCTGGCATCGAGGTGGTGTCCTTGCCGATGCTGTATGGCACGCTGCTGGTATTGCCGTTCTCGGGCCAGCCGATGATCCCGGCCACCAGGATCTCGTCCTCGGGCCACCGCTTGACCTGCTTGACGCTGTCGATCACGTCCCTGATGCGGATGAGAGGCAGGCTCTTGACGTCCCTGTTCAGGGGATCGCTGGAGGAGTTGTCGTCCTTGGCCTCGCAATCGGCGAAGTTGGCCGAGAAAGGCAACGTGCTGGTGTAACCCATGGCCGGATCGTAGTTGGGGATGGCCTTGCCGTTGCACACGTGAGCACGCGTCGCACAGCGGAGGCTGGCGGTGTCACCCAGAGTCCGGTGGAAGAACATGCCGTCGTTGGTGTCTGTGTTCGGATCCGCGGAGCAGTCATCCTCGTCGCTGACGATCACGATGGCCAAACCCGCCTTGGCACGAAGGAAGCCAAGGTTCTGCTGGTTGACGCCTTCGGCCGGATTGAGCGCCACGCGCAGCGACTGCAGGGTGTGCTCGTAGCCGCAGCCGCCCACGCCCACGGCTGTGGCCAGACAGGAGAAGACGTCGGAAAGATCGCCCTGGTAGTTCCTGGAACGGGTCACGCCGTCCACGTTCAAGACGTCTTCGATCCAGCGCGCGCCCGACTTCATACCGCAGCCCTCGGCACCGGCGACATTGTTGATCTTGGTGACCGTGGCGAGCTTATTTCCGTCTGTGTCGGGATCCGCGTCGGGATCGTTTCCCCACAGGATGCCGCTGTTGCCCAGCACGCCGCTGCAGTTCCCGCCCGCTTCGCCCATCCCTGCGCCCACGTCGCTGCTGACCACGCCGATGTGAACGTCGGGCATGCCGCCTGGAACAGACTGCAGCGCCGCAATCATCCTGGGGAAGTTCTGGACCAACGCATTCTGCTTGGGGTCCATGGAAGGCGAGTTGTCGACGACGAACAGGATGTCGACCTCTTGCGACGGTGCCTCCATGACGGTGGTGATGGTCCAGCCGCTGCTGGAGCTCTGAGCGCCGCCAGCACCGCCGCCTCCGCTGAGCGGACCAGGATCGAACGATGAGCTTTCGGAACTCGAAGCACCACCGGCCCCCTTGCCTGCCGTGCCGTCGTTTCCTCCCGCCGCTATCGGGCTATCCGGGCCAGCGTCGGCTCCCTCGCCCACTTCGACGGCCACCTTCTGACAGCCGATGCTCAAGAATCCAACCAGGGCCCATAAGACATACGATGTCTGGTTCGTCATGATTTCGCCTCCGACCCGGTGGGTGTGGTGCGCCGGACAGAGGTTACAACCTTTCGTTTCTTTCCGGCAATCCCGCCCCGCGGTGCTTTACCCGACGAAGATTCCGTGTTTAGGTGATCGCGTGCTTGCAGCGGCTCTCTCGCTGAATCTCGCCATCCTGATCGCGGCCAGCGCCGGTGTAGATGTTCGCACCACCGCCCAATGTCCTTCGGCCCAGGGGATCTCGGAACGACTGGCCCCCTTGCTGCCCACCGCCGCGGGAGCCACCGGCCCGCGCGACGTGGCCCTGGTGGACGTGATCGAGGGCACGCCGGACAGCAACACCGACGTCCTGATTCGCTTGTTGCGGCCAGACACCTCCGAGATTGGCAACCGACGGGTGACACTCGGGGGGTCGTGCCAGGACAAGGCCGAGGGTGTGGCCGCCATTCTGGCGGCTTGGGAGACCGATCCGCGATCCGACGGCACGCCCGAGGAGCCCGCGACACCGCCGGCAACGAGTCAACCACCGAGCACGCCGGTGGTCAGCGCGCCGGCGGAAAGCGGTGGGTGGGACCTATCCTGCGGTGCCGGTGTTGGGCCAACCTTTGTCGGTGGCCTGGCGGCCAACGGAATGATCGAAGCGGTGGCCGGCAAGCGCGAATCGCACTGGCGACTGCGCATCGGCGCGAATGCGCAAACCTTACGAACCTTGGATCTGTCGACCAGCGGCGGCGCGAACTGGCGCCACACCACCTTCGCGCTCGGGGCCTTCTGGCGCACGCTCGGCCCATGGCCGCTTTCGTTCGATGTGGGACCGGTATTGGGCTGGGCCACGCTCTCGGGAACAGGCTTTTCGCCCAACCGGCAGCAACGCGTCTTCGAGTATGGGGCCACGGCCGGACTGCGCCTGGGACGCACCTGGGGGCGCTGGACCCTATGGGTTGAAGGCCGCGCCATCGTTTGGTTTCTGGAAGAGAAGGTCACGGCCAATCACGGGGCGGATAGCAAGGATCTCCCCCCGGTCGACGCGACAGCCAGCCTGGGGGTATCGCTGGCCCTCTTTCCATGAAACCTCTGCCGCTCCCGCAACACGCAGGGAGTGACAAGCCCATGCCCGTCCCCATGCAAGCCACCGTGGCCTCCCCCGTCGTTTCCGTGCCGCGTTCTTTCGACGAGGCCTACCGCAGCCATGCCCAGGACGCGGCCCGCTGGGCGCGCCATCTGGGCGGGTACCAGATCGACGTCGAGGACGTGGTGCAGGAGGTGTTCATGGTGGTCAGCCGTCGCCTGAACAGCTTTCGCGGCGAGGCACGCTTTTCCACCTGGCTGTTCGAGATTACGCGCAAGGTGGTGGCCAACCACCGTCGCCGGCAGCGCTGGCGCTTCTGGCGCACCGGCGAAGACGAGAAGCTGGCCAGGCTTCCCTCACCCACGCGCGATCCCCTGGCCGAACTGGAACGGCAACAAGCCGCGCATTTGTTTTACCGAACCCTCGACAAGCTTCCGGAAAAGTATCGAACCGTGCTCGTGCTCTTCGAGATCGAAGGGCTGTCAACCCATGACATCGCCGAGCTTTGCCACTTGCGCTGGCCCACGGTGAAGGTGCGCTTGCACCGGGCGCGCGAGCTCTTTCTTCAGCACCACGAACAGCTCACAAAGAAAGGAAAGTCATGAGTGACTTTCTTCATGATCCGCCCCGGTGGAAGGATCGCACCGATCAGGCGAGGTTGGCCGAGCGGGCCGCGGGCAAGATGGTGCGCGCCATGGGCCGTGCCGAAGCGCTCTCGGGCCCGCAACTGGCGCGCATCGCCGCCCGCATTCGTGGTCAACAATCTCGACCCCGTCGTCTGCGCCTGTGGGCGCCCGCCGTGATGGCGTTGCTCTTCGGCGGTGTGGCCGCCGCTTCCGCCGCTCGGCTCGACGTTCTTCCCCGTTGGTTGAGCGACATCGTCAGACCCGGGCCTGTGGTCTCGCCCCCGCTCCCCTCCAGGCCTCGCACGTTCCGCGGCAGGTCCAAGCCCGTCGTTCCGGCTCCCGCTCCGCTTCCAGCCCCCGCTCCCGCTGCCACTCCGACGCTCGATCCGGCTGCGGCTCCCGCTCCCCTTCCCGCCACGCAGTCCCCGGCTCCGCAAGTCGAGCCCGCTCGCGCTGAGCAAGCCCCTCCCTCCCTTCAGCCGACGCTTGCACCTCAATCCACGTCTGCCTTTCACCCGCTTCCTGCCGAGCGCGTTCGCGAGCCTGGCAGGACGCCCGCCGCCAGGTCGGTCCAGGCGAAGTCTGCGCAACCCGTAGCCCAAGCCGTGCCTTTGCCGCCGGTTCAACCCGCGCCCGCTCCCCCCCAACCCGAGATCGCTGCCGCTCAGGTCACGGCCGCTCCGGCCCAAGCCGCGGGGACTCCCGATCCGCTCCCAGCCGTGGATTGGCCTAAGCATCCCATCGCACCAGTGGCGACGACCAGGCAATTGGCCTGGGTGGATCCGCCCTCCTCCGGCGCTCACGCGCCCGCTCGCACCGTTCCCGAGGCGCGCCAGGCTGCCCCGGCCCCGGCCGAGCCCGGCGCCGGGCCGCTCAAACACTTGAGCGCCGCCGTCCGCGCGCTGCGCGCCGAGCATTCACCCCAAGCGGCCCTGGCGCTGCTCGATCGTCACGGCAGCGAGCTGGAGAAGAGCAGCGTCAGCCACGAGGCCTTGCTCTTGCGGGTGGAGGCCATGCTCAAGCTCGAGCGACGGTCCGAGGCGCTCGGCATCCTCGACGCCGCTCCCTTGGCTGGGGTGGCCGCCTCACGAACGCTCCTACTCATCCGTGGCGAGCTGCGCGCCGCCGCCGGTCGCTGCGCCGAAGCCGTGACCGACTTCGACGTGGTGCTCGTGCAGACCCAGGGCCGCAACAAACGCGCCCTGGCCGGACTGGCAAGATGCCAGAAGGCGGCAGAGCCCAGCTCACCCTCGGCGCGCCCCTGAAGCGGCTTGCCGCCTTGGGGGTTCGCGGTCAACCGTCGCAGCCCTCGGCCTGCCCACCGCCCATCGAAGCAATCGAAGACCTGAACCAGGCTCGGCTGTGGACCGGACGGGAGCCTTCCTGGTAGCTTGAAGGCGCCCCTCTACCGGAAGGAGACCGAAGTGCGCAATATCTCTTTGCCGTCCCTGCTCGCCCTGGTCGCCTGCGCGCTCGCCGTCAGCTGTAGCCCATCAAGCAACGGCAACGCCGGCGAAGCCGGTCGCGGCGGCGGCGCAAGCGGCAGCAAGAGCAGTCCCGCCGCTTCAGGTGGCGCGCGTACCACCGGAGTGGCGAGCATCGCTGCGGTCAGCAGCGGCGGCGTCAGCAGCACGCCAGGCGGCGCCGGAGGCCATGATGGTAGCGGCGGGAGCACGGGGACTGGCGGCACGCCCCCCCGAGCCTCGCAGGCACGAGACGCCGCGGCGCCGGACGGTGGCGTTCCAGACGACGCGCCCGTGGCCGTCCCCAGCGATGGCGGAGCAGGCACGGGCGGCACGGCCGGCCCCGACGCGGGATTCATCACGGGAGCCGGGGGAACACGGGCGGCGTGCTCACCGCCTGCGGGCTATCGCAACCTGTTCGTCGAGGTGCTCGGCAAGACCGACAACGAGGTCGCCGCCAAGCTCGACCAGATGGTCCAGCAGCTCTTCCACGGCACGACTGACCAGAAGATCTACTACGAGCTCGGCACCGACCAGGCGCAGATCTACGACATCGGCAGCGGCGACGTGCGCAGTGAAGGGCAGTCGTATGCCATGATGATGACGGTGCAGCTCGGGATGCGGACCGAATTCGACAAGCTGTGGAACTACGCCGCGACCTGCATGCGCCAGACGAACGGAACCTTCGCCTGGTCGATGGAACAGGGCTCGTGCAAGCCCAAGCAGACCGGCTTCGCCCCCGACGGCGAGGAGTACTTCGCCATGGCGCTGCTCCTGGCCTCGCGGCGCTGGGATACCAGCACCGGCATCGACTACGGCGTCGAGGCCAAGAAGGTGCTGAAGGCCCTCGCCACGCAGCTCATGTTCAGCAAGGATCCGGCCTGCGTGTACTACACCATGAACAGCGGCAACTCAGATGCCTCCTACGTGCTGCCGCTCTTCTATGCGGAGTGGGCCTGCTTCGACAGCGAGAACGCGGAGCTGTGGAAGGCGGCGCTGACGCACGCGCGTAATCCGTTCTTCCGCAACGCCTGCAACAAAACCACCGGGCTGGCCTCGGAGCGCTCGGCCTTGGACGGCAAACCGCAGGATGACTTCGGCCCCGACTCCTGGCGCGTGCCCATGAACATCATGATGGATTACAACCTGAACTACGCCGATGCCGAGTGGCAGGCGAGCTATGCCAAGACGCACGCCGCCTTCTGGATCAAGGAGGGCCTGGCCAACTACGGCGACCGCTACGGCCTCACCGGCGAGAAGAAGAATCCGGGTCATGGTCCTGGCCTCGATGGCGTCAACGCCATGCTAGCCTTCGCCCTGCCGCCTGACGACGCCAACGCCAAGGCACTGCTCCAGCGCGCGTGGGACGTGCCCGTGCAGACCGGCACCTACCGCTACTACAACGGTTGCCTGCAGTTGCTGTCGTTCCTGCACACCAGCGGCCGCTTCAGCCTCTTCTACTAGAACAGAGCCGCCTTCTCGCGGTCGGTCCTGGTCGAGGCGCCCTGCCTAGCCGATCCCACGAGTTGTCCCCTCCTCCGCTCGCGCGGTGATAGAAAGGACGCATGAAGATGACACGAGGCAAAAGACGCGCTCCCCTCGCCCTCTGGCTGAGCGGTGTCTGCGCGTTGGCGGCTGCCCACCTGGCCACGCCCGCGTACGCCGGGCTGGGCGACGAGGTGTCTTCCGTCGAAAGGGATCGCTCGACCATGCGGGCCAAGCTGCGGGTATCCAAACGCGCCAACTACGAGGTCCACGAGTTGGCCCTGGACACCGGGGCGACTGTGCGCGAGTTCGTCGGCCAGGACAACAAGGTCTTCGCCGTGTCCTGGTCCGGCGGCTGGCGGCCCAACTTGCGCGATCTCTTCAGCACACACTACGACCGCTACGTCGCGGGGACGCGCGGCCTTCGTCACGCGCGCGGCCCGGTACGCATCGAGCTGCCTGGGATGGTCGTCTTCATGGGGGGCCACTTGCGACACTTCTTCGGCTACGCCTACCTGACCGAGCAAACACCCGCGGGCTTCGTGCCCGAGGACGTGAAGGTGGAGCGGCCATGAGACTCTGCGCGGTCATGACGGTCCTCCTGGCATGCGGCCTGGGTTGCAGCGACGACACCGGCTCGCGCAAGGCCACCGGGGGGGCTTCCAGTTCCAAGGGCAGCAGCGCGGGCGGCGAAGCCGGTGGACGTACGCAAGCCTCGAGCGGAGGCCGCAGCGGCGGAACCACCACGAGCAGCAGCTCGACAAGCTCGTCCCGCTCCAGTGGCGGCTCGTCCGGTAAGGTGAGCAGCCGCGATGGTGGCGGCTCAACCACCGCCAGCTCGGGCAGCCTGGGCGGCAGTCACGCTGGCAGCCAAAGCGGAGGCACCAGCGGCGGAGGTTCGACGGGCTCCTCCAGCAGCCGCAGCGGTGGAAGCAGCGCGGGCGGCTCCCAGAGCGGCGGCACCAGCGCGAGCCGTGGCGGCACCAGCGCGAGCAGCGGCGGACGCACGCCCGCCGGAGGCACGGGGGGCACCAGCTCCGGTGGGACGGGGGGCAGCTCGCCAACAGGCGGCTCGACCGGCCTGTCCACCTCCGATCCGAACGTGGTGGCCGTCATCGTCGATGCTGGCCCCACCGAGAGCTAC
>CAZHUY010000254.1:0-8567 GCA_964535465.1 uncultured Myxococcales bacterium
GCAAGGTCGCATGCGGACGCAGCTACGTCAGGAGGGGGATGGGCGAGGATTTACGGTCAGGCGGAACTCGACCACCTGGATCTTGCCTTGCCGCTTGGCGATGGACAGCACCACAGAATTTCGCTTCTTCGCGGGATCGCTCTTCGCATGGAAGCCGAGCAAGCCCTCCCCGCCCTTGGCGATTAGCTCGTAGCTCTTCTCGGCGTTGATCATGCGTGGCTTCACCTCGATAGACGAACCCTTGTCTTCCATGAACACGCTGCTCTCCAGGAACTGCCTGAGCTCGCCGGTGAAACGTTGTCTGGCTTCGGCCTCCGACAGCCGCTCCGCCTGCGGCGAACGTCGGAAAAAGGGCAAAAGCTCCTCGGTCAGCTTGGCGACATCCTTGTTGCGGAGCAGACCGACGAAGGTCCGGGCGTAGGCTCTGGCCTCCTCGTCTTCGATCGCCTCGGAGGCTGGCTCGGGCTTGCTTTCGCGCAGACTGGCACGGAAACGGACGGAGAAGCTCTTGCTCTTGGAAGCAGAGATCCGTTTCGCGTCCAAGTCCAACGCCGCGACATTCCCGGGTTCATTGGTCGAGACGATCTCGCGTTCGCGACTGACCCCTTGCACGTTCAAGGTCACGCTGGCGTCCGCACCAGCCTCCTCCACCTGCAGGGTGATGGTGTTGTGGGTTTTGAGGTCCTGCCGGAAGAGAGGGACGCTGGCGACGGAGCTGGGGCTGGCCTTCACGGACAAATTCTGGTTGGCCACTCCGTTCACCGAGGCCTTCACTCGGCAGTGCGCCGCCTGGAGCGATACCTGGTAAAAATCGTAGCGGACTTGCGCGGCCGCCCCCTGCGGTTTGGCAGCGGCGGTCCTGCCGACCAGGCACAAGAGGAACAGCAACCCGATGGGCACGAGTCTTCTCATGATGTCTCTCCTCGATGGATGGTCGCCATCCTACCCCAGAACCTCTCCCGCCCCGCGGCTGCCAACCGACAGAGCCCTTCGCCGGCCGGCCCTGGACTACTGAATCGTCGAGTCGGTCACCGTGATCGGCGTGTCCTCGTGCATGGAGATCTGTGGATAGCGGGGGTACCACGAGCCACCGATGTTGTTGGTGATGGTCGAGCGGTCGATGACGATGTTGCCGCTGTGATCGTTGCTGACGAAGAAGATGGCGCTGCCGTAGGCGTTCACCTGGTTCGAGTGCATCGCGACCCCGCACAAGGAGAGCGTCATCCTGTTGCCATCGTTGTAGATGCCTCCGCCGCTGCCGCCGCCCACCGTGCCGGATTCGGCGGGATTGCCGCCATCGCCGATGGCCCTGTTGAAGCTGATCACGCTGTTGAGCACGGTCCACGACACACCGATGCTGGACAGCGCCCCGCCGTTGGAGGCGACGTTGCCCTGCCCTTCGGCGCCGCCAAAGGTGCTGTTCACCACGTACACGGGTAGGCCCTTGTACTGCTGGAAGGCCCGCACGGCGCCGCCGCCCACGTCGGGCCCGGTCTCGGGACCCAGGTTGTTGGCAAAGCGCGCGTTGACGATTTTCAGGCGCCCGCCGCTCGCGAAGATGGCGCCGCCGCCGTCCTCCTCGCCCTTGGCGTTGCCGTTGATGAAGTTGATGTTCTGCACCGTGAGCTGTGGGGTTTCCTGGTTGTCACAACGTGTGGAGGTCCACACCAGATCCTCATCGCAAGTGTTCATGTAGAGGATGCGGACCTTGCCCTGCCCGTCCAAGGTGACCTTGCCGCCGCCGTCGATGACGATCTTGGGGCCCTTGTCGTTGAACACCTTGGCGGTCGTGTCGAGCTTGATCACGACCGGATCCGGCCCGCAGTCGAAGGTGATGATCCCGCCCTTGGCCACCGCCGCGACAAAGAGATCGCCCGTGCAGCTCTCGGGCCCGCCCGTGCCCACCACCGTGGCCGGGCGCGCGTTGTCCTCTGCCTCCGCCTCGGCGGGAATGGGGCACTTGCCCTCGGGGTTTCCCGGATCGCCGGGCTGGATGGTGATCACGGTTCCTTCTTCCTGCCCCGCACCACAAGCGGGCCAGCACAGCGCGAGCGTGACGATCCACCGAAAGCCCAGTCTGTTGCTCATGCGCGTTCCCTCCGAGCCCAGAGTAACAGAGATCCAGTCGGGCGGCTCGGGATGCAAAGAAGATGAACGCCACCCTGGATCCCCGAACGTGTCTTGAAGGCCTCGCGGGAGGCCGCGTGCGGAAGCGATCCGAATCCGATCTGCTGTGAACCGAAGGACGGCTGCGGCCCCTATCCCAAGGCATGCGCGGACCTGGGCGGAGTCTGCGTGCCGAACCGCTGGTCCTCGTGTCCGTCCGGGACCGAGATTCATGCCCTCGGCGATCAACTTGGGTGTGGCGGTTGGTGCTGTATCGACGCGCCACCGTCCCCTTGTGCGGACGGCCTCAACGGCCGCCGGGGCATGTGTGTCCCAGGTGAATGCACAGGGTGTTTCGAGAAGGTCAGCGAGGACTATTTGACCTGCGAAGCAGGCCGTTCGTGTTGCATGGACATCTGCGACTGAGTCACCGTTGTCGGCCCGCGGTTCACATGAACGATAGAGTTCAGAAGCGGACGGGCTGACCCGCCACGTGCTGCTGCGCACTCCATTATGGAGTCTGTCCGCGCTTGCCCGAGAGGGTATCCTTTGCTCCCCATCCCGCCGCAGGAGGTCTCCATGCGTTCATCCTGGTTCGTGCCGTTCCTCGCCTTCGCCACCTGGGTGCCCACCCTCGCCTTCGCCGCTGATGCCGATGTCAAGGTCAGCTCCATCGGGTACCTGCCCGGTCGCGTGAAGCGCGCCTCGGTCACCGCCTCGGGCACGAGCTTCACGGTCAAGCGCGACAGCGACGGCAGCGTGGCCTTCTCGGGCGATCTGGGCGCGGCCGCCAAGGATCCCGACACGGCCCAGAACATCGCCACCGCGGACTTCACGGCGCTCAACGAAACGGGCACCTTCTACGTCGACGTGCCGGGCGTGGGCCGCTCGGTCAGCTTCCCCATTGGCAAGGGCATCTACCAAGAGGCGTTCGTGGCCGCCATGCTGGGCTACTACGGCTGGCGCTGCAACACCGACGTCTCCTTCACCTTCAAGGGGCAGACCTATTCCCACAAGGCCTGCCACATGGACGACGGGCACACCGACTACATCGGCAGCGCCGGCAGGCGCGACGGCCTCAAGGGTTGGCACGACGCTGGCGACTACGGCAAGTACACGGTCAACGCCGGCATCACGGTGGGCTCGTTGCTGGCGGCCTGGGAGGAATACGGCAACGTGATCGCGACCTATTCGTGGGCCATCCCCGAGACCGGCGGCTCGACGCCGGACTTTCTCGACGAGATCCGCTGGGAGCTGGAATGGGTGCTGAAGATGCAGTACTCGGACACCGACGGTCGCGTCTCGCACAAGTTGACCTCGATCAACTTCGATGCCCCGAGCGACGCCGGCGGCAAAGGCACCGACCAGTGGGTCATGCCCGAGAACGACAACCAGACGCGCTACTTCGTGCCTTCGGGCACGGCCGCCATCGCGGACTTCGTGGCCATGCTGGCCAAGGCGGCGCGCATCTACAAGAGCTATGACCAGGCCTTCGCCGACAAGTGCCTGGCCGCGGCCAAGGTATCGTACGCCTACCTGCAGGCCAACACCGCCAACCAGACGGTCAAGGATCCGACCTCCACGGGTGGCTACGGCACCACCGACGGCGACGACCGCCTGTGGGCCGCGGCCGAGATGTGGGAGACCACGGGCGAAGCCGCCGCGCTGGCCGATTTCGAGACGCGGGCCGCCGCCTTCAAGACCGGCACCTCGAACTACATCGACACAGATTTCGACTGGGGCACGGTCAAGAACCTGGGCATGTTCGTCTACCTGCAATCCAAGCGCAGCGGCCGCAGCCAAACCCTGGTCACCGCCATCCAGCAGGCCCTGACCAGCGCGGCCGACACCCTGGTCAGCAACCGCAACAAGAGCGGCTACGGCCGGGCCATCTCGGGCAAGAGCGGCAACTACTACTGGGGCTCGAACGGATCGGTGCCCCGCACCTGCATGGTGTTGCAGCTGGCCAATCGCCTGTCGCCCAAGGCCGATTACCTGGACGCCTGCGCCGACCAGATCGCCTGGGTCTTCGGCCGCAACTACTACAACCGCTCGCAGGTCACCGGCCTGGGGATCGATCCGCCCATGAATCCGCACCATCGGCCGTCGCGCGCCGACGGCATCGTCAGTCCGTGGCCCGGACTGCTGGTGGGCGGCGGCAACAGCACGTCCACCCAGTCATCGGGGAACAAGAACGGCTCCACCAACTGGCTCGACGACATCGAGGCCTACGAGCTGAACGAGGTGGCCATCAACTGGAACGCGCCGCTGGTCTACGCCCTGGCCAGCTTCCTGGATGCTCAGAGCAGCAGCCCCAGCAGCGACGCCGGGGTGGCCGCGGACTCGTCGAGCCCTCAGGGCGGCAGCGACGCCGCAGCACCAGCCGATGCCGCCCCCGCGCCCGCGGACAGCGCCGTGGTCAAGAAAGATGCCGCCCTCTCCTCC
This sequence comes from uncultured Myxococcales bacterium, assembly GCA_964535465.1. Lineage (GTDB taxonomy): Bacteria > Myxococcota_A > Polyangia > Fen-1088 > Fen-1088 > Fen-1137. The sequence goes on from CAZHUY010000254.1 coordinate 4,552, forward strand.
CCCGACTCCTCCTCCAAGCGCGACACGGCCACCACCCCCGCACCCAAGCGCGACGCGTCCGCGGCTACCGACGAGACGCCCGCCAAAACCGATCCCGCACCCAAGAGCGGAGGCAGCGATGGCTGTAGCTGTTCGCTGGGCACCCGTCCGCGGAACGACGGGGCGTTCCTGCTGATCGTGCTCGGGCTGGGCCTGCTCGCGCGCCTGCGCCGCCCGCGGCGTTAGTCGCCGGAGACGTGTCCGGCCACGACCACGGCCACGACCACGACCTTCCGAGCTGTGTTGCGGCCGGTAGCCGTGGTGTAATCCCGGTAAGGTTCCCGCACGCCGCGGAATGAACATCGTGAGTCTCATGAAGCCGCGTCTGGCCATGCCCTCCGGTCCCCCCGCGCCCCCCGCGCGCGCTCCGGAGCCGATCGAGACGCTGTACAGCCAGCACCTGGCCCAGGTGAAGCGTTGGGCGCGGCGGCTGGGGGGGCCCACGGCCGATCTCGAGGATCTGGTGCATGACGTATTCCTGGTGGCTCTCCGTCGGGGATTCCAGTCGCGCGGCGAGGCCAGCGTGGACACCTGGCTCTTTTCCATCACCCAGCGCGTGGTGTGGGGCAAGCGCCAGCGAAGCCGCCTTCGCCAATTCTTGCTCGGTCAGAACCGGGCCGAGCTGAGGCCGCCCGAACCGCATACCCCGCAGCGCGAAGCAGAGCGACGCGAGCAGACCCTGCGGCTGTATCGTGCACTGGATCGCCTGCCCGAGACCTATCGAACCGCGCTGATCCTCTACGAGCTGGAGGAGCTGTCCGGCGAGGAGGTGGCGCGGCTCACCGGCGTGGCCTTGGGCACGGTCTGGGTGCGGCTCCATCGCGGGCGCGAGCGCCTGCTCAAGATGCTCGGGCGTGAGGAGCGACCATGAGCTCGCCACGCGCCAACCCCACGCGCCTCTCCTTCCTGCCCGAAGGCGAGGCGCCCCACGAGGTCCGTCGCATGTTCCGCGAGGCGCGCGAGCTTCCCGACGAGGATCTGCCGAAGCTGATGTGGCGCATTCGTGCCTCGCAACGCCGGCGGGCCACGCTCCCGCGCCGGGTTCTTCGACTGGTGCTGGTGGTGGGCGGCGTGTTCTGCATGGGCGGATTCGTGGGCGCCTATTGGGGACGACGACAATCGACCATCGTGGCCCCGCCACCGGCTCCCGCCGCATCGCCCAAGTCACCGCGTTGGCCTTCGCCTCTTCCCACGTCCGCCACGCCGCCGGCACCGGCCGAGACCGTCCCGGACCAGACGAAGGTGGAGCGCGTGCCCCGACCCAGGCCGCGCGCCCGGGTGGCCATGGTGAGCCGGCCGACTCCCATCGCCGAGCCCGCCCCTCCGACCGCCCCACCCTCGCCCATCGCCGCCGAGCAAGCGCTCGTCGGTCGCGCCATGCAGGCCCTGCGCGACGACCATGAACCCCAGACCGCGCTCGCGCTGCTGGGCGAGCACGCGCGCCAATTCCCCACCGGCGCCTTTCGCTCCGAGGCCAACCTGTTGCGCATCGAGGCCTTGCTGGCGCTGGGCCGCAAGGACGAAGCCCTCGCGATGTTGGACCGGGCCCCCATCATGGCGGCGCCCAATCGCGACGAGCAGCTCGTTCTGCGCGGCGAGTTGCGCAGCACCAACGGCCGCTGGGTGGAGGCCAAGGAGGATTTCGACCATGTCCTTCGACGCCATGGCGAGGCCCTGGCCGCGCCCGCCAAGGCCCGGGAGGTACAAGAGCGTGCGCTGTGGGGGCGCGCCGCGGCCCGCAGCCGCCTGGGAGACGAAGCCGGTGCCCGCGCCGATCTGGAATTGTACCTGGATCTCTTTCCCGAGGGCCGATTCGCCAGACGGGCCAGCAAGCTGCTGGATGCGGCGCCATGAGCACGCGTCGACTCGCCTCGGGGTGCGTGTTGGTGCTGGCCCTGCTTGTGGACGGCGGCGCTCACGCCCAATCCACCGTCGAGGTTCGTGGTGATGCCACCTGCCCCAGCCCCGACATGGTCCGCGCGGCCCTGCACGGCATGGGTCTGGACGCCGCGTGGCTGCCCGAGAGCGTGATCGTGGATGTGTCGCCTGAGCGCCTGTGGTTGACCCTGGGAGACGATCCGTCCGCGCGCCGGGAGATCCCCGCGGCGGCCGATTGTCACGCGCGGGCCGAGGCCATCGCCCTGGTCATACGCACGTGGTCCGGGGATCTGCCGTCGCACCCCACCAGCGCGCCGGTCTTGACCATGGCGCCCGCCAAGCCCGCGCCGGCTCCGGTGGAGCTCTCCAGGCACGTCCTCGAGCTGGACGGCTCCGTCTTCTTCTCCGCGCTGTGGGGACGCGCGCCCGGGCTGTGGCTTGCCCTGGGTCGCACCCCGCGCGACGGCGGTCTGGGGTTTCGCGTTTTTGGTGCCACCCAATCCGCGCAGGACGTGACCCTGGCCGAGGGCCGCAATCACGTCCAGCGTGCCTTGGCGGGCGCCGCGCCCACCTTTCACCTGCGGCGGGACAATTTGTTTGCCTCGGCCGACCTTGGCCTGGTCGCGACCTTCACCCGGGCCCGGGGCGATGGTTATGCGAGCAACCAGGGCGCCCACGCCTGGAACCTGGGCGCCCTGGGCGACCTTCGCCTGGGCACGCAGTCGGGGCGATTTCGCCTCTGGTTGAACGCCCGCCTGCTCCGCGTCTTTCACCAGGAGACCATCACGATCGCGTCGGACAGCGGGGGAGACGCCGACACCTCCAGGTTGAACGCGTGGGATCTTCAGCTTGGCATCGGCACCGGAGGCCGCTTCTAGAAACATGAAAGCCATCCCTCTCTTCGCTGCATCAACACGGGCATGAACCACCAGGTCTCCATACTTTTCGGGTGCTTGACCGTGCTGGCCTCGGCCTGCGGTGGATCCTTGACGACGGGCGCCGTCAGCCGACCTGACGCCTCCCCGCAAGAAAGCCCCTGCTCCAACGACACCACCCAGTGCGGAAGCGGCCCTGCGCCCCTGTGCATCGACCTTCAGACCGATCCCGCACACTGCGGCTCCTGCCACAAAGCGTGCGCGCCGGGGGTGGCCTGCGCGGCGGGGGTGTGCCAGCGGGTGGTGTGCCAGGGCCAGCCCGTGCTGTCCGGATCGCCAATCACCAGCACCCCCATGCTCGACTTCGCCTTTCGCGGCGCCGTGTTCGCCGACGTCAACGGCGACGGCCACCTCGACCTCGTCACCATGAACAACCCCACGGGCGAAAGAGATCCCCCTTTCCCCGACGGACGCAAGATTGGGCCGGGCAGTTTCAGTGTTTCGCTCGGGCAAGGCGGGGGACGATTCGCGGCAACCCAGAGTTACACCACCCCCAGTTGGCTCAGGGGCGTGCAGGTCGCCGACGTAAACTACGACGGCGCAGACGATCTCCTCCTCCTGCAAATGGGATCGCCATGCCGGGAGGTGTGGCTGGGACACGCCGACGGTTCCCTGACGGCCAGACCGATGCTGTCTATAGGCGCCGAATGTGGCTGGGCCATGGCCATCGCGGACTTTTCGGGTGACGGCTATCTCGATGTGGTTGTGGAGTCGAATCCCTTCAGTGAGGTCCATGTGTACCTCTCCAATGACACCGGGACGCTCCAGTCCTCCGGGGCGTACGCTGTGCCTGACCCTAGCGAACTCCTGGTCAGGGATTGGAATGGGGACGGCCTGCCCGACCTGGTGTCCTTGGGGCCATCGACGCTGAGTCTGCTCATCAACCGCGGCGCCGGGATCTTCGACCCAGCCGTGGACTGTGGTCTCGCCCTGAACTACAAAACCGTGGTTTCGGACCTGGACCGCGACGGGCACACGGACCTGGCGACGGTCCAATCGTACGGCGTCGAGGTGCTGCGCGGTCTGGGCGGGTGTCGATTCACCTCGGTGGCCGGCTTTGACACGCCTGTAATGTGCGACACATTGCAGCCCGCGGACATGGATGGCGATGGGCTGATGGACCTCGTCTGTGTGAGCAACGACCTCTTCACCGCGCTGATGGCG
>CAZHUY010000255.1:0-8551 GCA_964535465.1 uncultured Myxococcales bacterium
CCTGCGGCAGACCATGTTTCATCAATCTCTCCAGCTCCTTGGCCATTTCGGGATAGGCGCGCTGGTACTCCTCATAGGCCTGGTTCCAGACGTTCTCTCGTTGGCGGCAGCGCTCGATGACCGAGCGGAAGTGGGCGCGAACCTCCTCGGGGACATGGAAGGTAGGTTCCAGGGGCCAGCCCGTCGCCTGCTTGCTGGCCAGCACTTCATCGTGGCCCAAGGGCGAGCCGTGCGATTCGAAGTGACCCTGCTTGTGGGGAGCGCCTTCCCCGATGCGCGTGCGCACCAGAATGAACGACGGGCGCGTGGTCTCATTCTCGGCGGCGCGCAGGGCGTTCTCCAGGTCGCGCAGGTTCTCTCCGTTGGTCACGGTGAGCGTGTGCCAGCCGTAGGCAGCGAAGCGCGCGGCCCGATCCTCGGTGAAGGCCAGATCGGTGGACGAGGAGAGCGACACACGGTTGTCGTCGTAGATGCAGGTGAGCTTGGCCAGGCGAAGGTGCCCCGCGAGCGAGGCGGCCTCGCTGGCCACGCCTTCCATCAGATCGCCGTCACTGGCCAGCACGATGGTGCGATGGTCAATGAGCTCGAAGCCGGGCCGGTTGTAGCGCGTGCCCAGATGCGCCTCGGCGATGGCCAGTCCCACGGCGTTGCCAAAACCCTGGCCCAGGGGACCGGTGGTGACCTCGACCTCGGGCGTGAGGCCGCGCTCAGGGTGACCGGGGGCGCGGCTGCCGTAACTGCGGAAGGCGCGCAGGTCATCCAGGCTGAGATCGTAACCCGACAGGTGCAGGAGCGCGTACAGCAACATGGAACCGTGGCCGGCCGAAAGCACGAAGCGATCACGGTTGAACCACTCGGGGTTTCCGGGGTTGTGGCGCAGGAAGTTGGCGAACAGCAGGTAACCCAGCGGGGCCATCCCCATGGGCAAGCCAGGATGGCCGCTGTGGGCCGCCTCGATCGCATCCACCGCCAGGAAGCGAATGGTGCTGATGCACATCCGCTCCAATTCCGTGGAATCTCCGCCCCCCGCCATCGTCATGCCCTCCACCATCAGTGTAGCGCCCGCGGGCCCGGAAACAGGGCGCAGCTTGTGCGCGAGGCACCCCTTGCGCGGCGGCGGTCTACGGTTGGGTGATTTGCGCCTGCGTGGCGATGGGGGGGCTGCAACCGCGGCCGTTGCTGTGCAGGACCGCCGCGTAGTTCTCGATGAGGTTGCGCGAGTGTCCCTGCCAGTCGTGGATCCTGGCCAAGAGCGGTGGGACCTTCTGCTTGAGCTCGTCGGCCAAGTTGCGTGTCTCCTGCGGATCTCTCTCCAGATCGAACAACTCGATGGCGCCCGTCTCTTGACTGATGACGAGCTTGTAGGGCCAGTCCATCACGCTGAACTGCTCGATGGGTGGCCGGCTGCCCGCGAAGAGCAGTCGTGAATCGTCCTGGCGGGTCAGGTCGCGGCCTTTCATCGTCGCCGGCACGGGGATGTCGAGCAGGCCGAGCAAGGTGGGCGCGAGGTCGGCGTGGCTGGTGGGCATGGCGAAGCTACCGCTGATCTTGGCCAGTTGTGGGCCCGTAATGACCAAGGGCACATGCAGGAATTCGTCATAGACCAGCGTCCCGTGCAGGCGGCCGTGGCGGCCGTAGTGCTGCGAGAAGCCCTCGCCGTGGTCGGAGACGATGACCACCAAGGTCTTGTCCAGGACGTGGCGCTCTCTGAGCCCGTCGAGCAAATGCTTCACCTCTTGATCCACATAGCCCAGGCAGCCCCGGTAGGCGTTGAAGAGCTGCTCGTCGCTCATGTCCTCGGTGACGTTCGCGCCCGTGCACTCGTAGGGGAAGTGCGTCCCGGTCCCTCCGAACTGGTAGAAGGCGAAGAAGGGAGAGTCCGGTGTCTGCTGCCGGGTGTGATCGATCCACTCCAGCAGCGCGTGCCGGGTCACGGCCTCCTCGATGCCCCAGCTATTGGTCTTCACCCCCGGGGCATTCCGGCCCGGCATGTCGTTGGCGTCGTGGATGGTGTCCAAGCGCCGATGCCGGAAGAAGCGCATTTGGCGGTCGTAGGCCAGATCCTGCGAGGTGAAGAGCGCCGTGACGTAGCCCGCGTCTTTCAAGGCCTCGGACAGGCTGACGCAGGGGATGGCGGGGTTGACGTGGGTGATGGGCGGGTAGTCGGGGTGAGGCAGCTCGGAACAGAAGATGGTGAACAGGCTCTGGATGGTCATCGGCCAGGAGGTCACGTGGTGCGCGAAGCTCAAGGCACCAGGCTGCTCGCTGAGTCCCAGCAGATAGGGCATGTTCTCGCCGCTGGTGTAACGACCACCCACGGATTCCAGCAGCACGAACAGCAGGTTGGTGCGCCCTGGCTTGACCAGGGCCTCTTGCTCGGCAGTGCCGGCGCGCAGGAGCGGGTTGGGTGGGGTCGGCCGATGGCTCTCCAGGCTGCGCACGTCCAGGCAGTAGGGATCCCCGGACGGCGGCTTTCTCACGGTCAGGGCCCGCAGGGGATTCCTGAGATAGGACCCGACGAAGTTGACGAAATGGCTGCGCTCGAGGCCCAGGCTGTGGATGCGAACGCCAAGATACTCGCCGTTGCGAATGGCCGGCATGACCAGCGTGGTCAGCACGATGTCGAGGACCATGACCGCGCCCAGAATCCGCCAGCCCCAGCGGCCCCGACGCGGCGGCCAGCGGCGGGCACGAAAGAACAAGAGCGGTAGGCTGATCGACACCGCCAGCACCAGGATCAGGTAGACCAGGTTCAGGCCCTGGAAGTAGGGCACCACCGAGGGCCAGATGGGCTGGTGAGACATGGCGTTGCTGGTGGTCGGATCGCTGTTCAGAAAGGCGAGATCGATGACGGCCTTGTCGAAGGGCGAGCCGATGTTGCGGGTCACGCAGTAGCTGACCCACAGCAGCAGGGCGTGGGCCGCCTGGAGGAAAGAGGCGATGCCAAGTCCCCACGCGCGGCCCAACCAGCGACCCGCCGGATAGGCGATGAGCGCCACGATCCCCGTCATGAGAAGCGCCCCGACAAAATCCCAACCCAGACACAGGAACACGGTCCTCAGCGTGGTGACGAGCACGCTGGTCTGACCCTCGGCGCCGGAAACCGTGTAGATGACCAGCAGCGCCTTGGCCAGCAGCAGGATCACCAGCGCCGCCAGAAAGTTGGCGGCCAGGAAGCGTCGCCCGTCAAACGTGGCCGAGGACTCTGAAGGCGTTTGCGCCAAGGTGTTTCACCTGGTCCGTTGCTGTCTTACCAGATCTGGGTGTTGAGGCCTCGGGCGGCGGGACGCTTGGGGGCGCGGCCGTACCAGGCAGTCTTGGCCGGCGAAACCGGCTCCAACTCGAAGGGGATGAACAGGATCTTGAGGAAACGGCTGCGACCGATGCGCTCCCAACCCAGCACGCCCAGCAGGGCATCCCAACTGACGTCACCCGGCCGCTTGACCTCGTAGTGCCAGAAGGGAAAGAACCAGAAATTGGAGGTGCCGGCCTCGGGGCCCAGGCCCTTGCTGGTCCAGATGCTGGGGAAAATGTAGGCGCCCTCCCAGGTGGGACGGCGGACGCCCCAATACAGCGGGAACAGAACGGTGGTGCTGCGCTCCGGGCTCCAGAAACGCCAGTACAGGGGGAAGCCGACCGTGGTGCTGTCGGTGGGGCCGCTGCGGCGATAGAAGAGCGGCGCCACCGTGGTCGTCTGCTCGCTGATGTAATTGTGGTAGCGCATGAAGAGCGGCAGGAACATGGTCAGCCGGTTGTCCCGGTAGTTGTGGATGTCGTAGTAGAGCGGCAGGCCCAAGGTGCTGGACGAGAGCACGTCCCGCTTGTGCCAGAAGAGCAGGAGCGCGGTGGAGAGCGCTTGCGTGGGCGTGCTGCGCGAGTAATGCAGCAGAGGCGGGATCACCCGCGTGCTGGTCTCGGTGGCCTTGTTGGTGTGGGCGAACCACAACGGGAACAGCATGGTGAAGCGCGCCTGGGCGTTGTCCTTCCACAGGAAGGGCGGCACGTACATCCAGAAGCGATCCGGGCCGGTGCCAAAGCCGAAGGCCGCGGTGGCGAAGGTCTGCGAGGTCCGCGTGTGCGATTCGTAGAAGAGCGGAAGCAGGGCGTTGCTGCCGGTCTCGTTCACCGGATCGCGCGAATACCAGCCGAGCGGGCGCAGCCCGCGCGTCCGGTCCGTGCCCTTGCGGGCCCAGAGCAGCGGCCCGGCCAGGGTGAACGAGCTCTGCTCGTCGCGGTTGGCGAAGTGCCAGTAGAGGGGCAGGAGCAGGGCCGTGCTCTCTCCGCCTTTGCGCGACTGCCACCACAGCGGAAAGATCACGCGCCAGTCGTTGTCGCGGCTGCTGGACTGGAAATACAGGGGGGCCAGGGCCAGGCTGGTCTGCGCTTCGTGGTTGCGGCGATAGTAAAACAGGGGCGCGACCAGCAGGCTGCGTTTGGGATTCTTGGCGTAGACATAAAGGGGCAGCAACCCGTGGGAGCGGCTTTGCGCCTGATCGTCCCGGGTGCTGAACCAGGGGCCGACACTGAGCGCGCGCCGGTGCTGATCTCGGCTGGACCAATAGAAGGGCAGGAAGCTGTCCAGGCGGTAGCCGTTGTCACCTCGGCGTCCGAAGTACAGGGGGAAGATGTAGGTGCCGACCTCGCCCTTTTCCCGATAGCGCGCGTACAAGGGGAAGAGCACGCGTGTGGTCACGTTGGGGCTGTCCACCATGATCCAGGGGCCGAACATGCGCGTGCGCTCGCCTGTGCTGCGCCGGGTGTGGTCCAGGTACAGCAGCGGGACACCCTGCGTGTCCACCTGCTCGTTGCGCAACCAGAAGTAGGGGCCGGCGAAGCCCGCCTTCAGCCCGGGCCGGTTGGTCCAGGCGGCCACCGGCGACAGGAAGAGTTTGCTGGTGGCGTTCTTGCGATGATGAAAGAGGGGGAAGAGGGTGAGGCTGCTCTCTTCCTGGCCACCGGGGCGGGTGCCGCGACGGTAGTGGAAGAAGGGGAAGAAGGCGTCCGTGGTTTCGTCGCCCCAACGGCGATGCCAGTAGTTGCCGACCACGGTGGTGGTGCGCTGGGCGCTGTCATCGCGGAAACGCCAGAACAGCGGAAAGAACACGAAATGGCTGCGCTGGCTGCCGCTGCCCCAGAAGAGCAGCGGCACGATGCCGTTGGCGGTCCCCTGGCGATCCACGTCGCGGAAGTAGAGCGGCGTGATGATGGTGGAGGTACCACGCCGGCTGTCGGCGAAGTGCCAAAAGAGCGGGAACTGGATGTGGTAGCTCGAGCCCCGGTCGTTTCCGGCGAAGTAGAGCAGGGGCGGGACATAGGTCTTCGAGCCGTTGGCGTCGCGGCTGCGGTACCACAGCGGGAAGACGAGGGTCTTGCTCTTGTCCTGATCGCGGAAATGCCACAGCACGGGCGCCACGATCAGGTGGCGGCGGTCGCGGCGCTCGCCCGAGAAGACGAAGGGAAAGAAGCCGGCGCTGTGTCCGCCGTCGGCGAAGCGTCGCCAGTAGGCCCACAGCGGGAAGATGCCGGCCATGGTGCTGCGCTCTTCCGCGGAACGGCGATGGGCGTAGAAGGGCAAGAGCGAATGCGCGGTGGCGTCGCTGACCTTGTCCTTGAAGTACCAGAAGAGCGGAAACACGGTTCGCGTGGTCCCGCGGGGATCCTTGCGCTGGTAGTAGTTGCCGACCAGCATGGTCTCGGAATCGCCCGGGATATCGCGGTAGCGCCAATAGAGAAGCAGCGCCATGTCCAGCTCGCTCTGGCGATCGCGCCAACGCAGGATGGGCGGGGCCAACCAGGTCAGGCCGCTCGAGCCGGCGGTGTCGTCACGGCGGTACCCTCCGAGCGGGGTCAGGGTGAGGGCGGTCTCGCCCTGCTCGCCGCGGCTGGCGAAGTAGAGGGGCAGGATGAGTTGCCAGTTGGAGCCCTTGTCGCGCTTGCCCCCCCACCAGGCGATCAGCGCTGCCGACCCCGTGTACGAGTGGCCGCGCCGGACGTGGAACACGGGAGGGACGACGGTGGTGCTGGCCTCGGGCGAGCGGAAGGACCAGAGCAGCGGGAACCCGACGTCGTAGTTCTCCTTGTTGCCGCGGCCGAACCAGTACAACCAGAGGAACGAGCCGGTCTTGTTCTCGGCCTCGACTTTCGAGTAGCCCAGCAAGGATCCGAAGGTGCCACCCTCTTTGTGGGTGTGGCGAAACGCCAGCGGCAAGATGAGCAGGTTGCTGCCCTCGCCGTTGCGCCAATAGAAATTGAGGGGCCAGGTGAAGGCGAAGGCGGATTCCTTCGAGCGCTTCGAGAAGAAGAGCGGGGTCACATCGAGCTTGTGATCACCCGTGCGTTTCCAGAAGTACAGGAAGCCGAGCAAACCCAGGGCCCTTTGCCGATCGGGATCGCCGATGGTGAATGAGCCCAAGAGCGGCGCCGCCCAACCGAACTTGGTCGAGGCGTAGAAGAACGGCCACAGCGCCCAGGAGCGCGCGTCGGGCTGGCGCGTTTGCGAGTACAGGCCGATCACCGTGACCACCCGTTGCTTCAGGTGGTCCTCGATCCGCCAGTAGAAGGGGAAGACGATCTGCGTGCTACTCTCAGGGCTCCAGAAATGCCAATAGAAGGGCGCCACCACCCGGTGTCCCGGATTGCCCCGGCGCGAGAAATAGAACGGAATCAGGTCCGTGCTGGGCCCTTCCTTGCGGAAGAGCAGCAAGTCGAACGGCCGCTCGAACGCCTTGCACACCCCACGCTCGCAAATCGTCCCCGCCTCACAATCCTCATCCCGCTTGCACCCCCCCGCCCCCGTGGCCGTCTTCGCAGTCGCAGTCGTGGTCGTGGCCGTGGTCGTGGTCGTGGTCGTGGCCGTGGCCGTGGTCGTGGTCGTGGTCGTGGTCGTGGCCGTGGCCGTGGAACCAGCCGACTCACTCGCCTTCGTCTCCGGCTCCCCGTTCGTCTCCGGCTCCCCCCCCGTCCCCGGCTCCGCCTCTGCCTGCGCCGTACGGAACGGCATCAGCGGATTCGCCCGCGCGCCCCGGGCAAACGGGTCCAGATTGGTCGACGCCCAAGCCGGGGTCGCCAACCCGATTGCCATGGCCAGTCCGGCCGTGACGATCGCTGTCGAGGAGAGACGCGTATGTTTCATGCGGCGGGCAGCCCGTTGCCTACGGCTGCGGCGGCAGCATCTTCCATTCGCCGTTTTCGCGGGTGAAGACCACGTCGCCGGTGTCCGATTCGTCGCCCTTTTGCCGGGTGATCTTCAGGGTGGCGGTGTCGCCTTTGGTGGTGGAGTTCTTGATGGTGAACTTGGTGCCCTCCACCTCTTTCTGCATCTTCTTCAGGCCCTCGGTGGCCTGGCCCATCTGCATGGCCAAAACGCCCTGGTACATCAACGCGTAGCAGTCGATGACCTTCTCCATGTTTCCCTCGGCCAGGGCCTTGCGCCAGCGTTCGAAGGTCTTCTCGGGCGTCGAGAACTCGGGCCGGGCCGGCGCCAGCTGGAACGAGATGGTCTTCACCTTCTCGCGCGGGACCTTCACGTTCTGTCCTTGGGTCTCGATGGTGAAGACGCCGTCGTAGTAGTGCACCAGCTTGCCGTTCATCTTGGTCTTGTCGAGCAACTCGAAGACCTCGGCGCGGGCGCTGGGCATCCAGGCAGCCGCGGCCAGCAAGCCCGCGGCGCCCATCAAGAAGGTGTGTCGGCGGCCGTTCAGCATCGTTAGCCCTTCACGGGGAGGCCGGGGGCGGGGAAACGACGGCACAGCTCGCGCACCTCGCCCGCCACCTTCTCGGCGTTGTCATCGCTGGGATTGCTCATCACCCGATCCATCCAGGCGACAATTTGCTTCATCTCGGCCGCGCCCATGCCCCGGCTGGTGACCGAGGGCGAGCCCAGGCGGATGCCCGAGGGGTCGAAGGGCTTGCGCGTATCGTAGGGCACCGAGTTGTAATTCAGTTCGATGCCGGCCTTGTCGAGCGCCTTGGCCGCGACCTTGCCCGGGATGTTCTTGTTGGTGAGGTCCACCAGGATGAGGTGGTTGTCGGTGCCGCCCGAGACCACGTGATAACCGCGCGCCATCAGCTCGGCCGCCATCACGCCAGCGTTCTTGACGACGTTCTGGGCGTATTCCTTGAAGGCCGGCTGCGCCGCTTCGTTGAGGGCGACGGCGATGCCCGCCGTGGTGTGATCGTGCGGACCTCCCTGCAGCCCCGGGAAGACCGCCTTGTCGATGGCCGAGGCGTAGGCGGCGCGGGTCAGGATCATGCCGCCGCGTGGGCCGCGCAGGGTCTTGTGCGTGGTGGTGGTGACCACGTCGGCGAACGGTACCGGGTTCGGGTACACGCCAGCGGCAACCAGGCCGGCAACGTGAGCCATGTCGACGAACAGGTAGGCACCCACCTTGTCGGCGATGGCACGGAAGCGGGCGAAGTCCAGCACTTGCGAGTAGGCGGAGAAGCCGGCAACGATCATCTTCGGCTTGTGCTCGACAGCCAGGCGCTCAACTTCGTCGTAGTCGATCAGGCCGTTGCCGTCGATGCCGTACTGGATGGCGTTGTACAGTTT
>CAZHUY010000256.1:0-8525 GCA_964535465.1 uncultured Myxococcales bacterium
GCCGAGATGCGGGGGCGCCGAAAGGTGCCCCTATCCCGCGTATCCCGAAGACCAGTTGCTGGTCGTGAGGGCCGGCCGCTTCCCAGATGCATCCTGTGTGCGGAGTCGTTGCACCACAGGGCAGAACGAGACTGTTCCCGTTATCTCCCCCTGTGGAGACGGCGGGATTTGAGGAGACCCACAACGAAGATGTCTCACCATGATGACTCATCCTTTCCATCGCTTGTCGGCGCGTTGACGGCGGCTTTCATCGCGGTGGACTGCAAGCTTCTGCGCGGTCCTTGTTCTCCGACCTTGGAAAGGTCAACGACTCGGTCAACGGACAGAGGCCGACGCGTGTTCTATGAGTACACCGTCGACGGAAAGGACTTCTGGCTCAAGGGGGCGGGTTGACGTAACAGGTTCTGTCGGCCCAGCATGGGATCGCGCGCTGACCACGTCAGGCTCGCGAATTCGCCCCGCTGGACTCTCTCTCAGAGAGGAGTACGATGCTGCCACTGCCATGGAGGTGTATCGACTCCTGGTCCGTGTCCTGGTCTGGTTGGGACATCTTCTGATCCTGGCTGGAGCCAGCGCGGGTGCGACGATTGCCTGGCAGGTGCTGACCACGACGGGAGCGCCGCTTTCACGGGAGCTGCCGCAGCTCTTTCCCTTCGCCAGCATGGCGTTGGTCATCGACGGGCTGTCGGCCTTCTTCCTCCTGGTGATAGCGCTGGTGGCCGCGGCAGCTGCCCTCTACGGGCCTGCCTACCTCGGCCAGCACGCGAAGGCGCCACTGCTTCAGACCGTGGCGTTAGCCAGCTTCGTCGCGTGCATGGCTCTCGTATGTTGCGCGGGCGACGGGCTGACGTTCCTTTTGGCTTGGGAAGGGATGACGCTAGCCAGCTACATCCTGGTCGTATGCGACACGCGCAGCGAGGAGAACGTGCGGGCGGGCCTGCTGTATCTGGTGATGGCGCATGCGGGAACTGCGGCGCTGCTCGTCGTCTTCCTGACGCTGGCGGATCGTGCGAACGGGTTCGATTTCGCACAGCTGAGAATGGCGGCCCAATCCCTTCCTGATGGCACACGCACCTCCCTGTTCATGCTCTCGCTGGTCGGGTTCGGTGCCAAGGCGGGTGTCGTTCCTCTGCACGTGTGGCTGCCCAAGGCCCACCCGGCGGCGCCCAGTCACGCCTCGGCGCTCATGTCGGGAGTGATGCTGAAGGTGGCGCTGTATGGAATGTTCCGTTTCGGGTTCGATTTGCTGGCGCCTGCGGGCGCTCCCTTGCCGGCCTCGTGGGGATGGACCGTGCTTCTGCTGGGCACCGTCTCGGCGGTGATGGGCGTGTTGCTGGCCCTGCAACAGCACGACCTCAAGCGCTTACTCGCCTTTCACAGCGTCGAGAACGTCGGCATCATCTTGATCGGCGCGGGTGTGGCCATGTTGCTGGGCAGCGGGCGCGGGGCGCAACCTTTGGCCACGCTCGCCTTGGCCGCGTCGCTCTTGCACACCCTCAATCATGCCGCCTTCAAAGGCCTGCTCTTCCTGGGTGCGGGCAGCGTTATCAGGGGAACGGGCGTGCGCAACATGGAAGAGCTGGGGGGACTCGCCCGGCGCATGCCTTGGACGACGTGGCTCTTTCTGTTGGGGGCGATCGCGATCTCCGCGCTTCCGCCGCTCAACGGTTTCGTCAGTGAGTGGATGACCTTCCAGGCTCTGTTGCTGGGTGGGGCGAGGCTGGGGGGCGCCTCCGGGCTGCTCGCAGGCGTGGCTGCTTCCATGCTGGCGCTCACGGGAGGCTTGGCCGCCGCCTGTTTCGCCAAGGCCTTTGGCGTGACCTTCCTCGGGCGCCCGCGTTCGCCGCACGCCGAGCACGCCAGCGAAGCCCCGGCCTCGATGATTGCCGGCATGCTGGTGTTGGCCGTGGCCTGCGTTGTCCTGGGTTTGGCGCCGGGCACTCTCATGCCCCTGCTCGATCGCCCGACGGCAGAGCTGCTGGGTGGCTTGGGGGCCAGCGCCGTGGTGACTGCGCGCGGCCCGTTGGTGCTTTCCGCCAGCAATGCCTCGGACCTACCAGCCACGTCAATCTCGGTCAGCGCGGTGGCGCTCCTGGGCGCCGCCCTCGCCCTCTTGGCCGGGATCATCCGCTATTGGCCGCGGAAAGCGGGGCGCAGACTGGCGCCCACCTGGACTTGCGGCATGACGCCCACCAGTCGCTTCGATTACACCGCGACCGCTTTCGCCAAGCCCTTGCGCCTCATCTTTGCGGCCGTCTATAAGCCACGTCGTGAGATCTCGAAAGAGAGCGCCTCACCCTATGTGCTGAACCGCATGAGCTACACCGGAGAGGTGCAAGACCTTGCCGAGACCATGTTCTATGCGCGACTCAAGCGTTGGATTACGCAAGCTGCGCACGCCATTCGGGTCCGCAGCACGGGGCGAATCCACGGTTACATTGGTTTCGTCCTGGTCACGTTGGTGGTGACCTTGCTTCTCTTCGCACGGGGCTAAGAAATGCAGATGCCACCTCATGCCCTCGAAACCGCCGCCCAAGCCGGGCTGCTGGTGCTGTTGGGTCCGCTGGTCACGGGGTTCATCCAGAAACTCAAGGCACGCCTGCAGTGTCGGCGGGGTGCCAGTCTGTGGCAGCCCTATCGCGATCTGGCCAAGCTGCTGCGCAAGGGGACCGTGCAAAGCGACACCGCGAGCGCGTTCTTTCGCGTGATTCCGGTGTTGGTGCTCGCCGCCACGCTGGCCACCACGGCCATGCTGCCGGTGCTGTGGGCGGGACACGATCCACCGCCTCTGGGTGATGCCATCTTGCTTCTGGCCTTGCTCTCATTGGCGCGCTTCCTCTCAGCCGTGGGGGCGCTCGACGCGGGCGGGGCCTTTGGCGGCATGGGCGCCTCGCGCGAGATGACCGTCGGGCTGTTGGTCGAGCCAGCGCTGATGATGGCCATGTTCTCGGTGGCCGTGGCGGGCGGATCAACCACCATCGGTGATCTGGCGCTGAGGCGCGAGACTCTGCCCGCCATGAGCTGGCAAGCCTCCGACCTGCTCGCCTTCTTCGCCATGCTGGTGCTGACCTTGGCCGAGACGGGTCGCATTCCCGTCGACAATCCCGACACCCATCTCGAGCTCACCATGCTTCACGAAGGCATGTTGCTCGAGCATTCGGGGCCGGGCCTCGCCTGCATCGTGCTGGCCACGCACACCAAGCAGATCGTCATCTTGACCCTGGTGGCGGCGTTGTTCTTCCCGCTGGGTCTGGCACCCAGTCACTTTCTGCCAGCCGATATCGCCATCGCGCTGGTGGCCTTTCTGGGCAAGGTGCTGGTCTTGGCCGTGTTCCTGGCGGTGGTGGAATCGTCGTACGCCAAGCTGCGCTTTTTCCGGGTTCCCCAGTTCCTGGGCCTGGGCCTGGTGTGCTCTTTCCTGGCGTTGGCCTTGAGGATCCTATGAACGAGCTCGCCATGGTCGTCCGTATCATCAACGTCCTAGGGGCCTTGCTCCTCTTCACCATGCTGCTCATCCTCGCGGCGGGGCAACTGTACCGGGCCATCTACGCCGTGGCCGTGCAGGCCTTACTGCTCGGAATCGCCGGCGGTGTGTTGGGCGCGGCCACCGGCAACGTCGATTTGTGGGTGATCGCCGGCATCACCATCCTGGTCAAGGCGGTGCTGCTTCCTTGGCTGCTCATGTGGGTGGTCAGACGCATCAACATCGCTCGTCACATCGAGCCGGTGGTTAACATCAACCTCACGCTGGCCCTCGCCGCCGGCATCGTGGTGCTGGCCTTCCACCTCAGCGCCTCGCTCGGTTCGGTCAGGCAGGCCATCACGGGCAACGCCTTGCCGGTGGGCATCGCGCTCATCCTTCTCGGCGTTCTGGTCATGGCCTCGCGCCGCAAGGCTCTGGTGCAGATGGTGGGCCTGTTCGCCTCGGAGAATGGCATCTTCTTCACGGCCATGGCCATCAGCCAAGGCATGCCGCTCATCATCGAAATCGGCGTGATCCTCGACGTGGTGTTGGGCGCACTGGTGATGGGGATTCTGGTTCTGCGGGTGCGCTCCAGCGTGGATACCGACATCGCCGACCTGGAGAGCCTCAAGGGATGACTTCGGACCTGCTCTGGCTTGCCCCGCTGATCTCGCTGCTGGTGGGCTCAGCCATGCTACTCTGTCGCGACCGCCGTTGGCTGACGGCCCTCGATCTGGCGGGATCGCTCACCGTTTTGCTGCTGGTCGTGTTGATGGCGCGCGGAGTGGCGCAGGCAGGCTCGCTGACCGCCCTGGGCGTGTTCCGCGCCGACGAGGTCGCGCTGCTGTTCTTGCTGCTGATCGGGGTGCTGGCGGTCGCCGTCTCGCTGGTCAGCGTCGGCTGGATGCGCGGCGAGGTCGCGCGTGGCCACATGAACCCGGAGCGCCTGCGCTACTACTATGCCTTGGTCCATGGGTTCATCGCGACCATGCTGATTACGGTTCTATCCGACAACCTCGGCATTCTGTGGATCGCGATGGAGGGCACCACCATCACCTCGGCTTTGTTGGTGGGCTTTCACGGCGACAAGCACGCGCTCGAGGCGGCGTGGAAATACATCATCGTCACCACCATCGGCATCTCGTTCGGCCTATTCGGCACCGTGCTGGTGTACGGGGCGGCGGTGCACGCGCAAGGCGATGTCTTCGCCGGCGCCATGAACTACTCCAGCATCGCCCCGCTGGCCAAGCAGTTGGATCCCGGAATCATCCGCATCGCCTTCATCTTCGTGGTGGTCGGCTATGGTACCAAGGCGGGCCTGGCGCCGGTTCACATGTGGCTGCCGGATGCCCACAGCCAGGCACCCACCCCGGTCTCCGCCCTGCTCTCCGGGGCGCTCATCAAGTGCGCCTTGTTCGGAATCATCCGTTTTCACACGCTGGCGCGCGACGCGTGCGGTCCCGGGTTCAGCCAGGGCCTGCTGCTCATCTTCGGCCTGATTTCGGTGGTGGTGGCCACCCCCTTCATCATCGTGCAACACGATCTGAAGCGCTTGCTCGGCTATCACAGCGTCGAGCACGTGGGCATCATCGCGCTCGGCTTGGGTTTCGGCGGCAAGATCGGGACCTACGGGGCGCTCCTGCACGTGCTCAACCACGGCGTCACCAAGGCCTTGATGTTCCTCATCGCGGGCGACGCCATCGGCCGCTACGGCACGCGCGACATGCGCTTGATGAAGGGTTTTCTGCACATCGCCCCGCTCATGGCCACCCTCTTGCTGATGGGGGCGTTTTCCTTGGCAGGCACGCCGCCCTTCTCGATCTTCATCAGCGAGCTCATCATCATCAAGTCAGGCTTGGCCACGGCCCACACACTGATCGTGGCAGTTCTTCTTGTCATGACGGTGATCATCTTCGCGGGGCTGATTCACCACATGGGCCAGATGGCCTTTGGGGAGACGAGTCCCGGCGCCGATCAGGGACGAGAGGCATGCTCGTCGCTGCTCGGAACCCTGGTCCTGGCCGCGGTCATGGTGTTGCTGGGTGTGACCATGCCGGCGGTCTTGGACCGCATCCTGGTGCGCGCAACGGAGATCATCCTTGGCTAAACTCGACCTCGAACACGAGCTGAGCGCACGCCTGACCGACCAGGCGAGCTTCGAACGTGGGCCGCGGGCGCAGGATTTGACCCTACGGCTGCGCCGGCCCGAGGATGTGTCGGGCGCGGTGGCCGAGTTGTGCGCCGCGGGCCTGGGGCTGGCAACCCTGGTGGCCACCGACGAGACCGCGCGGGACGAGCACGATCTGAAGGTTCGCTATCTGTTCGAGCCCACCGGCCAACGCGCAGCCGAGCCGGGTGGTGAGCCTCTTTCCCCACCGCTGCCCGACTCCTTGGTGACATTGGTGGCCGCGCTCGACCCGGAGCGGCCCGAGCTGCCCTCGATTGTGCCCCAGGTCGCGGCCGCCAACTGGCACGAACGCGAGGCGCAGGATCTCTTCGGCATCGCGTTCTCCGGGCATCCTGATCCCAAGCCCCTGGTCGTGCACGACGGTTGGCCCAAGGGCGTCTTTCCCATGCGGAAAGGCTTCGACGGACGCCAGCGCCCGCCGGTCGAGCGGGCGGAGGAGTTCCCGCACCTTCGCGTCGAAGGCGAAGGCGTGCTGGAGGTCCCGGTAGGTCCCATTCACGCGGGCATCATCGAACCCGGTCACTTCCGCTTCAGCACGGTGGGCGAGTCCGTGCTCAACCTGGAGGCTCGTCTCTTCTACACCCACCGCGGTCTGGAAAAGCGCATGGAGGGCATGCCCTTCGCGGATGCGTTCTTCGTCGCCGAGCGTATGTGCGGCGTGTGCTCGGTTGCGCACGGCCTGGGTTTCTGCGAAGCCGTCGAGCAGATCGCCGGCGTCGAGGTTCCAGCCAGGGCGCGCGTCTTGCGTACCCTGGTGCTGGAGCTGGAACGGCTCTACAACCACGTCGGTGACATTGGCAACATCGCGGCCGGGGCCAGCTATCACTATGGCACCTCGTCCGGCGCGCGAATGAAGGAGGCCCTGCAACAGGTGGGCGAGCAGCTGACGGGTAGCCGCTTCCTGCGCGGCCTGGTTACGCCCGGGGGCGTGCACCTGGATCTGACCAGCGAGCTGGCGCGCACCATCACGAGGGCGATGAAGGCCACGGGCGAGGCCTTGGCCCATCTGCTCGAACGCATCGAAAACAATCCCTCGGTGATCGATCGCCTGGACACCACCGGCACGCTCTCGCTGAAGGACGCCATCGCCCTGGGCGTGACCGGTGTGGCGGCCCGCGCCTGTGGCATCGATCGCGATGCCCGGCGCGACCATCCGCACGCCGGCTATGGCAAGGACGTGCAGGTTCGTGTGGTCACGGAGCCCGACGGCGATGTACACGCACGCTTGAACGTCCGGGCGGCCGAGGCGCGCGAGGCCCTGCGGCTGCTCGAAGCCCTGCTGGCCAGCGTGCCCGAGGGCCCCGTGGCCACGACGCTGCCGCAAACCCTGCCGGCTTGGCGCATCGGCCAAGCGGTGACCGAGTCGCCGCGCGGTGCCGCCATCCACTGGTTGCGAACCGACGGCCAAGGCCGCGTCGACCGTTACCATCTGCGCTCCGCGAGTTACGCCAACTGGCCTGCCGTCCCTTTGGCGGCGTTGACGTCGATCATTCCGGACTTTCCCTTGGTCAACAAGAGCTTCGAGCTCTGCTACGCGTGCACGGACCGATGAGGCCATCATGCTCACCGCCATCCTGACCAGCCTACGCACCGGCGTGGTGACGATCCGCTATCCCAAAGATCCGGCGCGACCTCCCGAGCGTTTTCGAGGTGCGCCCAGGGTGCGCGGCGGCAGCCCGCTGGTCGAGCTACCCCCAGCTTCCGTCTGTCCTTCGGGGGCGATCACCTGCGAGGCAGGTGTGAGCATCGATCACGGTCGCTGCATCTTCTGCGGTCGTTGCGCCCAACAAGCCGCCGGTGGGGCCATCGAGCTTGGACGCCAGGTCGAGCTGGCCTCTCGCAAACGAGAGCGCTTGGTGGCGCAGGTTGAGGCCGATGCCCAGGGTCGCGCCGTGTCCCTTCCCTTGCCCGCCGAGGCCGAGATCGCCAGACGAATCCGCCGGACCCTGGGCCGGTCGCTGGCCCTGCGCCACCTCGACGCCGGCTCGTGCAATGCGTGCGATTGGGAGCTCACGGCGCTGCTCAATCCGGTGTACGACGTGCGCCGCTTGGGCATCGATTTCGTGGCTTCACCCCGTCACGCCGACGGGGTCATCGTCACCGGCTCGGTGACCCGCAACTTAGAGACCGCGGTCCGCCGAACCTTCGAGGCTGTGCCCGATCCGCGCCTGGTGATCGCGGTCGGCGCGTGCGCCATCTCCGGTGGGATGGCCGGCCGAGGCTACGCCAGCGCAGGGGGCGTTGCCGAAACCCTGCCGGTGGACGTCTTCATCCCCGGCTGTCCGCCTCGCCCGGAAGCCATCATCTTCGGAATCCTGCTCGCCCTGGGACGCATGGCCGAACGCCGGAGATGACTCCGCCAGGGACTCGGGCCGGTGCTTTTCGCCTCGTCGCACCGGTCCTGCGAACGGGAACATGAGCCGTGCTATCCTCGCAGGCCTTTGGACAAGCCGAGCGCGCCTGCCGAGTTGATCGATGCACCGCCCTTCGGGTGGCGCGAGGTTCGCGTTTTCATTTCCTCGACTTTTCGCGACTTCCACGCCGAGCGCGACTATCTCATCAAGTGGGTGTTTCCCGAGTTGCGGCAGTGGTGCAAGCAGTGGCGTCTCCACTTCGTGGATATCGACCTGCGCTGGGGCATCACCGATGAACAGGCTCGCAGCGGCAAAGTCATCGACCTCTGCCTGGAGCAGGTGGATGGGAGCCGACCCTTCTTTCTTTGCATGCTCGGCGATTGCATCCCTGGGTCGATGGCCACCTCGAGCCAGAGACGAGGCCGGTCTCTTGCGTCGACGATGGACCGCTGGAAGGCCCGCATCGAGCTAAATCATCGTTCATGATTCTGGAACACCCGGGCTCAAGCGGCGGCTCGAA
>CAZHUY010000257.1:0-648 GCA_964535465.1 uncultured Myxococcales bacterium
CCGCGTTCCCTGGTACACTGCGGCCTAGTCCCGGCTTGGGTTGCCCGGTCATGAGAAATCAGGCAGCACTTGTGGAGGCACGCCTTCGCATGAGTCTGGAAGTTGAACGGCTATTCCAATCGTTGTTTCAGTAATTGGCCGAGGGAGTCGCTCTGCACGAGGTGGTCCTCGATGCCGCGGGCAAAGCCATCGACTACCGCATCCTGAACGTCAACGCCCAGTACCAGCCGTTCACGGGCGTACCCCCCGAACGGGCCATCGGCAAGCTGGGCTCCGAGGTCTACGGGACGGCCACCGCCCCTTATCTCGAGGAGTTCACCTCGGTGGGGATGGGCGCGCCTGCCCATCGTTTCGAAACCACCTTCGCGCCCCTTGATCGCTCCTACGAGATCAGCGTCGCGCCGCTTGGCCCCGGGTACTTCGCGACCATCTTTCAGGACATCACCCAGCGCAAGCGCGGCGAGAAGGCCTTGCGCGAGAGCGAATGGTTTCTGCAGGCATCCCAGCGGGTCGGGCGCGTGGGCTCGTACCGGTTGAACGTTGCCGACCTGACATGGATCGGTTCCTCGGCCCTGGGTGACGTGCTCGGTATCGACGCGGATTTTCCGCGCACCATGGAGGCCGGGCTGTCCCTGGTTCATCCCGAGG
>CAZHUY010000257.1:658-2141 GCA_964535465.1 uncultured Myxococcales bacterium
CCATCGCTACCGCATCATCCGCCGCAAGGACAACGTGCTCCGCTGGGTACACGGTTACGGCGAGCTGGAGCGTGACGCCGAGGGCAGGCCGACCTTCATGCTTGGAACCATCTTGGACATCACCGATCTGGTGGCCAAGGAACAGGCGCTGCAGGCCAAGACCGAGGAGCTGGACCGCTTCTTCAGTCTGAGCATCGATCTCCTCTGCATCGCAAGTGTGGATGGGCGTTTCTTGCGTCTGAATGCCGCCTGGAGCTCGGTGCTGGGTTGGTCGATGTCCGAATTGGAGGGACAGGAGTTCCTCAAGTTCGTGCACCCTGACGACGTGGCCGGCACGGAGCAGGCGATGCGCAGTCTGGCGAGCGGGCAGAGCGTTCTCAATTTCACCAACCGCTACCGCACCAAGCACGGAGACTACCGATCCATCGAATGGCGGTCGGCGCCCTGCCCTGGCGGGATGGTCTACGCCGCCGCTCGCGATGTCACCGACCGCATCGAAACCGAGCGTGCCCTGCGCGCCAGCGAGGAACGCTTCCGCCGGATCTTCGAGCTGGTCCCCAACCCGGTCACGCTGTCGGAGGCCCCGGGCAAGATGATCGACTGCAATCGTGCCTTCACCCGCGTCACCGGATACGCGCGCGAGGAGGTCCTGGGCCGCAGCACCTCCGAGCTGGGCATGTGGGCCGACCCCGAACAGCGCGATGCCTTGGCCAGGCTCATGGCCCGAGAGGGCGAGATCCATGACGCCGAGGTCACCCTGCGGCGCAAGGACGGCAAGGTGCGGACCACGCTGTTCTCCGGTCGGATGCTGGAGCTGGAGGGCCGATCCACCTTGCTGATGACGTGCCAAGATGTCACCGAACAGCGCCTCCTGGAAAAGCAGATGCTGCACACCCAGAAGCTCGAGAGCCTGGGCGTGCTGGCGGGGGGCATCGCCCACGACTTCAACAACCTCCTCACCGGGGTGCTGGGGAATGCCGACCTGGCGCTCTTGGAGCTGTCACCCGTGGCGCCCGCGCGCGAGTGTCTGACCGCCATCAGCGATTCGGCTCGCCGCGCCGCCGAGCTGTGTCGCCAGTTGCTCGCCTACAGTGGCAAGGGGCGATTCTTGGTCCAGCCCGTCGACATGGCCGAGTTGGTGCAAGAGATGGGGCACCTGCTCTCGGTCAGCATCAGCAAGAAGGTGGTGCTCAAGTATCACTTCAGCAAGGACTTGCCGCTGGTGGAGGCCGACGTCACGCAGCTGCGCCAGGTGATCATGAACCTGATCGTGAACGCCTCGGAGGCCATCGGCGAGCGCAGCGGCGTCATCTCGGTGACCACCGGCCTGGCCCGCTGCGACGCTGTCTACTTGGGCGGATGCTTCGCTGCCCCCGACGTGGCTCCCGGGGATTTCGTCTATCTGGAGATCGCCGACACGGGAACCGGCATGGAACGGGCGGTGTTGGATCGGGTGTTCGATCCTTTCTTCACCACCAAGTTC
>CAZHUY010000257.1:2151-2957 GCA_964535465.1 uncultured Myxococcales bacterium
GCTGGGGATCGTGCGCGGACACCACGGCGCCATCCGCGTGTACAGCGAGCCGGGCCGAGGCACGACCTTCAGGCTGCTCTTGCCCGTCAGCTCCGGCACGCCGGTGCGTACCTCCGACAGGACCGAACAGAATCAATCCTGGAAAGGCAAGGGCACCATTCTGGTGGTGGATGACGAAGAGACCGTACGCAACCTCACGCGACGCATGCTCGAGAAGAGCGGCTTCGAGGTCATGGTGGCCGGTGACGGGCGCGAGGCCCTGGAGGTCTTCGAGAAGAACCGCACGCGCATCAACCTGGTGGTGCTCGATCTGACCATGCCCCACATGGATGGCGAGGCCTGCTTCCGCGGCCTTCGCCAGGTGGTGCCCAACGTCAAGGTCGTTCTCAGCTCGGGCTACAACGAGCAGGACGTGGTCAACCTGTTCGCGGGCAAGGGCCTGGCCGGCTTCATCCAGAAGCCGTATACCCGCGACGAGCTGCTCGGCAAGGTGCGCGAGATCCTGGAGAAGTAGCCCGCGCGCCCATCCAGGACATCAGGGGAGGCAACAGACGGTCCCCTGCGGGCCGGTGGCCTGGCAGGTACCCGAAGGAATAGGGCTTCCCGAAGGCGTGCAAGATCCGCCTGAGGTGTTGTCATTCTTGAAGCCGATGGACCCGATGTTGAAGCCCAGCCTCCTGCAACTCACGGGAGTGGTTTCCTGCACCTTCAAGTAGGCGCTGTTGCACGCCAATTCGTCCGTGTTCTTGGCAAAGATGTCCATTCTTGCGTGGCAGCTCACGCCGCTCGGAGTGCCGCAGCTGCAG
>CAZHUY010000257.1:2967-8468 GCA_964535465.1 uncultured Myxococcales bacterium
CCGCGATGCAGTCGCGGGTGTCGTTGACCTCTTGGGTACGGTAGTAGTCGTGCTTCTGGGCGTACCCTGTGCCTGGGCAAGGCAGATCTCCCTCGCCGAACACGCAGGCCTGGGACCGATAGGGTGCCGGTGCCTGGGGCCAGCATATGTGGCCGGCGGGGCAGCCCCCGCCTCCCCCGGCCGTCGACCCACAGACACGGCCCGCGGTCTTCCATGTGATCGGCTGCTTATTGACAGCTCCTCCGGTCGGGTCGCACGAACCCCCGCTGGCCACGCCGCCGACGGCCGCGAGAGCGTTGTAGTTGTCAAGACTCCGCTCCAGCGACACACACTCGCGCGGCAACTCACTCGGCGTTTTGGGACAAACGACTGGGTCGAGAGCAGCCAAGAAAGTCATGGCCACGCGGGGACCGCCGCACGTCACACCCTTGGGCGAGGCGCAGGTGCAGGGGCCACAGGTGGATGGACATTCTGGGGGGCTCCAGCCGCCAAAGCGCTCGGTCGGGTGGTCGTCTGGGCACGCGGGCACGTCCGCCAGCGTGGCGCCCTCGGCGAGCGCCACCGGGCCAACGAAATCGGCGGGCACCTCGGGCACGCATGTGAAGCCGGGCTGGCAGTCCGTATCCGCGCAGTCCACCTGACCGTCGCCGTCGTCGTCGACGCCGTTCATGCATTTCTCGGCCGGGCGCACGCACAGACCACCGGCCCCGCACACGAACCCGACCGCGCAATCGGAGAGGTCGGTGCAGGACTTCTTGCAGCCGGTGTCGTCGCACGAGTAGGGCGAACACGGTTGCGCCGCGCCGGGCTTGCACTGGCCCGCGCCGCAGGCGAACGGGATGAAGCTGGCGGTGGAGCCGTCGCACTTGCCAGGGCAGCCCGTGCCATCGGGGTACAGCTGGCAGGCGCCCTCGCCGTTGCACACGCCGTTGGTTCCACAGTTGGCCGCCCCCTTGTCCGGGCAGCGGGACTGTCCATCGGGCTTGCCCGCGGGCACGTTGGTGCAGATCCCGAGCGCGCCATCCACCGCGCACGACCTGCAGACACCTGTGCACTCTTCCGAGCAGCACACGCCTTGCGCGCAGACATTGGACTTGCAGTCGGCGCCTGTCGAGCAGGGCAGCCCGTTGCCCTTCCTGCCACACGAGCCGTTGATGCACTGGTTGGGCGAGACGCAATCCTCGTTCCTCGTGCAGGTCGGACTACACATGCTGGTGCTCGCGTTGCACAGGAAGGGGGCGCAATCCTGCGACTGCCCTTGGCGGCAAAGGCCCTTGCCATCGCACAGTCCGGCGCGCGTGTGGGTGCTGGTCCCCGCCGGGCAGGCCTCTGCCGAGCAGGCCACGTCGGAGGGATACAGCATGCATCCGCCCAGGCCGTCGCACAGGCCGTTGCGACCGCAGGTCGAAGCCCCCTCGTCGGGACAATCACCGCCGGAAGATTCGTTTAGGGGAACCATGGTGCACACCCCGAGCTTGCCAGGCACGTTGCAGGCCATACAGCGACCGTCGCACTTGCCCTCGCAGCAGACGCCATCGATGCACAGGCCGGATTCGCATTGGCCGGGGAGCGAGCAGGCCACGCCTTTGGTCCTGAGGGTCGTGGGCGCATCGGAAGCCACCACGGGGGCATCCACCGCGCTTGCCGTGTCGAGTTTCACCAGCGCGGGTCCATCGGGCGTGCGCGCGTCGTCCCCGCCCATCGGGGCGTCGTCTGGCGTGAGCGGGCGGCCATCCGTGGGTCGGCTGTCGCTGGTCGTGCCGCGCTCACCGCCTGGTTGGCCATCGGAGCCCACGCCGTCCGTTCTCCCGTCGCCCACCGGCTGCTCGGTGGGCGCGTCCCGCGACACACCCGCGTCCGGATCCAGTACCGGCGCGGAAGAGCTCTTGGGATCGAAGATCGGTAGGGTCGTCGGGTCGATGTTGGGCGCGGCGCAGGAGCCGCCGGGGATGCAGGTCTGATTGCTCGGGCAGCCGCTGCTCACGCACTCTTGCAGGAGTTCGATGCGCAGGAGCCTGGATTGGCCTTGGACGAACTTGGTGATGACCGAACGCGAGACCACGGTTTGGGCCTGGCGCAAACCCTCGACCAGCACGCTCAACACCGTGCTGTTGGAGCTGGGAACCAGGGTCATGCGCCGGGGCAACATGACCTGGTCCGGGCCCAAGGGATAGGTCTTGGCGAAGGCCTGCGGATTCGCCTGGGGACCGATCTTGAGCGACAGGGTGTCCATCCCCGCGGGCACGGGAATGTTGGTCGCGATCTCGAGAATGATCTCGGTCGTCGCTTCGGTCTTTTGACAGCCGACCGCAGCGGCCAGCACGCCCAAGAGCAAGGCTATTCGTCTTTTCATTTTGGCACCGTAAGGACGGGGGGATTCATGTCCCCTTGATAGTGGGGGGCCGACTTGGTTCCCGAGAGTGCGAGGTACGTCCCCACCCCGCCTGCCGCCACCGCCACCACGCCGACCGCGGTCCAGAACCACCATTTCTTGAAGACGCTATCGGAGGCGGGCTCCGCCGCGGGCGCGCTGCTGCTGACATCCACGCCGGCGGGCAACTCAGCCGTGGCGGTTGGCGAAGGCAGGCCGCTCGCGCCTGACGAGGTGGGCTCGCTCGAGGGTGCTGGTTGCGCCGGTGGGGCCGCGGGCAGGGGTGCGGGTGGCGCCACCGGTTCCTGAGTCACGGCGGGCGGCGGTGTAACGGCGGGCGGCGCCGTCGGCGCAGAGGCCAGGCGGGCCGGAACCACGGCCGGCGTGGGCTGGGCGGCCTTGCTGGCTTCCAGCTCTTCGATGCGCTTCTCCACCTCGGCGCGGTTGGGGGCCTCGGGCCGCTCGCGCAGGTACTTCTTGTAGAAGCTGAGCGCGTCGGCCGGATTGCCCAACTTTCGATGGCATTGGGCAATGTTGTAAAGGAAGGTCGCGTCCGGAAAGAGTCGGTAGGCCGCCTTGAATTGCTCGATGGCTTGTGGCCATTCGTCCAGGTTGAAGTGGACCGTGCCTTGATCGTAGTGCGCCTTGGCTTCGACCTTCTCTTTGCTTGAAGCGGGAGTGCTCGACGTCTTGGTCTGCGCCTGCACGCCCAAGCTGATGAACAAAGCCGCCGCCATGACGATGCCTGTCACTCGGAACCCCATCATTAGAGTTAAGGACGAATTGGACACGGAGTCAATTGGACCGCGGGCCAGCTCGTTCCTTCGTCACCTGACCGGTTGAGCGACGGCGCCCTGACGCAGTTTCTCGAGGACGTCTGCCAACTCCGCGGGCAAGGGCGCGTGCAGGTCCAGTGGGTGGTCAGATTCCGGGTGCGGCAGCTGCAATCGGATGGCGTGCAGGAAGAGTCGGTGCAAGCCACAGCGCTCGCGGAACAGGCGGTTGTGCTCGCCCTTGCCGTAGTTGACGTCGCCGATGAGGGGACAAGAGATGTGTTTCAAGTGGCGGCGCACCTGGTGCAGGCGGCCGGTGAGTGGGCGGGCCTCCACCAGGCTGTAGCGACCGAAAACCTCGCAGCGGCGGAACTCGGTTTGTGCGGGAACCCGCGCGGCCTGCGTATCCTCGCCCGGCGGCAGCGGATGATCGATGAGCCCACTTTCGGCCGGCACCCCGCGCACCAGAGCCAGGTAGGTCTTCCTCACGTGCCCCTGGGCAAAACACGCGCAGACGCGCGCGGCGATCTCCGAGGAAAGCGCGAACAACAGCACGCCGCTGGTGGCGCGGTCCAGGCGGTGCACCGGGAACACCGGAATCCCAAGCTGGTCGCGCACGCGGGTCAGCGCCACCACGCGATCGCGCGCCCAGCCCCGGTGCACGGCCAGCCCCGAAGGTTTGTCCACCGCCACCAGGAAAGGATCGCGATAGAGAACCGTCAATGCATCCGACACCCCCAAAGGGTAACAGCAAATGGTATCAGGGAGCCGGATGATCTCGTGCAAGCTGTGCCAAGCCGCCGATTGCTCGACCCTCGCGTCGCGCGGGCCGCGCACGTTCCACCTGTGCCCACGCTGCGGCCTGGTCTTCGTGCCCGAGAGGCAATGGTTGAGCCTGGACGACGAGCGCGCCCGTTATCGGCACCACGACAACACGCCCGACAGCCACGGCTACGTGTGCTTCCTCAATGAAGTGGTGGCGCAGGTTGAGCGGCTCCCGCTCGTCGGCCAATCCATCCTGGACTTCGGCAGCGGCGAGCAGGCCGTGTTGACCGAGCTGTTGAAGGCCCGCGGCCTGACTTGTACCGCCTACGATCCCCTGTACGGGCGCACCCAGCTCGCCGGCCCGCACGCGCTCATTATCATGTGCGAGGTCATCGAGCACCTGCGCGATGTGCGCGGTGAGCTGGCCCGGCTTCGCGAGGTGCTGCTTCCCGACGGCAAGCTCCTGGTGCGCACGCAGCTCTACCCCTCGGTCGAGCACATCCCCGCTTGGTGGTACAGCCGCGATCCCACCCACATCAACTTCTTCGGCGAGGCCGCCCTGTCCCACGCCGCCAGTCTGCTCGGCCGAACCAGCACCCGCCTGACCCGAGACATCTTCCTGTGGGGCTGAACCTCAGCCGAGCGCTTCCAGGCTGGCGATGACCTGGGCCAGGTTCTGGCGCCAGTCGGGCATGGGTCCCAGGATCTCCTCCGTGGGCCCGAGATCCAGCACGCTGTAGGCGGGACGAGGCGCGGGGCGCGGGAACTCGGCGGTGGTGCACGGCACGAGCTTGGTCGTGCGGCCCAGCAGACGCGCGATCTCGACCGTGAACTCGTACCAGGTACACTCGCCCCCGTCGGTGACGTGGAGAGTGCCGCGCGCGCCTTTGTCCAGCAGGGCCAGCGCGCTTGTGGCCAGGTGTTGCGCGCTGGTGGGCCGGCCGCGCTGATCGTTCACCACCTTCAGCTCGGCCTTGTCGCGGGTCAGGCGCGCCATGGTGCGCACGAAGTTGTTGGCCCACGGGGCATAGAGCCAACTCGTGCGCAGGATGAGAGACTCGGCGCCGCTCTGCCGGATGAGCTTCTCGCCCATGGCCTTGCTACGGCCGTAGGCGCCGAGTGGCTGTAGGGGTGCGTCCACCAGGTAGGGCGCGCTGGCGCTGCCCGAAAAGACGTAGTCGGTGCTGAAGTGAACCAGCGGCACGTGCGTGCGCGCGCAGGCCTGGGCCACCACGCCGGGGCCCGTCCCGTTGGCGCGCAGCGCGGCCGATTCGTCGCTTTCGGCACCGTCCACATTGGTGTAGGCCGCGCAGTTCACCACGGCGGACCAGGGCTTGGCCATCAGCGCATCGATCTGCTTGGGATCGGCGATGTCCAGCTCGGGCAGATCGAGGCCGGTGTAGGGCCGCTTAGCGGCGGCGAACAGCTCGCGAAAGGCCCGGCCGAGCATACCGCGATCGCCGAGCAGGAGCACAGGGGCCGAGGACATGTTCATCCTTTGTATTGGGGCAGCTTCGCCGGGTCGATGCAGGACAAAGGCGCGAAGCGGCCGTCCTTCTCGCTGACCACCGGCTTGTCCACCGGCCAGTGAA
>CAZHUY010000258.1:0-7821 GCA_964535465.1 uncultured Myxococcales bacterium
GCGAAGAGCCGCGCTTGCTCCTCAGAGGTGAGCCCCCGCCGGTTCGTTGCCCGCCTCATGGCCAGGCCTCCACAAGGTTCTCAGACGTCCCCCTGCCTTCAGCCGCGATCTCGCGCATGAGATGATCGAGCCGCTGGTGCCAGTTGACGCCGCAGAGGTGAAGCGACCGTCGTCGGCCCCATCGATGGCAGGTGTCGCAGTAGCGAACCGCGAGCCGGCGGCGATGCTCGGGAGCCTCAGGCAACAGGATCTCGACGGAGATCGGGATGACCTCTGCGGTGGAGGACGGTAGAAGTCGTCGCTGCGGCTCTCGCTGGAAGACCACCACAAGGTCCTCGCCGTCCGGACCGATCCCGGCGTCGACCACGTGGAACCCAGCCTCCAGCTTGTCGGTGGGTTCGAGCTCGGCCCGCCGGAACAGGCCGGGCACGCGCACGAACCCTACGGGCGCCTGAAAGCCCCGCCCAGTCTCTTGTCCCTGGGATGTCATGCCAACGCCTCCAACAAACGGCCCTCGGTGGCGTGGACCGCAGGCATAGAGAGCAGGAGTGGTGTCGAAGGGGACACGGAGGCCTTCGATTCCAAGCAGCCCAGCACCACCACAAGGGCCGACGTGGCTGGCGGCTTGCCTTTGCGGCCCATACGGCAGGCCAGCAGCGCCCCGGCCAGCACGAGGATCGCCCAGGAGACCTCACACCCCTCCTCGCGGGCGGCGGCAACCAGCAGTCTGGCCACTGCCTTGCGCAGCTCCAGCGGGGCGGTCCGCCGTACGAGAAACGATGAGACCAGCTGTGCCTGCGGCCACCTGTGCAAGGCTGGTCGAGCCTTGCACAGGCGCGCGTAGCTGAGTCTGGAGCGCGGTTCCCTCAGGAGATCCCGCAGCTCACGTTGAACGATCTTCCAGTGAGACTTCATTGGTCGGATTCCTTTCCGTTCCGGCGAAGCGCCGAAACGCCGACCAAGGTGCCTGGCGAAGTCTCAGAAATGGTCGACAAGCCCGTCGACAAAGCGTCGACAAAGCGTCGATTTATTGTCGACGAAGTGTCGACGTGTCATGGACAAGTGCGACCGATTTGTCGACAAAGCGTCGAGAGAGTGTCGACGTGTCATGGGATAGGCTGCCGGTTGTCGACGAAGCGTCGACAAAGTGTCGAGGAAGTGTCGACGTGTCATGGGCAAGAGCGCCGGTTGTCGACAAGACGCCGACTCTCCCTCCCGAGGCCGGCTACCCGGCGAGTTCGTCTCTCGCGCGCAGGACCTGTGTCGTGCAGGAAAGGCGCAGACCGCAGCCGTGGTGGTTTTCGATCAGGGCTTCGATCTTCTCGGCGTTCTTATGGTCACCGATCCCGGCCTTGAGGGCGCGCAGGATTCGGTAGCGTAGGTCACGGGCGTCGGGGGCGACGGGTTTGCGGGAGAGCCGGCCGAGGCGCTGGATCTCTTCGGCCAGGTCAGCCATGGACACGACGGTGTCGGTGTGGAGAGCAAGGGAGGCCAAGGCGTAGAAGAGCTGGGGCTGCAGATTCTTTGGGGGTCTGGTTGCGAATTCGACACCCCAGAGTTTGGTGCGGCGGCCTGGGATGTCGATGAATAGGTCCACCTGCGCTGGAGCAGCATCGGGGGCCTGCGGTTCCGGTTCGGGTCGTCGCGAGGGCTGTTGTGCCGGGGGCGGAACAGGTTCCGGAGTATCGGTCGCGCGCGTGCCGTAGTCAGCGGTCCCCTCGGCCGCAATTTGAGTGCTCGGACCAGGGGCCAGCGGGGCATCGGCTCCCTCTGCCATTTGTGACACCGCTGGTGACACCTTTGGCTCGGCCAGCTTGGAGAGCAAGGCCTCGACCACCCGCTTTCCGCCTATAACCCTCTTGAGCTGTTCGGGGCTGGCCTTCTGGAGCTCGTCGAGTTCCAGCAAGCCGAAATCCCTGAGGCGAGGCATGGCAGCTCGACGCAACCGCCGAACCCGCAGTTTCATAACGTCTACCGCGTCCTCCTTCACGCCGAAAGTCAGCCGCTCGCCAAGCTGCTCGATGGAACGCCGCCAGGCGCTTCGCCAGCCGCAGGCAGCGCAGATAGCGGCCAGACCTTCGCATAGCCAACCGTATTCCTCGCCGATGCGGCGGATGGAGCCCGCCCAGATCTCGTACCGTTGTTCGAGGTCCCGGGTGGGTGCCTCGTCGATCCAGTCCTGCAGCATCAAGGCCTTCTTCACGGTCTTGGCCTCGTCGTCTTCGAGGGCCATCGACGACTTGGTGTAGGGGCCGAAGATCGGGCGCTCGCCCAGGCCAGCATGGTTCACACGGCCCAGCAACTCGCCCTTGTAGTCGACCTCGCGGTCCTCACGGTACGAGTAGCGGACGTACACCTCGCCGCCGGCCATGCTCTGCCCGAGCAGCGTGAGGATCTCGATGGGGGCTGGTGGTGCCGCGTGGCCAGCCTGGGCCCACCTGGCGAAGACAGCCGCAGTCTCGGCACCAATGGAGCGGGAGGCGGCCACCTTCCCAATCTTGGTGATGGAAATGGTATCTCGCTTGCCCTGCCGAACGAGCCCGCCCTCGGCGCAGATGCCTACGGCCGTGGTGACCGCCTCGACGAAGGGCTCGCGCCCCATGGTGGCGGTCCAATGCACGCGTCCGGTGAAGCTGGCCAGCAGGATCTCGGCAAGAGCCGCCCGTGACCGCGCCATGCCGGATGCGACCAGGTCCAGGACGATGTCCTCAATGCGATCGTGCTTCAGCGTGGGCACGATGTTCTCGAACTCGCGGGCGATGTATGTCTCAAGCCAGCTTTCGGCCTGGTAGCGAGAATGGGTTACCAGGATTGAGCGACCGAAGTCGTTCGTGAAGGCGAGACGACCTGCTCGTCCAGACATGTTTTCGTATTCGGATTTGCCCAGGTCCACCAGGGCCGGCCGGTCGAACGGGCCGTTGGTCTCCCAGCGCCGGCCGTCGAGGACCACGTTCTTCGTGGGAAGGTTCACGCCCATGGCCAGGGTGGATGTGGCCACCAGGACCCGAACTTGCCCCTCCCTGAAGGCACGCTCCACGATTTCGCGTTCGTCGGTGGTCATGTCGGCGTGGTGGAAGGCGACTGCGTTTTCGAGGGTCTGCGCGAGGGCATCGCGCATGTGCGTCTCCTCTGCCTCGCGGAGGTCTTCGAGCGCCGCTGAGGCGATGGGCAAGGTGACGCGCGACGAGAGGAGGCGGGCCAATGACACGGCACTTGCCCGGTCAGGGACGAAGACCAGAGCCTGCTCGCCCCGTTCGACCAACTCTTGGGCCGCCGCCAGCATCAGCTCATTGCGGTCCTTGGTCTCGATGTGCCGGAACGACTCAGTCCCGATGCTGCCCGAGTTGTGCTCCTGATACCGATACTCTCCCTGGCACAGGACGCCCTTGCGCAGTTCGACCGGACGTCGTTGGTCCATCAGCAAGCGGGCATCGAGCCACTCGGTCAACGCCTCTGCCCGACCAAGCACCGCGGACAGGCCAATCAGGCGCGGCCGGGTTGGCGCCATTTGCAACTTGGTCAGCAGCAATTCCAAGGTCGCTCCGCGCTCGGGATCCGTGAGCATCTGCAGCTCGTCCACTACGACTAGGCCCACGTCGGTCAACAGGTTGGGCTGCGAGACGAGCAGCGCCCGCAGTTTTTCGAACACCACCACAGCCAACTCGAACTGCCTGTCCCGGATCTGGGCATCGTGTTCTCGGTGGTCCCTCGACGACACGACCACGTCGATCCCAATCGGGGCATAGCGTTGCCGGAACTCGCGATATTTTTCCTCGGCCAGGGCACGTTGGGGGACCAGGTAGAACACGCGCGTGTTCGCGCGCGCCGCCTTCACCGCGGCCATCTCGCCGATGAAGGTTTTGCCAGAGCTGGTCGGCGAGAACACAACAAGGTTGCCGCCACCAAACAGGTTGAACTCCTTGATGGCGCGCTCTTGCACGGGCAGTAAGCGGGGCCCGATGGTCTCGCGCCAGATGTCGATGAGCGCGGGCTCGATGTCATAAGCTTCCAGCGCTTCGATGCGCAGCGGAAGCCGCTCTCCTGGTCGTTGCAGTTTCGTTCGTGCTGGCACGCCTGACAAATTCTGGTCCATGGAGCCCCCCTTTCGTTCGTGGTAATCAGTCTAGTGGGCACCTATGACAAAACCGGACAGACGCCGGCAACTCCGCAAGATCACTGCCCCGAAACGACCTGAACCAGGGCGCTATGCCCCCGCTCAACGGCTCCACAGCCTGCGGGCCTTCCTGAACTCTGCGGGCGGCGCCTCGATCTACGACATTGCCGAGCGGTTCGACGTGAGTGCCCGGACCGCCATTCGCTACCTGGAAGCCTTACGACGGGCTGGCGAACCGCTGTTCGACCAGACGGTGGGCAAGCGCAAAGTGTGGCGGCTCGTGCCTACGTCGCGCACCAGCACCCTGACGCTCTCTACCTCGCAGATGATGAGCCTGTTCCTGTCGCGCCGGGTGTTCGACTTCCTGGATGGCACTGGCTTCAAGGAGGACCTCGACGACGTCTTCGCCAAGCTGGAAGCCACGATCAAGAAGCAAGACACGGCGGCCGGCCGGAACCTGGACCGCAAGATCTACGACGTGAACGAGGCGCCCCACGTTTATCAAGGCCGCAGCGAACACGTGAACGCCATCCTGACCGGGCTGCTCAAGGAACAACGCCTGGCCGTGGTCCACGACAGCGTCCGCGGCCAAGCCCGCTTCGAGATCGATCCCTACACCCTCCTGGTCTACAAGAAAGGCCTGTACCTGGCAGGTCTCAGCCACCGCCACGGCGAGGTACGAACCTTCGCCCTCGACGGATTCTTCGACGTCGAATGGCTACGCGGCCAAGGCTTCGAGTACCCGAAGGACTTCCACCCTGCTCGCCTTTACGAAGGCGCTTTCGGTATCATCAGAGGCGAACCGGTGCACGTGCGCATCCGGTTCAGCGCCAAGGTCGCCCGCTACGTGACCCGCCGCCGTTGGCACCCGAGCCAGCGGTTCAAGGAGGTCACGGGGGGAGTCGAAATGGAGATGGACGTTCAAGGCTCGACTGAGGTCCTCAGCTGGGTTCTGGGTTTTGGCAAGGAGGCGGAGGTGATGGCGCCGGAGGAATTGCGAGCGACCATCTCCAGCGAGCTCAAGCAGGCCCTGGCAACGTACGAATAGGGGACGACGGTTGGCGGAAGATGGTGGCCGTTTGGCGATGCCGATACAGGTGAGATGTGTTCTTGAGCCTGGTCGTTGTGACCATCCGGAGTTTGCAAGTACAGCTTGACCTGGAAGGACAACGGTAATACGACTTTGGAATTCGTAACACCACGGAGACAGGCCATGCGAACCATCCTTATGTCCGTTGCCCTCATCACAAGTAGCCTCCTATTCGTCTCAGGGTGCGGAAGCGGGGACGACGGCAAGGACGTCGCCTATGCCAGCATCAAGAACGACTTCAACAATCCCGAGATGAGTTTCAAGCCACCGTGGACCATCTGCCGTTCGTCCTACCTTGGGGTCGACTTCGGGCCCATTGCCCTCGACGCGACCAGCGCCGAACTGCCGGTGACACCTGGGCTCGACAACGTTCTTATGGTCGCCGCGTGGAACGATCCCACCTGTAGTCCAGCCACCGCTTTGCCCATCGCCAGCAAGAACGCGGAGGAGATCGTGGCGGAGCAACATCGCACCATCGCCATCAACTTGGCCAACCACCAAGGGGCGTGTCCGCCCGAGGGCGTCGCGCCGATTCCCGAGGCTCTGTACAACCGAATTTTGGCCCTCTGGCCCGAGTTCAACTTCCAGCCCTATGCCCAGCGAACGCAGAACACCGAGTGTCTGCCGAAGCAGTGAGATTTGATTTCTCATCCGCGCCCATCGCGAGATTCTGTATCCCGCTGATGGGCGCGGTCGTGTTTGCGCTGGCGGGCTGCGATCTCGCCTATCCCGAGGTCGCGGTGGTCAATCGCACCCAGGACACCTTTCTGGTCAAGAACGCCAGCTTCAACGGCTGCCTCTGGCAAGGCGTTCTGGCCAACGGAGACACCTCGTCGCCTGGGCGCTGTCTTCCGGGAAGTGACCACCTGCATTTTCAGAAGTACGACGCCGCCAAGTATTGCCAGGAGCAGGCCAAGGACGGCACCCTGCCCGGGGTTTGCCCCTGCGATGGCGGCGTCCCCGCCCGCAACGACGGCGCCGTCATGGAGGGCCTGATCAACACCGTCCCCACCTGGTTCAACTATCAGACGGTCACGGTCAAACACGTGGACTACGGGCACTTCTATCTCTTCGAGATCACTCTCGACGACATGGAACAGGATTTCTCCGTGCCCGGACCCTACGGCCACGGGCACTAGGTTCAGGCGTGGCCCGCTCGCTCTTGCTCGCCCTGGTGTGTACCGCCTCTCTTCCCTGGCCGGCCTACGCCCAAGATGCAGGCGCCGAGCCGGACCATGCCGACGCGGGCACGGCGGATGTCGCGACGGAGGCCGCCGACCAGGTCGAGACTGAGTTGCCTCCTTCGCCGCTCGAAGAGCAACCTCCGCCAAGTCGCAGTTTCGATGTCGTGGTCACCGCGTCCCGTCCTCTTTCAAGGGACGCCACACAAGAGGCGACCCTGATCCAAGGCGACAAGGTGCGCACCAGCACCCGCAGCACGGTGTTCGATGTGCTCTCGCAGGAATCCGCCGACGTGTACGTTCCTGGACGTGGTCTTGGCCTGCACGGTGTGGCCAACGCGGCCACTGGCGGCATCAGAATCCGCGGGCTAGGCGGCAGTCCGAACTCCCAGGTTCTTGTGATTGAGGACGGCGTGCCCGATTACCAGGGCATTTTTGGCCATCCCATTCCCGACGCCTACGTTCCGCATTTGATCGAAGACGTGCTGGTCATCAAGGGTGGCGATTCCACCCTGTTCGGCACCAACGCCATGGGGGGCGCGGTGGTGATCCGCAACCGCTGGCCCGATCGCGACGGAACGGAGATTCAGACCGACACGGGTTACGGCAGCTACGCAACCCTGCGCGAGTCCGTCTCGTTGCTCACGCATGCCGGGGCTTGGGACGCCACCGCGGCCTTCACCGGCATGAAGACCGATGGGCACCGGGTGGGTGCGGGAGGCAACAGCATGGTGGGATCGGCGGCGGTGAGATACCGACTGGCGCCGGGGTTGCGGCTGACGATCAGGAACAAGGTGGCACACATCCAAGGGGCCGATCCCGGGCCGGTCAGCAGCCCGACCCCAGACAACTGGTTCGATGTGTGGCGCGATACGGTCTCGGCGCAGCTCGCGTACACCGCGGACAAGACCCGACTGTCGCTGACGCCCTATCTGAACCTGGGCGTGCATCGTCTTTACGACAACTTCTATTCCCGGGACTACGTGGGTGGGGTCATCGGCGAGGCCGACCTGCGCTTGCATCCCGTGGCGTCGTTGCTGCTAGGCGTGGCCGCAGAGGGCACGGATGGCATGGTCGAGAACCGCGCGACAGGCGAGCGCCCCGGCGTCAACGGGCTGGCCAACCTGTCGGCCTACGGGCAGGCGACGCTGCGTCCTCTCCCGAGGGTCAGCGTGGTCGTCGGATCCCGTGCGCTCACCAGCACCAAGTACGGCTTTGTGCCTTTGTACAAGCTCGGCGCCTTCTGGGAGATTGGGCACGGCTTCTCCGTTCACGGCCGCGTGTCGCGCAACTTCCGCCAGCCGACCATCCGCGAGCTGTACCTGCCCTATCCGGTCGCCAACCCCGACCTCAAGCCCGAGCACGCGGTGACGAGCGATCTCGGCGCCGGTTATCTCGCCGGGCGCCTGGAGGTCGCGGTCACCGCCTATCGCACG
>CAZHUY010000258.1:7831-8403 GCA_964535465.1 uncultured Myxococcales bacterium
CTTTCGCCAACCCACCATCCGTGAGCTGTACCTGCCGTACCCAACCGCCAATCCCGACCTGCAACCCGAGTACGCGGTCAACTCCGACCTGGGAGCGGACTATGCCTCAGAACACCTCGACGTCTCATGCTCGGTCTACGAAACCTCGGCGCGCAACCTGATCAAGTACTTTGGGGTTTGGCCCTCGGCCGAGGTGATCAACATCGATCACTTCGTGGTGCGCGGCGTGGAAGGGCGTGTGGCGGTCAAGGGCTTGGGGCCGGTGTCCGCGTCGGTCTCCGCCGACTGGCAGGACGTCGGGCGCTACACGCGGCAGAACCCGGACGCCAAGCTGAATTTCCTGCTGGATGCCGCCCACACCTTTGGCGTGCACACCCTGGGGGGCAGCCTGAGTGGCGAGTGGGTACACGGGCTGTACATGGCCGACTACAGCCATTCCCCGATCCCCGATGTATTCGTCATGGATCTCGCGTTTCGCTATCGCCATCTGCGGGTCGCGCAGGGACAGACCATCGCCAGCTTCGAGCCCTATCTTCTCGTGCGCAACTTCCTCGACCGACAGTACGCCTATG
>CAZHUY010000259.1:0-8403 GCA_964535465.1 uncultured Myxococcales bacterium
ACTGGTTGCAGGGCGCGACACCGCCGTCTGCGACGCGTCCGCGCGGCAGAGCCTCGGTCTCGTGCCTCAGCAGGCGAGCCTATATCCCGACCTTTCGGTGGCCGAGAACCTGCGCTTCTTCTCGCGCCTGTTCTGCCTGTCGGCGGAGACGTTCCGCGAGCGCTCGCTTCGGCTGCTCGACATCACGCGCCTGGCCCCGTTCGTCGAGCGCCGGGCTGATGCCCTGTCGGGCGGCATGTACAAGAAGCTGGCGCTGGCCTGCGCGCTGCTGCACCGGCCGGCCATTCTGCTGCTCGACGAACCGACGGTGGGGGTGGATCCGGTCAGCCGGCGTGAGCTGTGGGCGCTGCTGCACGGATTCGTCCAAGACGGCATGACCGTGCTGCTTTCCACGCCGTACATGGACGAGGCCGAGCGTTGCCATCGCGTGGCGCTGCTGCACCAGGGTCGCCTGCTGCTCGCTGGCGAGCCCAGGGCTCTGCTCGCCGACTTCGCGGGGGCCGAGCCAACCAGCGGGCGCGGTTCGTCCTTCGAGACGCTCTTCCTCGCCCGCCTCGAGCAGGCCGAGCGGGAGAGGCACGCATGAGCGCGCCGGTCATCGAAGCCAACGGTTTGGGCCGCGACTTTGGCAGCTTCCGTGCCGTGGCCGAGGTGTCCTTTGCCGTCGAACGCGGGGAGATCTTCGGCTATCTCGGGGCCAACGGTGCCGGCAAGTCCACCACCATCCGCATGCTGTGCGGGCTGCTCGCCCCCAGCCACGGCAGCGCTCAGGTGGCGGGCTTCGACGTGAGCCGGCAGCCGGAGGCGGTGAAATCCGCCATCGGGTACATGTCGCAGAAGTTCTCCCTGTATCTCGACTTGCCGGTGGCGGACAACCTCGACTTCTTCGGCGGGGTCTATGGCCTCGCCGGCCGTGCCCTGCGCGTCCGCATCGCCGAGGTGATCGAGCTGTGCGGCCTCGCCACCCTCGAGCAGCGGGTCACCGGCACGTTGCCGGGCGGTCTCCGCCAACGCCTGGCCCTGGCTTGCGCCATACTTCACCGGCCGCGGGTGCTCTTCCTCGACGAGCCAACCGCTTGCGTGGATCCGCAGGCCCGCCGTCTGTTCTGGCGTGTGATTCGCCAACTCGCGGCCGACGGCACCACCGTCTTCGTGACCACCCACTACCTGGACGAGGCCGAGCATTGTCGTCGCATCGGCCTCATGGCGGCCGGCCGGCTCATCGCGCTCGACACCCCGGCCGCGCTCAAGCGCCAATACGTTCCCGGCCAGGTCTATCTGGTGCGTGGCCACGAGCTTGGCGTGGCCGCGGCCAGTCTTCACGGTCAGCCCGGCGTGATCGCGGTCGAGCCGTTTGGCGCCGGCCTGCACCTGCAGGTGGCGCCCGAGCTGTGGAACGAGACGAGCATCGCCACCCGGCTGGCTGCCGCGGGCGGGCGGCAGATCGTCGTGGAGGCCGGTGAGCCCTCCCTCGAAGACGTCTTCTTGGCCGCCCTGGGCCAGGCCGAGAGGGCCGCATGACGTCGCGGCTGGCGCGTTTCGCCTACCGCGTGGCCGCGATGGCTGGCAAGGAAGTCCTGCACATCCGACGCGATCCGCGCACCCTGTACATCGCTTTGGCCATGCCGGTGGTCATGCTGCTGCTGCTCGGCTTCGGTTTGAGCTTCGACATCGAACACGCGCCCCTGCTGATCGTCGACGGCGACCACAGCGCGGACTCACGTGCCCTTGCCACAGCTCTGGTCGACAACGGCGAATTCTCCCTGGTGTCTGCCGCCGACCCGAGCGAGGTGCCGCACGTCCTGCGACGAGGGCAAGCCCTGGCCGCGCTGGTGATCCCTGCCGGCTTTTCCCGCGAGCTCGCTGCCGGGCGCGATGGCACGGTTCAGCTCCTCGTCGACGGCAGCGACGGCAACCTGGCCCGCTCGCTGATGAACAAGGTGGATGCGATGGTGCGTGTCGCAGGCCAACGCCGCGTCGGTTTCACCGGCACACCGCCCTTGCAGGTCCAGGTCCACACCCTGTGGAACCCGGCGGGAGACTCAGCCCTGTTCATCGTGCCCGGTGTGACCGCCTACCTGCTCGCCATCGCGGCGGTGCTGCTCACGGCGCTCACCGTGTCCGGCGAGTGGGAGCGCGGCTCGATGGAGCAGCTCTTCGCCTCGCCGGTCGGCCGCCTGGAGATCGTGCTCGGCAAATTGCTGCCCTTCCTGGCCCTCGGCATGTTGCAACTGCTGTTGGTCGTGACCCTGGGTATCACGGTCTTCGGTGTGCCCATCCGCGGCAGCCTGTCGATGATCGCCCTCACCGGGTTCTTCTTCCTGGCTGGCATGTTGGGGCAGGGCCTGCTCATCTCGGTGCTCGCGCGCAACCAGCTCGTGGCCACGGTGGCGGGCGCGCTCTCGTCGCTCCTGCCCTCGTTGATGCTATCGGGCATGCTGGTGCCCATCGAGAACATGCCCCGCATCCTGCAGGCCCTGACCGTGGTCGTGCCGGCCCGCTACCTCGTGCATGCCCTGCGGACGCTCATGCTCAAAGGCGGAGGGTTCGCGGTGGTAGCCGTCGATCTCCTCGCCCTTCTCGTGTTCGCTGTCGCCATTCTCGCCCTCGCCACCCTGCGCTTCAAGCGGAGGCTGGCGTGACCACGAGGGCTCCAGTTTGGGCCGTCATTCTGGCCGCCGTCGTACGCAAGGAGGTTCGACAGACCATCCGTGATCGTCGCATCATGTTCTTGCTGATCGCCGCTCCGCTCATCCAGACCATCCTGCTCGGTTACGCGGTCGACTTCGACTTCGAGGAGATCCCCACCGTGGTCGTGGATCTGGACCGCAGTCACGATAGCCGTATGCATGCACGCAGGCTGCTCGCCGATCGTACCTTTCGGCGCAGGCCGGGCGGGACCAGCGGCGTCGACGCCATCGCGCCACTTGCCAGCGGACAGGCCGCCGCGGCCATCGTGCTGCCGCCAGGCCTGCAAAGTGATCTGTTGGCCAGGCGTCCATCCCAGGTCCAGATCCTGCTCGATGGCGCCGATCCCAACCGCGCCATGGTGGTGGCTGGCGCGGCCGCCCGCTACTTCGCCGAGACGACCGAGGAGCTGTTGCGCAAGCAGGCCGCGGGCGCCGGTCTGGTGCCTCCACCCACCATCAGGGCCGTCCCGCGCGCGCTCTACAACCCCACGCTCGCGACCGCACCTTTCATGGTGTCAGGTGTCATGACCATGCTCCTCCTCATCGTCACCACCATCGTGACCGCCATGGGGCTTTCACGAGAGCGCGAGATGGGCACCCTGGAGCAGGTCCTGGTCACCCCGATCCGCCCCATCATCCTCCTGCTCGGCAAGATGGTGCCCTTCCTCGTGATCGGTTGCGTCGACGTGTTCCTGGTGCTGACCGCCGGTGTTTGGATCTTCGGCGTGCCGATGAACGGACCCGCTTCCGTCCTGGTGGCGGGGACCCTGCTCTACCTCTCGTGCACCCTGGGCATTGGCCTGCTCATCTCCGCGATCAGCAAGACGCAGCAGCAGGCCTTCCTGGCGGGTTTCCTATACATCATGCCGGCCATTCTCCTCTCGGGATTCATGACGCCCGTCCTGGCCATGCCTGCCTGGTTGCGCACCATCACGTACGTGAACCCCGTGCGCTACTTCGTCGAGATCCTTCGCGCCAACCTGCTCAAAGGGGCGGGCTTCTCCGACCTGTGGTGGCGCTTGCTCGCCTTGGGCATCCTCGGGAGCCTCATCCTCTTCGTCGCCACCCTCCGTTTCAAGAAGCGCGTTGGGTGACCCCCAATGGCCTCGCCGGCCGATGAGGTCGCAGCCATCAGCCGACGCGCACGTCCCTGTCATGGCTTGTTGCGCAACCGAATCATGGTATTCCTGCTCCGTGAACCGCACGCGAGTTCAGTCCTTCATCGGGGCGGGCTGGCGATCGCAGTACTGAGTGTCAGCTCCGCCAAGCAGGTCCTGGCCTTCCTGGTGCAGCCGACAACTCCCTTCGCCACGGTGGCGAGCATCGGCGCCCACTTCGAAAAGCTGGGTCG
Organism: uncultured Myxococcales bacterium; assembly: GCA_964535465.1. Lineage (GTDB taxonomy): Bacteria > Myxococcota_A > Polyangia > Fen-1088 > Fen-1088 > Fen-1137. The sequence continues at coordinate 4,042 of CAZHUY010000259.1, forward strand.
CGAGTTGGGCCTTGGCGAGCCGGTGCTTGCTCATCACGACGCTGGCGGAACATCGTACGCATCTCGCATCCGGCTCCTCGATCTGGGCGGGCTCGGCAACCGAACCATTGCCAAGCATAGGCGCGACGGTGCGTTCCTGAGACGCTACATCCTGGACGAGGTCAGGCCCGATTCTGTGTTTGGAGTCGCCAACAACTTCGCGGCCGGGACCTCCCGGTTCTGGGCAACCCCCGAGTTCGCAGACAGATATCTACCCATCGAATTCCCCAATGCCTCCGAGATGCACAGCGACCTTTGTCATGTGAGGCGCTCGCTCGTGGAGAAGACGCCCTTGCCTGCAAACCTGCACCTGGTTCGCGACGCAGGCTCGGTTGTCAAAGTCGTTGTCAACTGAGGATTTGCAGTTTCCAACCACCCTAAACCAGGGCCGGCCCAAGGTCCTGGCTCGTGCTACAAGGCGTGCACTTGAATGCCCCACGATCATGAATCGCGAGCGCCGTGGCAAGAGCCGGGCGCCACGCCTGGTTGCGTGTGGGCCTCTGACTTGGCGCGGGATCAGGGGAGGAAGGGCAGGGCTTTCCGGCGCCTCGTATCAGGTGGTGCAGCGGCACTCTCGGCCTCCCTTGCCAACGGGCCTCTCTCTTTTCCACCGGCGACGGACTATTCGGATCGCTTGTTGGCCTCTGCCTTGGATAATATGCAGCGCCCCAGCCTGACCTGTATGAAAGGACCACCATGAGCGGATTCTTCGCCGTCGCCAGCCAGACCGATTGTGTCGTCGACCTCTTCTATGGAACCGACTACCATTCCCACCTCGGCACACGACGCGGCGGCATGGCCGTGCGGGATAGCGGCGGGATTCATCGCATCATCCACGACATCTCGACTTCGCAGTTCCGCAGCAAGTTCCAGGTCGACGTGTTGGGCATGAAGGGCAACACCGGCATCGGGGTGATCAGTGACTACGAGGATCAGCCGCTCATCATCGGGTCGCATCTGGGGACCTACGCCATCGTCACCATCGGGGCCATCAAGAACCTGCGCGAGCTGGCAGCCATCGCGTTCGCCAAGAAGCACGTTCATTTCTCGGAGATGAGCGGTGGCGAGATCAATCCGACCGAGCTGGTGGCCACGCTGATCAACGAAGAGTCGAGCTTCGAGGCCGGCATTCGTAAGGCCCAGGCGGTCATCAAGGGCTCGTGCTCGCTGATGCTCCTGACCGACAAAGGCATCTACGCCGCCCGCGACCGTTTCGGCAAGACTCCCGTGATCCTCGGCAAGAAGGAGGGGGCGTTCGCCGCCACCTTCGAGACTTGTGCCTTTCCCAACCTCGGCTTCGAAACCGTCCACGAGCTCGGTCCTGGCGAGATTGACCTGATCACCCCCGAGGGTTACGAGCAGAAGCAGGCGCCTGGCAAGGCCACGAGCGTCTGCTCGTTCCTGTGGGTGTACTACGGCTATCCCGCTTCCACCTACGAAGGCATCAACGCCGAGGACTGCCGTAACCGTTGCGGCGCGGCGCTGGCCAAGCAGGACGACGTGAAGGTCGACGTGGTCGCCGGTATTCCGGACTCGGGTGTCGGCCACGCACTTGGCTACGCCTGCGCGGCAGGCATCCCCTACCGTCGGCCCTTCACCAAGTACACGCCGACCTGGCCACGTAGCTTCATGCCGCCGCACCAGTCGGTACGCGAGTTGGTGGCGAAGATGAAGCTCATCCCCATCCGCGCCATCATCGAGGGCAAGCGCCTGCTCTTCTGCGAGGACTCGATCGTACGCGGCACCCAGCTCGCCCACACGGTTCAGCGCTTGTTCGGCTATGGCGCGCGTGAAGTGCACATGCGTCCGGCGTGTCCCCCGCTGCTCTTCGGCTGCCCCTTCTTGAACTTCTCGCGTTCGCGCGCCGAGCTTGACCTGGCGGGCCGTCGCGCCGTCAAGGCGCTCGAAGGCAAGGACGACAAGGATCTGGTCAAGTACGTCGATCCGTCGTCCGCCCAGTACGCCGCCATGGTCGACTGGATCGCCCAGCAGCTTCACCTGACCTCGCTGCGCTACCAGCGTCTGGAGCACCTCATCGAGGCCATCGGTTTGCCGCGCGACCGTCTCTGTACCTACTGCTGGTCGGGGTGCGACCAGACCGGGCAGTTCCCTGGGGTGACCACGCAGGCCTGACGCGCAAGCCTCCCGCGCAGGGTTTCGTTCAGGACCGAGGCTGCGCTAGCGCGTGATGACGTCGTGCAGGGCCTGCATGCGCTTGTCCGTGTCGGCGATGATCTCCGCGCAGGTGCGAAGCTCGCCCGCGATGGCCTCGACCTTCTCGCCGGACAGTCGATAGGCGAGCTCGTGTTCGAGCGAGGCCCAGAAGTCCATCGCGATGGTGCGAATCTGCACCTCCACGTGGACCCTCTCCGTGCGATCGGAGAGGAAGACCGGAACCGTCACGATCAGGTGAAGGCTGCGATAGCCGCTGGGTTTCGGTTCCTTGATGTAGTCGGCCCTGCGCACCAGCTCGATGTCGTCCTGATCGACCAGCAGGCGCGCGATCAGATAGATGTCATCGATGTACGAGCAAATCACCCGAACACCGGCGATATCGGTGAGGTTCGCTCGGGCTGACTCCACGCTGACCGGAAGCCCGCGCCGCTCGAGCTTGGCCTGGATGCTCTTGGGCGTCTTGACCCGGGTCATGATGCGGTGGATGGGGTTCCGATCCCGCGTGCACTTGAACTCGTCGTTCAGGTTCTCGAGCTTGGTGGCGATCTCCCGCGTCGCCGAAAGGTAGAGGCTCTCCGTCGCCAGTAGGGCCTTGACGGTGGCTGACATCGCCTCCGGTAGGGCGCTAGTCGACATGCCGGCGAAGAAGGTGGCTTTCGATCGTTCGATGGGCTGCATGGCGGCCTCCGGGTCCGGGGATCGCAACAGTGAGTACCACTAGAACGCTATGCAATACGGAGGCCGGGAAGGCAAGCGGAACCGTCCCCTCACGCGCCGCTGACCGCCACCGCTGGCTGCGTCTGCTTGGCCTCGCCCGACTGCTTGGCCTCGCCGCCCGTCTGCTTGGCCTGGCCGCCTACGTAAGTCTTGCGCATCTGCAAGAAAGGACGCTCGATGAGGAAGTAGGTGAGCGAGGATAGAGCTAGGGTCAGGGGCACGGCGAAGAGGACCGTGTTGAGCATCGCCGAGATCGTCACATCGGGCGAGAATCGGACGAACAATCGGTGCGAGGTCATCATCCTGATGACGAGGAAGTGGGTCAGGTAGATGGAGAAGCTGAGCTCGCCGACGTAGGCGAACACGCGGGATACCACGTTGGGGAGCCACGCCACCGCCGCCATGTAGGAGAGGGCAAAGAGCCCCCAGCTCAGCGCCTCGATGGTTGGCCAGAAGAACCATATCTGGGCCGACACGCCAGGATAGCCGCCAGCGACGTGATACCACCGGATGACGGCGAAGACGGCAATCATCGTGAAGGGCAGGGCGAAGCGCAGCCGCGCCACCCATTCCTGACGACGCAAGTAGAGCGCCCCCATCAGCATGCCGATGAGGAATTCATCCATGCGTCCCAGGATGGTCAAGAAGGACAGCACCTTCATGGGCGAGGTGCCGATGGTGGCGAGGAGTCGATAGATCAAGACGAGCAGGAAGAGACCCAGCAAATAGCGGAGGCCATAGGTCTGGGTGAAACGGATGATGAAGGGGAAGATCAGATAGAACTGGAACTCCACCGCGATGGCCCAGGCCACCCCCAGGAACTCGCCTCCTTGGAAGGCGCCCGGGAGGTTGTACTGGAAGAACAGGGTCTGCAGCAGAGAGAGAAAGTTGAAGCCCGACTGGGCGGCGCAGGCGGCCACGGCCAGCGTGAAACCGAACAGGGGATAGATGCGCAGGATGCGGTTGCGCATGAACCGCCAATAGGCGATGTCTCGATTCAGGGTGCCGAAGGTGAAGATGAACCCCGACAGGACCATGAAGAAGCCCACCGAGGTGTGACCCTCGATGATCATGGGGAAGAGCCAACCGTCGGTGCGCAGCCAGTTCGCGTGGGAAAATGGGACGCCCGGACTGTTCATCTCGTGTCGAATCAACTGCAGACCGTGGTACAGGACGATGAGCAGCGCCGCAAAACCGCGAAGGTGATCGACGGCCGGCAGGTAGCGAATATTCGAACTCTTCATGACGGGGTGATTCTCCGTTGCTGGGTGCGAGGACCGGCAATAGTACCCACTGATAGCATTTAGCCAATACCCTTGTCCCTGCCTCTCGCGCTCACCGCATTCTTACGACCACGGCACAGCGGAACACAAGCGACTAGTACCTCGTCTCAGGGAATCTGACGGGTTCAGCCAGCGAGAGCGGTAGGCA
>CAZHUY010000260.1:0-1736 GCA_964535465.1 uncultured Myxococcales bacterium
CCGCCGAGGACCGCCGTGGAGGCCGTCATCCGCCTATGCGCAACGCGCTCCTAGCGCGGGTTCAGGTCCTTTCGGGAGGAGCGTGCGGAGGAGCGTGCCAGAGGCCTTCAAGACTCTCCACGCAAGTTGCCTCTGGCACCACGAACAGGGCGCAACAAATAGACAGTCGACCAGACAGGGGGGGCCATCCTTTGTTGGACCAGTTCCTGGCCCGCCGGCGGCTGCAGGCAAGAGGTTGAACGCCGCCACGACGAGGAGCTCTACCCATGAAAAAGATACACACGCATACCCTGCTGGCTTTCGGATTGGTTGGATTGGCCATCGGAGCCTGCGGCCAGTCGGATTCCACGAAGACGAGCACCGGAGGAACCACGGCCACCAGCGCCGGGGGGACGGTGGCCAGCTCCAGTGGTAGCGGATCCGGCGGCAGCGTGACCGCGAGCAGCGGGACAACCGCCACGGGCGGATCGGCGAAGACAGGGGGAAGCTCCTCGACCGGCGGAACATCAGCCACCAGCGGCGTTGCGAGCGGCGGAACGAAATCCACCGGCGGAACCCTTGGCACGGGCGGAAGCTCCGCGACCGGCGGCTCCGCGACGGGTGGCTCCGCGAAGGGTGGCTCCTCGACCGGCGGCTCCGCGACGGGTGGCTCCTCGACCGGTGGCTCCGCGACTCGCACCGACGGTGGGATCGCGACAGGTCCCGACGGTGGGACGGGCACATCCGGGGTCACCGTTCTTCTGGCGGGCGACAACGTCAATGCCAATGGGCCACTGCAAACGAAGGTTGAGGACCTCACTTTCAGCGGGGGTGGTCATATCCTGGTGCGCCCGGCGACCATCACCAAGGAGCCCAACACGAAACATCCCGTTGCTATCTGGGGTCCCGGTGGCGGCACGCCGCCAAGGGACTATCTGACGCTCCTGACCCGCATGGCTTCCCAGGGATTTGTCGTCGTAGGAATCAGAGAATCAAGCGGAGGAAGCGAGCTGATGTCAGCGGCGATCGATTGGCTGGAGAAACAGAATGCCGATTCCATCAGTCCCATGTTCGACAGGCTGATTCTCAATCGCGTGGGTGTCTTTGGCCATTCCATGGGTGGGCTTTCGTCTGAAGCCACCATCCGTGCGGACAAACGTGTGACGACAGCCCTTCTGGACAACAGCGGTGATCTTTCCCAGAAAGGGTTGGTTGGCGTGCAAGCCCCGGTGGGCATCATCTATGGCGAAGACGGCATGGAAAGGCCCAACGCCGAAGGTGACTACAACAACGCCGGAAACAAGGGCCCTTGCTGGTTGGGCATGATGGCCAAAGGCGGTCATGGCTCTGGCCCCTGGGATGGTGCGGGAGCCAACGTGGCCTGGATGCGCTGGCACATTGGGGGCGAAAATTCCCGCAAAGCTGCCTTCCTTGGGACTGGTGGCGACTACAACAATCGCGGAATCTGGACGACGAAGTCCAAGAACTGGGACGGCTGGAAGAACTGGAATGAATAGCTGAGGGAAAGGCGAAATCGCGTTCCTTCGATGCGAGAAGCCTCGGCGGTCATGCGGGCACGCACGCCGGGGAAGGCGGAGGCTCGTGCGGCCAAGGCGATAACGCTATCGAGCGACGCGAGAAGGCTCGCCGGCAAGGCGAGAAGCCTCGGCTGGAAGGCGAGCAGGCGCGCGAGGCAAGTCATGCAGACGTGCCAGAAAGGCGGGCAGACACCCGGAGGTATGCGAGAAGGCGCGAAC
>CAZHUY010000260.1:1836-8306 GCA_964535465.1 uncultured Myxococcales bacterium
GAAACGCGAGCAAGCGTCCGGGGCACGCGAGAAGGCGCGAACGAAACGCGAGCAAGCGTCCGGGGCACGCGAGAAGGCGCGAACGAAACGCGAGCAAACCCGCGGGCAACGCGATCAGCCGGGAGGGCGAGGCGGGCTGACGAGGGCGCAACCGGGGCAAGCGCGCGCGTCAGGGGGCAAGCGCGCGCGTCACGGGGCAAGCGCGTGCGTCAGGGAGCGCCTGCGGACTGGCCGTGGCGGTTGCTGATCAGGAATCACGAACGGTGATTTGGGTCTATCGATCCTGAAAGACATAGCGAGGGCGACGCCAATTGGGGTTCGCACCCGTTTGCGTACGGGCCTTGGTGAAGGCGCCCGACGCCCCCAAGGGGGGTAGCGGCGGCACCAGCGGCATCGGGGGGGCGGGAGGGACGACGGCCATGACCGCCGTGGGCGGGACGGGCGGCAACACCACCCCGGTGGGCGGGAAGGGTGGAGCGAGCACGACCGGAGGGACCGCGGTCTGCGGCACGCTCATCGACGACATGGAGGCGGCCACCGGGCGGATCTGCCAGGGCAATGGGCGCCTCGGCCACTGGTTCACCTACGTCGACAGCGACGCCTCGACTTCGACGGTCTCCCCGCCGCCCGGAAAAGTGGCTCTGCCCGAGCTTCTACCCACCGCCCGCGAAGCAAGCCAGTACGCCATGCACGCCAAGGGGCGGTTCGTCTCGTATGCCGGGATCGGGTGCCTACTCAACTCGTCCTTGGAGGACGGCACCCATGGGACCTTCGACGCCTCGGGCTACACCGGCATCAGGTTCTACGCCAAGGGCTCGGGCAGGTTGAAGGTGACGGCGCAGATGCCGTCCACCGAGTCCGTTGAGCAAGGCGGCACCTGCTCCGCGATTGCGTGCACGCCCAACTCCTACATTCGCAGTGGAAATTTGTTGACCTCGTGGACTCTGATCTCGGCACCGTTCTCGGCTTTCAAGGACGGCCTCAAGCCCTTAGACCCCAGTAAGCTCTGGAGCCTCGAATTCCAGCCCTACACAGAGGGTTCCTTCGATTCTTGGATCGACGATCTGACCTTCTACTGAGCTGAGTTGCGGGCTGGCGACGCCGTGGCCGTGACGTTCACACGGGCCCGGCTGGTGGTTCCTGCGGCGCGGGCGCCGGCACCGTCTTCTTGCGCAGCTTGAGCACGCGCGCCACGAGCGGTGTCAAAGCCAACGAGGCCAGGATGCGAAAGGGCTGGGTGACCTTGGTGGCCAGCCAGGCCGTGCCCCAGATGCCTGCCTTGCCCGCCACGCTCTCCACCTTCACTCCGAGCTGGATGGCCAAGGCGAAGCCCACCAGCACCAGGGCGAAGATCGCGAAGTAGATATAGAGGGCGAGCGGTCCATACTCGGCCAGGAGCTGCTTCCATCGTTCCTTGTTCATGGTCGTCGCGTGCGTGGGAGTGTGGCACAGCCCGCGGGAAAATGCAGGCGGCGAAAACCGCGTCCTGATTCGTGGTGCGCATCAGCGCGGGCGCACCTCGCACAGGGTCACGTCCCTGAGCCCCCAGCCGCGCTCGGCCGAGCCGAAGAGCACGCCGGTGGCGACCACCGTCTGGCCGAAGGCCGGGGCGCCACAACACAAGCGCGACTCGTCACCCACACACTCGAACTCGCCCCCACGACTCCACAGGCGCAGGGGCGAGGCCGAGTCTCCGAGGACGACGCGCCGGTGATCGCGATAGCAGCCGAGGTGATTCGTACCCGGCAGCGCACGTTCGCCTTCTCGCGCGCGTGAGTTTCTGCTGGAGCCGCTGCACGACATTTCGCTGAATGACGAGGGATCGAGCGGCCCCACCACCAGGCGGTCGCGCACGCTCACCTTTTGATCCTTGAGGCTGTCGACCTTGGGCAGCAGGCTGGTCCATGGCTCTCCCGTGGCCTGGGCATCGCAGGCGGGCAGGGTGACGGGAAAGCGATCGCAGGCATGGTTGACGAGGTGATCGGCCGACCATGGAGTGCCGGCCGGCGGCGCAAAGTCGATCACGGCCGAGGCCGGCACCGTGGATTCGAAGGAAATGGCGACGGGCACTCCCGGCTGTCCGGCGGGGGAGTAGCCCTCGCCCCAGCACAGCACCCGTTTGTCGTCGATGCCGCAAGCCTGGGCCTGGCTGCCCTTGCTGACCGCGAGGCGGTTCACCGGCGCCGAGGGGGTGGCGATGGCGCCCAGACAGCGGGGACGGCCATCCTCGATCAGACACACGCCGCGCGGCCCGATGCTGACCTCTTGGATCGTGCTGCCCGGCTCCAGGATCCTGACCGCCACGTTCGAGCAGGTGGCTTTGGGCGCGGACACGAAGCCCGTCTCCACCGGCCAGGCCTGGCGCAACTCGGGTGAGCACGGGGTGTCGCCCAACCATCCGTCGCGGCTGCCACCCCAGCAGCGCACCTCGCGCGGGTAGCCGAAGATGGCGCAAGTGAACATGTCACCGGCTTGCAGACCTTCTACGCCCGGCAGGGTGAAGTCGACCTTGCGCAGGCTGCGCTCGCAGGGGATCGCGTTGCCCTTCACGGTGCATGTCTCCGTCGGCACGCGCCCCAGTTGCCCGGCGTCGCCCCGTCCCCAGCACATGAGATCGTTCGTGCTGTTCGAGGAGGCCGCGCAGCCGTGCCAGGTTCCCAGCGTCGCCTTCCAGCGTTCCAAGGCCACCGGCTGCTCCTCTTGCGCGAGCTGGCCGTAGGCGTTCTCGCCCGTGCACACCAGCATGCGTTCGGCCCCCACATACTGGAGCAAGCACGAGAAGGTGCCGCCCACCAGCCATTGGCCGAGCTTGCCCTGAGGAACCTGGGACTTGGGGAGATCCGCGGGCTCGGCCTGGACGAGCTCGGCCCAGGTCCAGCATCGCCCCTTGCTTCCGTCGAGGACGCACAAGCGATCGGGGCCCACCGCGGGTCGCGCCTCGGGAGAAAGCCACACCGCGCGCGCCTTGACGGGCGTGCCCGGCTGGGCGCCGCTCTGCCAGCACTGCCAGTGCGGTTGGTTCCAGCCGAAGACCTTGGCGCACCCCCAGCCATCGCCCACCAGCAGCGTCGATTCCCGCGTGGCACTGTCGGGTTGCAGGATCTTGCGGTCGACGCTCTTGGCCAGCAAGACCGGGGGCTCGGGCAGGGCGCCGGGCGCACGGCCCAGGGCGAGGATTCGGTTGCGGCGGTCCATCCAGTAGAGCCGCTGGCCGTCGGTCACAATGCCGCCGCCGCGGTGGTGGCTGCCCTCGGCGATGAGCTCGGGCGTCGCCGCTCCCGCCAGGCGCGTGCGATAGATGCCGCGCTCGCTGGTCCAGTAGACACAGGCGCGATCGGCGACCACGCTGGTGCGCCCTGGCATGGTGCTGGCGGCGTGCAGAGTGGGCGGTGTCGAGCCGTCCACGGGCACGCTCGCGATGCCGGTGGTGTCGACGAAGAACAGCCTGCCGTGGGCAAGGGTGAGTGGCACATCGTGGCTCTTGATCGAGGCCAGCCGTTGGACAGGGGCGTCGGGGGTGAGGCCACGTCGCCATAGGGCGGGCGAGCCTTCGTTCTCATCGCTGCTCCAGTACAGATAGCCGCCTGCGACGAGGAAGGAGGTGTTCCTGCCGCGCGGTTCGGCGCCGATGCGCTCCGGCGCTCCCGTGCCGTCACGACGGGCGCGGAAAACCCCATGCGAGTCGACCGGTATGCGCGGCAGTTTCGGTTCGATGAAGTACAGATACTCGCCCTCGACCGCCACGCGCGTTCCGCCGAGAACCGCCACGCTGTCGTCCCTGCCCGCGAGGGCGATGCGCCGCTTGTGGGTCTTCAGATCGACGGCCACCAGATCCGAGTGGCTCGTTTCATGGTTGGGAAAGGAAATGGCGTAGAGCTCGCGCTCGTCCGCCGTCTTGAAATGGGCCCGGATGCCAAGCTCGACATGTTGAGAGACGCGCGTGGTGAGATTGAAGAGAGTCGGACCGTCGAAGTCCGGCCAGATCAGGTGGCCACCCGCGACGAAGAGATCGGTGTTGTGAGGACTGTCCACGTCGATCGCGGCCACGTCGACGTTTGCCACGACCACCTCGGGTGTTCCTCCGAAACATGCATCGTCGGGCGAGGCGACACCGACGGCAGCCGGGCGCGCGCCGGGGCGAGCGCCGCAGGCAAGCAAGAAACAAGGGAGCACAAGGGCATGGAAGGCTCGCATGATCATCTCCCGATGGTGAGCTCAACCTCATCCGCGGCCGCGCGTTGGTACGCCGTGCCCGACCAGGGGCCGGAGCGCGACGCCATCTCGTCGAGGGTGCGGAAGGGATACAGTCGCGCGATATTGAACTTGTACTTGCGCCCCTCCAGCAGCTTGACCCCGAAGTCGCTCACATCCTTCCACGTCAGACGCGTGCCGGTGGTGTACAGCTTGAAGTCGAACCACTTCTCCGACGATTGGCTGGGACCAAGCGCGACGTCGGGCCGCACGTCCACCACATAGACCGCCCTGCCGTCGCCCGCCCAAGAGACAAGGGTCCCGCTGTCAGGGGCCACCGGCCCCTCGGGCAGCTTCACCTTGGGGGGCGCCTCGATGGCCAACGAGAAGTCGGTCATGCCGATCCGACCACCGCAGCGCCGAGCCTCGCTCCCCTCACTCACGCCGTCGATGATGTACATGCAATACTCGCCGCCCAGAGGGCTGAGATCGGGTACCTGGCACTCGTAGGCCCCTGCCTTGAGGGAGCAGGCCAGGCCGATGCTCCCGCGCCCTCCGGGCAGGCGAAAGCTGAGTGACCCGTTCCAGCCTCGTGCATAGGGCACCTTGATGGTGCCGGCGATGCGACCCAGGGGAATGCGGGTGAGCTTCATCTCGGCGAAGGCTTCCCCTTGGTCGGCGAGGACCAACGGTTGACTGGCCAGATAGACCTCGTGAATTTGCTGGCGTTCGCCCTTGTGGCTGGCCAACACGAGCAAACGGCCCTTGGTCGAAGCCGGCCCCCACCAGCGCACCTGCATGCGGCCGAAGCGCGGCCCCAGGATCTCGCTGTGCGAGCTCAAATGGTAGGAGCCGGTGGCCTCCGGCGAAGAGAAGACGAAGTGCAGGTCGTAGCCGCGCTCGAGAGGGAAGGGGAAGTCGCCGCGCACGATCCCCGCAACCGAGGCCTTGCGGGGGGGCTGGTCTCGGGAGGTCACCCAGGTCGAGGTGTGTTCGAGCATCGGATCCCGCCGGGTCAGGCCGCGGTAGGCGGTCACCCTCGTCTCTTGCTCGTGCCCGACCCACAGGTCATAGGTCGCCGGCACACGAGGCAAGGAGAAGCGGCCGTCCTTGGCGGTGACGGGGGCGTGGCCCTTCAGGTGGACCATGCGGCCGCTGCTGGGCGCGCCCGACCACCGCACGACCCGGCCGCTCACGCGACCACCCCCCTGGGCGGCGGCGCCGTTCGGGCCAGCCGCCAGCACGCCCGCCAGTACGGCGGCCCACCACCAGCGCGCGGTCATGGTTGTGGCCCCTTGCCGGGCGCCTTCATCTGCCGCTGCACCGGGGCGCCGACCAAGTCCTTCACGAAGGGCGGGACGGGCGTGCTCGCGATGCGCGGTTCCCACTCGGCGTCGGTCAGGCGCGTGGCCGAGGTGAACTCGTAGTAGGACGACACAGGGCCCACGTAGACCGCCCGATGCTGATCGTTGTCGACGGCGATCGCCAGGTAGCGCGCGTCGCCCGCCCCGGCTTCCAGGACGGTGCCCGAATTGGGATCGGCGTGGACGTCGGCCACCGTGGGCTCGCGTTTGAGCGGGTCGTCGAAGAAGAGCTGGGTGTACCAACCCGTGAAATAGACGGTGGGGGCGCACCCCACGCTGAGTTTCTGTTCAATGACGTGCTTGAGGAATTGCTTGTCGTCGGCATCGAAGGGCGTCGCCGACAGTTCCTTGCTGGCGATGGCGGTCAGCTTGTCCATGGTCTTGGCGAAGCGTCCGAAGAACGCCTCGACCCTCACGGCCGTGCCCCAGTGCGATCCCACATCACCCTTGGGGGTGCCCGTCCCCAGGACCGGGCCGGCGAACAAGCGCATCGCCTGCCGGGCCAGATCGGCCAGCGCCGCGTAGAAGGCGGGGTAGGGCTCGACGTAGCCCTCGGGATACTCGCAGATCGCGTAGGCGGTCTTGGACTGCTTGGCGTACAGGATGGTGTCGTGACGAAGCTCGGCCCAACTGGCCAGCGTGGTCTGTAGTTGCTTGCGCTGCCAGGCGGTGGTGCGCATGACCTCGGGGAAAAACTTGTCGTTGGGCGGCCGGTGCAGGATGCGCAGGGCACCCAGCCAGCGGCTATAGATGTTCTCGCGCCAGGCCTCCTCGGGCAGCCCATCGAGCAGGGCGCGGGCCGCCCACAGGTTGGCGGCGTGGTTCCACCGGCGAAGCTCGGGCTCCAGCTCGATGACCGCCTGGTCGCTGCCCAGCGCCGCCATGACATCGAGACCGCTGGGCATGTTGCGTTGG
>CAZHUY010000261.1:0-8284 GCA_964535465.1 uncultured Myxococcales bacterium
ACCTGCTGCGCAGCAACAAGGGATCGATGATTAGACGGCCACGGCCACGACCACGACCACCTTTCATGGCTTCGACAGGCAGGCGGCTCGGTTCTGGAACACGACGTTCCTCCGTGGCTCGAGAGGTGCCCGCTAGACAGTGCGGCGCTAGGCCCACGGTTGCCGTTCGAAGATCACCTCGGCGGGTAGCGCCTGTTCGGCGTGGCGAATGTGCACCTCGGCACCCACCGGGGCGGTGGTGGAGAGCAGGGCCAGGGCCACGGGCGTCTCGCCGGGCAGACGGGCCACGCTGGTGAGGTGGCCGGCGTCCTTGTCGGCGAAGGCGACAATCGAGCCGACCGACGGCATGGTGTCGCCGCGCAGGCGCAGGGCCACCAGGCGCTTGCGGACCATGCCGCGGTCGCGCACGCGCACGATGGTCTCCTGACCAAGGTAACAGCCCTTCTTGTTGTCCAGCGCGCTCGCCAGACCAACCTCCATGGGGAAGACGACGGGGGTAATCTCGGCGCCCAACTTGGGCTCACACGCCAGGATGCGTGCGCCCTCGGCCACTTGGCCATCGAGGAGGGGAACGGCTTGCAGAGCCGTGTCCAAGGCGCTTGCCGTGGCGCTGCTGGCAAAGGCCCACAGCCCGGAGGTGCCCATCGCGTCGAGCCTCAGCAGCCAGAGCGGGCCGAAGGGACTCGCTGCCTCGGCGTGGGCGCCGTCGCCTTGCAGGTCTTCGGTCCACGTGACCCCGGCAGATTTCAGAGTCTGCGCGGCCCCCGGCCCGTACAGCACGACGGGCCGCAGGTCGGATTCCTCGGCGAGCGTGAAGTCGTCCATGACGGCGTAACGACCGATCCCCGCCAGCAAGGCTTGGGCATCGCCCCCCAGCGCGATGAGACTCACGTCGTCCTTGCGAACGCTGATGCGCAAGTCGGCCAGGACGTGGGCCTTGTTGTCGAGGAAGAGCGAACGACAGCTCTGCCCGACGGGAGTGGACTGCACGCCGCCCGTGGTCACACGATGCAAAAAGCGGATGCGGTCGGCCCCGATGCCGCGCAGGACCGCCAGCGCGCCAGCTTCCAGACGAACGGTTCCGTTGCGCAAGTGCTGCGGATCGTGAGTGATCATGTCGGCAACTCACCATGGCCGACATCGAAGAAATCGGCAATTCGGGGTTCGAGCCTGTTGACGGGCCGCATGTGGTTTGCGGTAGCATGAGCCCAGACTGAATTCAAAACCCCGCGACCCCGCCTGTGACTCCATGAAGAAAACAGTTCATCTCCGCGGTTCCTTGGTTGCCGCTTGCCTGAGTGCCACCCTTGTTTTTGGGACGGCCGGCCCGGCCCAAGCCAAGGGGTTCAAGTTGGATGAATTGCTTGACTTGGCCCGCAAGGGGAACCCGGGCCTGCAAGCCAACGCCCAGGCAACGGCCAGCGCCGAAGCGCAAGCGCTTGGGGCCTACCGCAGCCGCTTTCCCACCGGCGAGCTGACCTCGACGCTGGCTCCCATGACCGAGATCCGCTGCCGCAACAACAACCCCAGCGATCCCGACTTCTCGCCCCTCGAGAACTGCACCAACACCAATTTCTCCTACCAGTCCTCGAGCACCTTCGACGCCATCACGAACATCAGTGGCATCTTCACGCGGACCGAGCTGAAGCTGATCCAGCCCATCTACACCTTCGGCAAGATCAGCGCGGGCATCACCGCGGCCGAGGCCGGCGTCGAAGCCACGCGCAGCAAGCAGATGGGCCAGGTCAACGACGTCGAGCTGAGCGTCCGCAAGGCCTACTGGGGTGGCAAGTTGGCGCGCGAGATGCTGAGCATGCTCGACGAGGGCCTCTCCTTCATCACCGAAGCGCAGAAGAAGATCGACGAGGAGTTGGCCGACGGTTCGGGCAACGCCTCGGTGACCGATCGCCTGCGCTTGCGCGCGATGCGTTCGGAGATCGAGTCGCGCGTGCTGGAAGCCCAGCGTGGGTCGGAGCTGGCCAAGGCCGGACTGCGCGCCCTGATCGGGCCGAGCGCCCCCGCCGATCTGGACGTCGACGACGAGCCTCTGGGGGCCCTGAGCGTGCCGGCGCGTGAGCTGGTCCAGTACACCAACATGGCGCACACGCGACGTCCCGAGGTCAGGGCTCTGGAGCAAATGGTGGCCGCCAAACGCGCCCTCGCCGATCTGGAGTGGCGGCGCCAGCTCCCCGACTTCTTTCTCGTGGGCACCGCCCAGTACGCCTATTCCAACTCGGTCGATCACCCCAAGAACGCCTTCGCCTACAACCCCTTCAACACGGCGGGCGTGGGGGTGGCCGCCGGACTGCGCGTGCCACTCGATCTGTTTGCCAAGAACGCCTCGGCGCACAAGCTGCGGGCCGAGGCGCAGGAGGCGGAGTTCCGACGGAGCGAGGCCCTGAGTGGCATCAACTTCGAGGTGGAGAAGGCCTTCGCCGAGATGAAGGAGGCGGACCTGCGCCTCAAGGCCCTGCAGAAGGGGGAGAAGGCCGTGCGCCAGTGGATCGCGGCCATCATGCAGAACATGTCGGTGGGCCTGGCCGAGACCAAGGACTTCTCGGACGCGCTGCTGGCCTTTTTCCAGTCGCGCGCGCGCGTGCTGCAGGGCCAATACGACTACAATGTGGCGGTGGCCAGCATGACCCGCGTGTCGGGAACCGACGTCACCGCGAAGGAGTAGACGAACGACGGCTAGCGTGGGCGTGAGCGAGGGCGTGAGCGTGTTCGTGTGGGGCCAGCGGAATGCGAGAGGCGATTCGCGAGAGCGTGGGCGATAGGCGATTCGCGTGCCGGGCAGCGCTCACCCTCACGCAAGCCGCCCCCCCCCGGGAACCGCGATACGCTGGTCGCTATCGCTCACGCTACCGCTCACGCCCACGCTAGCCGCGAGCCGCCTAGATCCCCAGGAACAGCCTTGTGCCGAAGTTCGGCTCCATGTCCGAGGCCAGGATCTTGCCGGCCGCGGACTTGGTGTCGTACTCCACGCGCTTGAATTCGAAGGTCTTGCTGTCGGTGTCGAAGATGGTGTAGCTGGCGCGCGGATCGAAGTCGCGCGGCTGGCCCACCGAACCAACGCTGACGATGTACTTCCACCCCGGGCGCAGCTCGAACTTGAGGGTGATGACCTCTTGGGCACCCGGGTAGTCGGGGTGGATGGCGAAGGCCTTGCACAGGTGCGAGTGCCCGATGACCGTGAGCTGAGGCAGGTCCTTCCAGATGTTCAGGCACTGCGCGGCCTGGTCGCGCGCGAAGATGTACTCGAACTCGGGCATGTTGATGGGCGAGCCATGGCAGAAGAGGATGTCGTCGGCCCGGTACTCGTAGGGCAGGCTCTTGAGCCATTGCATGTTCTGGGGCTCGAGCATCTGGGCGTGTTTGTCCAGCGCCTGGCGGGCCGCGTAGTAGTAGTAGGAGTAGTCCATGCGCCCCGCCACGGCGGCGTCGTGATTGCCCAGCACCGCCTGGGCCACGCGCGAGCGCACCAGATTGCAAGCCTCGTTGGGACTGGCCCCGTATCCCACGGTATCGCCCAGGCACACGAACTTGTCGATGCGTTCCGACTCGTACGCCTTGAAGACGGTTTCGAGAGCTTCGATATTGGCGTGGGTGTCCGAGAGGATCCCGTAGCGCATGGAGGAGTTACGATAGCATTCCCGGCGGAGAAAATGGAAAAAGCCGACGGTGGGCAGCGTCGCTGAGACCGACAGCCTGGAGTGTCAAACGAGGTAAGGCGTTGGCATCCAGAGAAGGTCGGGCTAGAAGCCTGGCGATGCCATCCGTCGTGCTCTGCTGTTTCTTCCTGTCAGGGGCGTCGGGCCTCATCCTGGAATTGCTGTGGACGCGCATGCTAACCCTGGTCTTCGGGTCCACGGCGCTCGCGGTCTCCACGGTGCTGGCCACCTATATGGGCGGGTTGGGCCTGGGCTCGTACCTGGCGGGAAAAATTGCCGACCGCATCAAGTACCCGGTGCGCGCCTATGCCATGGCCGAGGCGGCCATCGGCCTGTACGCGCTGGCGGTGCCCTGGCTGATAGGTTTCTATCCCGGGCTGAACCACTGGCTATGGGCGACCTTCGGCGAGCAGTACACCGTCCTCTCGCTGCTACGCTTCCTCGCCTCGGCCGCGCTGCTCATCCTCCCCACCACCCTGATGGGCGCCACCCTGCCCCTGCTGGCGCGCTACTTCATTTCGCGACCGGCCGAGTTTGGCCGCGTCTCGCTGCGCCTGGGCACCCTGTACGCGGTCAACATCTTCGGCGGGGTCAGCGGCTCGTTCGTGGCTGGCTTCGTCTCGATGCCGCTCATGGGGGTCAGCCGCACCAACTTCCTGGCCGCCAGCTTCAACCTGACCCTGGCCTTGGCCATCGTCATCGCCGATCGCCTCCACCGCGCACGGGCGCAGAAGGCTGCCGCGCCGTCCCTGGACGAGTTGACGTCGATGGCCGAGCCCGAGGGGGCTCCCCCGCTCGCCGTCGCGCCGCTGGCCCGGCGTCTGGTGCTCCTGGCCTTCGCCGTGTCGGGCGCCACCGCGATGACCTTGCAGGTGCTGTGGACGCGCGCCCTGGCCGTCATCATCGGGTCGTCCATCTTCTCGTTCACCATCATCTTGCTCGCCTTCCTGGTGGGCCTGGGTACCGGCTCGGCGACCTTCGGCCGGTTGGCGCAGCGGTTCCGCGATCCGATTCGCGCCCTGGGCATGGTCCACCTGGGCATCGTGGCGGCCATCGGGCTGTCCTACCTCATCACCGATCGCCTGCCCTTCGTCTTCACCTACCTGCTCTCGTCGGCCTCCATCACCGCGGACACCGTCCTGGTCTGCCAGTTCGCCCTGGCGTGCATGGCGGTCCTGCCCGCGACGTTCCTGATGGGCGCCATCTTCCCCATCACGATTCGCGTGGTGACGGCGGACATCGGCCGGGTGGGGCGCGACGTGGGCTCGGCCTACGCGCTCAACACCGTGGGCTCCATCGTCGGCTCGTTCCTCTCGGGCTTCGTGGTGCTGCCGCAGCTCGGGCTGCAAAGGGGCATCTACCTGGCGGCGGTGCTGGACCTCGCCCTGGCCGCCATGCTCTTCGCCGTGTCGGCCAGCATGAGCGTGCGCAAGCGGGCGCTGGGCATGGCCACCGCGCTCGCCATGGCACTGGCCGCCTTGGCCCTGCCCCGCTGGAACCTGACCAACTTCTCCATCGGGTTCTTCCGCGTGGCCATGGCGCGCGACTACATCGAGATCGTCGAGCACCGCCACCAGAAGAAGAAATGGCAGATGCCCAGGCTGGTCTATTACAAGGACGGCATCGCCACCACGGTGTCGGTGGATCAGTGGGGCAAGGTGTTCTCGATGAAGAACAACGGCAAGGTCGACGCCTCGAACGACGCCGACATGCCCACGCAGATCAGCGTCGGCCTGCTGCCGCTGCTGCTCTATCAGAACGACCACGCGCCCAAGGTGGCGCTGGTGGGGTATGGCTCGGGCGTCACCGCGGGGGCCGTCACCCAGTACCCCATCGAGTCGCTTGAAGTGGTGGAGCTCGAACCCGCCATCTACGAGGCCTCGCGCTACTTCGACAACGTCAACCACCGCCCGCTGGAGAACCCCAAGGTGCGCGCCGTGGTGGGCGACGGTCGCAACTTCCTCAGCCAACGCAGCGACAAGTTCGACGTCATCATCAGCCAACCGTCCAACCCCTGGATCACCGGCGTGTCCAACCTGTTCACGCGCGAGTACTTCCAGGAGATCAAGGCGCGCCTGCGCGACGACGGCATCTTCTGCCAGTGGGCGCAGCTATACGAGATGGCTCCGTGGAACGTGAAGGCCATCTACCGCAGCCTGCTCGAGGAGTTCCCCTACGTGATGGTGTTCGCCGCCGAGGATCTCTCGTCGGACACCATTCTGATCGCCAGCCGCCGCCCCATCGATCTCGACGTACGCCACATCGCGCGCGCTTTCGAGAACCCGGTGACCGCGGCCGAGGCCAAGCGCGCCGGCTGGTCCTCGCCCCACGACGTGCCGGCCTACCTGCTGCTCGGTCCCGACGAGATGCATTCGTTCACCGCGGGCGCGGCCTTCAACACCGATGACAACGCGCTCATCGAATTCGCGGCGCCGCGCGATCTGCTGGGCTACGCCAAGTTCGATCCGTACCTGGCGAAGATCTACGGCCCCATGTGGCCCTACGGCCGGCTGAGCGAGCTGGTCAAGGGCTACGACGGCCCCGACCGCGCCAACGACATGGCCCTGTTGGCGCGCAGCCTGTTGGCCCACGGCAAGGCGCGCGAGGCGCACCTGTGGCAGAAGCGCGCCGAGGCCGCGGGCGACGGTCCCGCGGTGGCCCACACGCGGCTGCTGCTGAACCTGGTGGCCACGCGCGAGGATCGCGATCCCGAGATCCCGCTGGCGCCGGAAGGCGGACTGCAAGCCCCGGTGCTGCCCCCCAGCCTGACCCCGGCCGTGGTCGAGCGTGTGCAAACCGAGTACCCGCAGATCGTCGCCATGGTCGAGAAGAACAAGTACGTCAGCGCCTTCAAGGTGCTGGACGAGTGGCCCGAGGCCACCTGGGAGGGCAAGCTGGGCAAGGACTTCGCCCTGCTCACCGGATTCCTCGATTACAAGGCCGAGTTCTACGGCGACGCCGTCGACGAGCTCAAACCCCTGGCCGAGAACGCGGAGTACGCCAAGCAGCGCCCCGAGCTGCTCTACTACATGGGCCGCGCCTACTACGCCAACGCGAGCTGTGCCAAGGCCGTGGCCGCGCTGGAGCGCTACATCGAGCTGCAGACCACTCTCAGCCGCCCGCTGCTGCCCGCCTCGGCCAGCCTGGAAGCGAACGAAGCGAAGTGAAGCGAATCTCGGCCGGTCAGCGGGACGGCGTCAGCTTGAGCAGCTTGCCGCGGCTCTCGTCGGTCAGGAGGTAGAGCGCCCCATCCGGGCCCTCGACGACTTCGCGGATGCGCTCGCCGCGATCGCGCAGCAGACGTTCCTCGCCCGTCACGCGATCGCCGTCGACCACCAGCCTGATCAAGGCCTTGCTCGACAAGCCGCCAATCAGAAAGTTGCCCTTCCACTCCGGAAAGAGCTGCCCGCGGTAGATGACCAGGCTGCTGGGAGAGATGACGGGGTCCCAGAAGTAGACGGGTTGTTCCAGGCCAGGGGCTTGCGTCGCGCTGTGGATGGGCTTGCCCGTATATTCCTCGCCGTACCCGATGGTCGGCCAGCCGTAGTCCTTGCCCCGTTGGATCAGATTCAGTTCGTCGCCGCCCTGCGGTCCCATTTCGACGATCCAGAGCCGCTGCTGGGCATCGAGGGCCGCGCCCAGCACGTTGCGATGCCCAAGCGTCCAGATCTCCGGTCGCGCGTCCTTGCGGTCCACGAAGGGATTGTCCTTGGGAACCGAGCCGCCGGGTGCAATGCGCACGATCTTGCCGAAGTGACTCCCCAGATCGCGCGCCTGCCTGCGGCCCTCCAGCACGGAACGATCGCCTAGGGTGACGAAGAGCATGCCATCCGCGGCGAAGACCATTCGTCCGCCCGCGTGCAGGGTGGAATCGAGCGTGGGCTGCATCCGGAACACGATGTTCACGCCATCGAGGCGTGGTCTTTCACCCTCCACGAAACGCCCGCGGGCCAGGGCCAAGCCGTTACCGCTCTCGCGCGGCTCGTAGTAGGTCCAATACACCAGTCGGGTGGTGGCGAAATCCGGCGCGAGCGCCACATCCAACAATCCTCCCTGGTCGCGGCCGTCGACCTTGGGCAATCCTTCCACCGGCGCCGAGCGCTTTCCTGTGGCCGTGACGACGAAGAGCCTGCCCGTTGGCTTCTCGGTGACCAGCATCTTGCCATCGGGAAGGAAGGCGAGCGCCCAGGGTTTGTCGAAGCCGACGGCCACCTCCTCGACGCGCAACTCGGTTCGCGAGCGCACCACGGGGGCACGCGTCTGCTCGGGGAACGCGGGCTTGAACTCGGGAACGTTGGGGGGCTCCTCTTGCCCGGAGGCAGCAGGGGAGTTCGTGGCTTCCGCGGCGATCGTGCGTCTTGGCTCGCGCCTGCACGCGAGCGCCGCACAGAAGGCCAGGGCGGCGGACAAGAGCTTCAGCGAGCCGGCCCTATCGAGAAGCATGGTTCCATGTCGCATGGGCATCGGATGCCCGGCGGCGGGATACGTGGCCATGAGGCATGCATGGCAGGGCATGCCCACGCACGTTGTCCTTCTTCGCAAGCAGCGAAGATCGGCTGGCGTGCCCGTGAGCGGTAGCGTGAGCGACTATGAAGGGGCTGGGGGGTCAAGGG
>CAZHUY010000262.1:0-8246 GCA_964535465.1 uncultured Myxococcales bacterium
GGTCGAACTCGGCCGGATCGGCGCCGGGCAGCGGACCGGCCCGGCGCTCCCCCCTCCCCGCTGTTTCGCCCTCACCCATATATATATAGGCGGCCTCCCTTTCCATGGAGCCTTCTCCGGCCGCCAACCACCCCACATTGACGCCGGTAGCCTTGGCTATCGCGACCAATCGAGACCTCGAAGGGTCGGATTCGCCAAGCACGTACTTGTTAATGCTCGTCGAAGAGATCCCCGTTCTCCTTGAAAGTTCAAGCTGGCCGCCAATCAATTCGGCGGCCTTTCTTATCCTCTCCCCAAAGTTTTCTTCGTTCATGGCAGTTTAAAGTTGAGGGTCCTAACTTGAAACTGCTGTCCCGCCCGCGAACCGCAGTTTAAAGTTGTCGATTTTTAGCAGAACAACAACAACTTGCCGGAAAGTTTGTGACGGCTGGGGCGGCCCCTAACTTTAAACCAATTTTAGTAGTTGACAGCTCACGGCTATTCTTCTATATCTTCCCTAACGCCTCCCGCAAAAGTGGGAGGTGGACGCAAGAAAGTTACACCACGGACGATGAAGGTTCAACGTCTGTTTCAACCAACAATCAGACAGTGGAGGTGGGTGATGGTGGACGGTGAAACCTTCGCCGTGGTGGTCAAGGGCGGGGTCGTCCTTGTCGGCTTTGCGGCCGGGGCGCTGATGGCGCAGATCCACGAGATCCTGATCGAGGGGGGCACCATCGGCCCGAAGTCGCCCCTGGAGCGATTAGCCCTGTGGATAGTGGTTCGTGCGAAGTGTGGCAGCTATCTCCTGGGAGAGTTTTTCCACCGCCAGGTGTTCCCGAACCATATCTATAGCTTCGATCCACAACCCGAGGGCTGTTTCCGGTCGTATGACAGCGCTGTTTTTCTGGTCCGCGAGCAGCGACTCGTAGAGAAGCGTCGCCGTCATCTGAAACTGTTCGGGCAGGAGATGCGAGGCCCCTTCAAGAGTCCTCTTGAATTTGACCAGGCCATGGACGAGCTGCTGCGAATGGAGCAGGCGGTCCGCTTCGCTGTCCGCATGCTTCGCCGCTGCGAACAGATAGAGGAGGTGCGGCACCTGCGCGAGCAGATCGTCGTACACGGCGAGGAGCCGTCCATAGAGCACCTCTTTGAATTTCTCCTTTCTGAGGCGCATTGGGACGATCCAGGCGACCGAGGCGGCGAGGACCGCGCCGATCAGACCAATGAGCGATGATTCCATGTGTTCCTCCTTGTGCGCGCTGGTGGGCGGTTCGTGGTTGCTCTGCCGCCAGGGTAGCACAAGGGGGGCTTTTC
Source organism: uncultured Myxococcales bacterium (assembly GCA_964535465.1). Taxonomy (GTDB): domain Bacteria; phylum Myxococcota_A; class Polyangia; order Fen-1088; family Fen-1088; genus Fen-1137. The sequence continues at coordinate 1,297 of CAZHUY010000262.1, forward strand.
ACCAATGACAAGGAACGGCTCGATGGTCTCCCAACCCGGCCTGTTTGACAGGGCGCCGTCGCTCAACGTGCTGCGCGAGATGAAGGTGGCGATGGCCGCGGCGGCGGACGGGTGCGGCCTCAGCCGGGAGGGGCTGTGCGAGCGGATGAACGAGCTGGCCGACCGGTACGGGGTGCGGCTGGTGAAGGGGACCGGGCAGCACCTGACCATGGCAACCCTGGAGAAGTGGCTCAACCCGGAGGACAAGGAACGGGTGATCCCGGCCAAGGGGCTGCCGGTGTTCTGCGCGGCCACGGGGAACGTGGCGCCGCTGCAGGTGCTGGTGGCGCCGCTGGGCTGGCGGGTGATCGACGAACGGCAGGCGAAGATGCTCGAACTGGCCGAGCTGGACCGCGAGGTCAAGCGGCAGCGTGCCCGCATGAAAAAACTGGAAGCAGAGCTGTAAGGGACGAATGAACAGACGAAACAGCACCGAGATATGGGTCTGGCTGCGGCGGGAAGGGATGCGGCTGGTGGATGTGCAGCGGGAGCTTGGGTTCCGCAGCCACAAGACCGTGTGGGCCACGATCGAAGGGCGCGAGAACAACCGGCGGGTGCTGTCCTGGCTGCAGGCGAAGGGATGCCCGGGCCGGTACCTGGCCCTTCCCGACGACATGAGGTGTGCGGCATGACTGACTGGTACACCGCTGCCGAACTCGCCTGCCTGCCCGGCCTGCCGACAACCGTGCAAGGGATCACCAAAAAGGCTGCCCGGGAAGGGTGGACGACGCGCCCCCGCGCCGGCAAGGGGGGCGGCAACGAGTACCACCTGCCGTCCCTGCCGGAGGCGGCGCGCCAGGCCCTGATCGAGCGCGAGAGCGAGGCGATCGTCACCCGGCACGAGGCTGCGGCGGCGCAGCGCGAGGCCGGGCCGCTGGCGGTGATCGACGAGGAACCGGTGGATCTGCGCGCGCTCAAGGGCTGGCAGCGGCAGATCTTCGAGGCGCGGCTGGCGCTGTGGCGCGAGTTCGAGCGGCTGCAGGGGGAGCACGGCACCACCCGGGCGGTGGCGATCCTCGAGACCATGGCCAAGCGTGAGGCCCTGCCGGCCCACCTGCAGGCATGCGTGGACGCGGCCAACGCCCGCAAAGGCGACGGGCGCACGCTCAGCCGGTCGACCATTCTCGGCTGGCAGCGGGCGGTGCGGCGCGGCGGCATCGCGGCACTGGCGCCGAAAGGGCTCGAGCGCGGCGAGATCCCGGCATGGGCGCCGTACTTCCTCAAGTGCTACCAGCTGCCCACCAACCCCTCGCTGGCCCAGGCCCTGGACGAAATGGCGCGCATCCTGCCGGACGACATCCCCCTGCCGAGCTATCACCAGGTGGTGCGGTTCCATCACCGGCGCAGCCGGCTGGACCGCGAACGAGGCCGCAAGACGGGCAGCGACTGGCGCAGCCTGCAGGGCTACCGGCAGCGCGACACGAGCGAGTTCCGGCCGCTGGACATCGGCGTGTGCGACGGCCACAGCTTCAAGGCGCGGGTGGCGCATCCGGTGCACGGCAAGCCGTTCAAGCCCGAGGTGTGCGCGGTGATCGACGCGGCCACGCGGGTGGTGGTGGGCTGGTCGGCGGGGCTGGCGGAGTCGGCGATGACGGTGGCGGACGCGGTCCGGCACGCGGCGACAACGCACGAACACAAGCCGTTTGGCGGGGTGTTCAACGTCCTGTACACGGACGGCGGCGCGGGCAACACGGCCAAGATCAACGCGGACGAGGTGGCCGGCCTGTTCGCGCGCATCGGCACCACCCACGCCACCGGCATCCCGGGCAACGCCCAGGGGCGCGGGCTGATCGAGCGGCTGAACGCGAGCCTGTGGATCCGCGCGGCCAAGGCCCTGCCGACCTTCGTGGGCAAGGACATGGACGGGCTGACCAAGCGCAACGTCTACCTGGTGGTGGAGAAGGATGTGCGCACCAAGGGGACGAGCGCGCTGCTCATGACCTGGCCGCAGTTCCTCGGCTTCTGCGAGGCGGCGGTGGCGGAGTACAACCGGCGGCCGCATTCGAGCCTGCCGAAGATCACGGACCCGGAGACCAAGCTGCGGCGGCACATGAGCCCGCTGGAGTGCTGGGCCTGGCACATGGCCGACGGCTGGAACCAGGCTGCGTGCCAGCTGTCGGCCCAGGAGATCGAGGTGCTGTGGCGGCCGCGGATCGAGCGCACGGTGGTGCGCAGCTGCGTGGAGCTGGGCGGCAACACCTACTTCAACAAGGACCTGGCGCACCTGGACGGCGAACGGGTGCAGGTGGGCTACGACCAGCATGCACCGGAGAGCGTGCAGATCTGGAACGGGCACGACCAGCTGGTGTGCTACGCGTACTTCGAGAAGAACCGGACCAGCTACTTCCCGGTGGCCATGGTGGAACGGGCCGCGGAGGAGCGGGCGCGGCGGCGGTCGCAGATCAAGCGCAACCAGCTGGACGAGATCGACCAGGAACGGCGCGGGGTGATCGAGGCGCGGCGGGGGGAGGTGATCCCGATGGCGCCCCTGCCCGAGCACACCATCGACCGTCAGCAGCTGGCGGAGCGCATGCAGGCGCCGGCGGAGTTCGAGGTGCCGCACGACGACCGCGGCAAGTACCGGTTGTGGCAGGATCTGGAGCGACGGGTGCTGGCCGGGGAGGCCCTGGACGAGCGGGCGGTGCGGTTTTTCGAGGCGTATCGACAGAGCGCGTCGTGGCGGGTGTTTCGGTCGGTCGAGGAGAGCCTGGGAGCGGCCACGACGTCAGCTCTTTAGCGGGCAGCTGTTGAGCTGTTGAGCTTGAAGTCAGCGGCCGCTGCGCGGCCGGCAACTGACAGCTGAAAGGCTCAACAGCTTCAAGCTCAAAAGCTGGAAGGAAAAAAGAAGAGGCCGTGCAGCAACACGGCCCAAAGAACAACATCAACCCAAGGAGAGTAGCGGAAATGTCCACGAAAAGCAATGGCGGCCTGGATCTGACCACGGCGCCGCTGGCCAACGTCAGCCTCTGCGAGATCGCCCTGACCAAGGCGCTGTCGCGGCCCCGGCACCTGCCGGGGATGGTGTGCTTCTACGGCCCGTCGGGCTGGGGCAAATCGACGGCGGCCACCTATGTGAGCCTGGTGCACCGGGCCTACTACATCCAGTGCCAGGACGGATGGGTGCGCAAGGCCATCCTGGTGAACATCCTGCGGGTGATGGGCATCCATCCCAAGAACTCCATCTGGGAGATGACCGAGCAGGTGTGCGAGCAGCTGGCCAAGAGCGGCCGGCCGCTGATCATCGACGAGCTGGACAAGCTGGTCGAGAAGCAGGCGGTGGAGCTGATCCGCGATCTGTACGAGGGCTCGGGCGCGGTGATCCTGCTGATCGGCGAGGAGCGGCTGCCGGACAAGCTCACCCGGTGGGAACGGTTCCATGGCCGCATCCTCGACTGGGTACCAGCCCAGCCGGCGGACATCGAGGACGCCCGTCACCTGAAACGTCTCTACCACCCGGACCTGGAGGTGGAGGACAAGCTGCTCGGCCGGATCGTGAGCGCCAGCCGGGGCTCGGCGCGGCGGGTGTGCGTCAACCTGGCGCGGGTCGAGGAGCTGGCCCGGGAGGCTGGACTGGCAAGGGTGACGGACAAGGACTGGGGCAGCCGCACCTTTTTCACCGGCGAGGCGCCGGCACGGAGGATTCCCGATGCGCGCTAAAGGGACGAAGAACACCATCCAGCACAAGAGCGGCGCCAAGAAGGTGACGGCGCACGGGTCGGACAGCTGCAAGGACACGGTGATGGCGCGGCAGCTGCTGCGCAACCTCCGGCAGTGCCCGGTGACCGGCGGCCGGTCCACGGCGATGACCGAGGAGCAGTTCGAGGCGGCCTGCGAATACCACCAGGAGCGCAACCGGCAGCGCACGCGCAACAACCCGTTCGCGGTGCGGCTGCCGGTGGAGCACAACTGGTGCGCCACCTGCCGGGGCACGGTGCGGCCGCGCGAGCTGCGCATCGTCACCCTGCGCCAACTCAAGCGGGCCATGGCCGAGGGGGTGACCCTATGCCCCTGAAACCCATGGACCAGCGCAACGGGCTGGACAGCCGCCAGGCCATCTGGGAGGCCCTGCGCCGCCTGGACGGCCGCTGGACCACCACCCGAGCGTTGCGGGACGAGACCCTGCTGACCATTGACTCGGTGCGCGACTACCTGACCGGGCTGGCCGCGGCCGGGTACGTGGAGCGGAAGGCGGCGGAGAGCACCAGGCCAGGCTCACCCATCACCTGGCGGCTGGTGCGCGACATCGGCGTGGAGGCGCCGAGGGTGCGGCGCGACGGCACGCCGGTGACGCAGGGGCAGAAGCGGGAGAACCTGTGGCAGGTGATGCGCATCCTGCGCAGATTCACCCCGCGCGAGCTGGCGGTATCGGCGCGCACGCCGGAGTGCATGGTGGGCGTGGCCGAGGCGGCGGAATACTGCCGCTACCTGCACCTGGCCGGATACCTGACCAGGCGGGGCGGCCTCTACCAGATGCACGCCACGGCCTTCACCGGGCCGCGCGCGCCCATGATCCAGCGGACGCGGCGGGTGTGGGATCCGAACCGGAACGAGGTCCGCTGGCAGGGCGGGGAGGTGCGCGATGACGAATGACGACCGGTTGCGCATGCTCCAGGACGCGGTGGCCCGGTACGGCAGCCAGGCCAAGGTGGGGCGGATGCTGGGCTACAGCAGCACCACGGTCAGCCAGGTGCTGAGCGGCACCTATGGCGGCCAGTTGGACGGCTTTTTAACGCGGGTTGAAGAGACCTTTTCCCCCTCGGAAGTGGACTGCCCGATCCTCGGGACGATCACCCTGCCGGTGTGCGTGGCCGAGCGGCGGCAGCCGTTCTGCACGGCCAACCCGCACCGGGTGCGGATGTATCAGGCTTGTCGGAAGTGTGGGTGGAATACCGACCCGCGGGAGGAGTGAACGGACAGGCTGAGAGGCTGTAGGGGTTTAGGCTGTAGGGGATAGCGAGCGGCCCGCCGGGCCGGGACAACAACACAAGGAGAGCGACATGAACCATCTGGCACTGAACGACAAACTGAACGACATCTGCGCCCTGGTGCGCGAGATCCGGAACAACCCGTACATGGACGGGACGAGCCGGGGCCTGGACGGGGTATTCGAGGCCCTGGACGACATCGAGGCTACGGCCGGGGCGATCTGGAGCGAGGTCGCCGGGCCGCGGGTTGTGGGCCTGTACCTGGCGGACGCGCTCGAGCAGGTGCAGCGCGTCACCCAACTGATGGACGAGCTGGAGCTGCCGCCGGACAACCGCCAGGTGCTCGCCCTGGGCATGGCCTGCGAGCTGGCGGCGGAGAAGTTCGGGGCCTGGCGCGACATGGTGCGGTTGCTGGGCAAGGGCAACGAGGAGGCCGGTCATGCGGACGTGCAGGCTGCTGCGTAAGGCAATGCTGGCCGAGGGACCGACGACCGTGGCGGCGCGGATCGGCTGCGCGCCGAGCGAGCTGGCCCGGGTGGTGCACGGCGACATCGTCGGCGCCAGTGAGCCGCGGGCAGGAGGACACACCAACATCGAGGCCGTCATGGGGGCGGTCTCCACCATCTACGGAGGCAAAAGGAACATGCAGAACATTCCGGAAGGGTACAAGCGCAACGCGGTCGGCCACCTGGTGCCGATCGAGAGCATCAAGGAAGAAGACCTGGCGCGCGACCAGTTCGTGCAGGACATGGTGGCCCGGGCGCAGGAGTTTTCCGCCACCCTGCAGGCGTTCAAGAAGCGGGTGCGCGACGATTTCCAGGCGTTTCTGGACCTGAGCGCGGAGAAGTACGAGGTGACCCTGGGCGGCGAGAAGGGCAACGTCAGCCTGCGCTCGTTCGACGGCCGCTTCGAGATCATCCGCGAGGTGAACGAACTGCTCGATTTCGACGAACGCCTGCACGTGGCCAAGGCCCTGGTGGACGAGTGCCTGATCGAGTGGTCGGCGGGCCTGGACAACAAGATCCGCACCCTGATCATGAGCGCCTTCCAGGTGGACAGTAAAGGCAAGATCAACAGCAAGCGGGTGCTCGGCCTGCGGCGCTACAACTTCGACGACGAACGGTGGAAGCGGGCCATGCAGGCGATCAACGACGCCATCATGGTCACCGGCAGCTGCGTGTACTTCCGGTTCTACGCGACGGACGAGGCGGGCAAGCTGGGACAGGTGAAGCTGGACTTTTCGGCGATCTGAAAGGGCAGGCTGACAGCAGGCGTTTAGGCTGTAGGACAAGGACAGGCTGATAGGCTGTAGGGGGTTAGACTGTAGGCCAGGATTTCCGGCCCGAAGGGCCGATGGCTTCAACCTACAGCCTCACAGCCTACAGCCTAAACTCCTCAAACCGGAGGTTGCAACATGTTCGGATGGATGAAGCGACAGGCAAGCGAGCTATGGGCCGATGTCCGGGCCTTTGTCGAGGGGCGGGTACCGGGGGAGGATGAGCCGGTGGTGCGGGACGGGCGGGTGTTCGAGGTGCCGGAAGGGTTGGTGCCGCGGGTCATGCGGCTCTACGAGGATGCCGAGCGGGCCCGTGCGGCCGGCAACGGCGAATACGCAGGCTGGAAGCTGTGGCGGTTGATCCTGGACCGCTGCCCGGAGACCAGGGAAGGCCGCTGGCGCCTGACCTTTCGATCCGACGGCAAGATCGTGGTGCGGGAGGTGGCGGAATGAGCCCGACCGCGTACCAGCCGTGGGCGAAGCCGGAGGCGATGGAGGCCGAGGCGGAGCGGCGGCAAAGCTGCCTGTTTTGCCGCTCGGCCGGGCCCGAACTGCCCGTCTACTCGGCCTGCGTGGGCCGCCTGGGCATCTGCCTGGAGTGCGCGCGCAAGGCGGTGGAGGCGTTGGAAGAACACCAGGGGGCGAGGGACACATGGTGAACGTGGCCAGAGAACACGAAGAACTGCTTGCCATCGCCCAGTTGGCGCCGG
>CAZHUY010000263.1:0-8245 GCA_964535465.1 uncultured Myxococcales bacterium
ATGCCTACCGCTCTCGCTGGCTGAACCCGTCAGATTCCCTGAGACGAGGTACTAGGTCCAGCACACGACCACCACCTGACCAAGGAAATCCAGCCCCATGGTTACATAGCGATCCTCGTCAGGATGTGGGTCATCGAGCGTGATGGCCCGCGGGTCCTCGAAGACCGCGACGGCGTCAGCGAAGCTGATGCCGTGCTTCGCCCGGTTGGCCCGAGCCTTCGCAGGATCCTACTGGTAGGACACGCACTAAGAGTATGCACTGACGTGCATACATGCAAGCCCAAGCCCGCTGCGAACCCACCTCCTCCCCAGCAGAGTGCAGCGAAGGGAAACCTCGTGTCGCCCGCTCGGCGTGGTCGGTCCGGGGATCGCCTGACGATTGTTGATGGAAACCCTCAGACGGGTTTCCATGCCTTCCCGCGATGCTACGTGGCCGGCAAAGCCGGCCAGCTCCGCACGCGAATGGCCGCCCGCCACCGGGACTATTGTTGATGGAAACCCTGGGAGGGTTTCCAAACCTTCCCGCGATGGTACGTGGCCGGCAAGCCGGCCAGCTGGCTCGCATCACCTTGGGTGAGGCCAGGCGAACCGTTCTGGCGGAACGCTCTCCCGAAGGCCGCGCCCTCGCTGCGCCCAACGATCTGATAGTGAGGGCCGACGGCAACATCTACTTCAGCGATTCCACCTGGGGCGCACGTTCTGGCAAGGACGTCACCACGGCCGTGTATCGCGTGTCACCGAGCGGCCAGCTCTCGGTGGCTTTCAGCGTGAACATGCCCAATGGGATCGTGCTGTCCCCCGACGGGAACACCTTGTATGTGGGCAGCGATGCCCAGAACCGCCTCTGGCAGCTGGCGCTGGCCCCGGATGGCACCCCCAGCCCGGCCCAGCCCTTTGGCAACAGCGGTGATCCTCGCACGCGCTTGCAGGTCCCCGACGGCCTGTGCGTCGACGACCGCGGCCGCGTCTACGTGACCAACAACAGCGAAGACGTGCGCGCCATCATCGTCCTCGAGCGCGACGGCAGCTTCGTGGGCCGCATTCCCTTCCCGGTACCACCGTCCAACTGCAGCTTTGGCGCGGCCGACCGCCGAACGCTCTTCGTGACCACCGGGCGCGCCCTCTACCAGGTCCGGATGGAAACGCCGGGCTTGCCCTAATCTCTCGAGCCCGTCACGGCGCCCCCCGCAACTATAGCGGCGAGACGAGCCACTCGAGCTGGGCTCGGGTTCCGCGCACACGAGCCCGCACCTCATCCACGAACTGGTCGATGGTGGCCAGGGCGCCCAGGCGCGGGACGATCAGGATCGTCCCTGCGGGCAGTGAAAGCCACGGCATCGGGTTCTTGCCCGAGCGGGCCTGGGCTAGGCCGGCCAGGTTTTCGAGAAGGGGCGTCTGCTGCCCCGAGAGGGCCGAGAGGGCCCGCCGTGCTTCTTTCTGCAGTGACGACAACGCCGGGCTGGGCCGTAACGTCTGGCACTCCGGCGCGCTGAGCACCAGCGCGATGTGGGTCGAGCCGGGGGTGCGCAAGGCCGCGCTGACTTGCTCCAGCTTCGCGCCAACGTCGAGCTTCAGGACGATAGCGTAGCCCAGTGGCCAGGCGAGGAAGCGCGCGCGCTTGGCTTCGGCGCTGTCCTGGGGCCTGACCCGCAGGGCCACGCACAGGTTTCGGTTTGCGCAGCGGGAAACCGGTCGCACCTCTCTATCGCCTTCGGGCGAGGACCATTGGCCCGACAGCAGAGTATTCGCCGCGGTGAAGGCTGGCGCGGTCTGCGCGACCAGGTTGCTTACGGCCTTGCGCTCGTCGCTGTCGTCGAGCGCGACGAAGAGCGGGTTCTTTCTCCGGGCCACGCTCACGGTCAAATCATGCAAGGCCTGACCGAGCCGCTCGCGTCCGGCCTCGGAAAGCGAATTGAGCACCAACAAGGCTGCAGACGCTGGGGCGGGCGCGGGCGACGGAGCCTTCTGGCCGGTGGTGACTTCCAGCTCCAAGAGCCAAGGCCCTTCGGCGGCAACGGCCTGCCCCGTCCACAACAGACCCAGCAGCAACGCGAGGCTTGGGCTAGCGCCGGCGGGCACTGACCTCTGCCCCGCTGGGCGTGACCCCGCTGGCCACGCAATCGGCACCCACGGTCAGGCGCAGGTTGCCGTCAAAGCTGTTGCTGGCTCGACAGATGGATGAGGCGTTGTTGTTCTCGAGCGTGAAGGTGCAGCCCTGCCCACTGCCGGTATCGCTGTGCGCGGACCAACTTCCGCCGAAATCGCCGAATTGCGAAGCCGCCTTGGCCGTGCGCTCGATGGTGTAGTTCACGCCGTTCTCGGGCGAGTCCATGAGCTTCCAGGGCCAGTCGTCGCCCCCTACCTTGTAATCCTCGGCGCGACCGCTGCACCTTCCGGTGACCTTGCCGGGGGTGATGTTCAAGGTGCATGTCTCGGAATTCGAGGCAATGACCCACTGGCCACCCAGCGCCAAGGGGATGCTGCCCGAGTCTACGTTGGCCGGTGAGTTCCCTACCGAAATCAGCCGGGTCGAGTTGCGGGAATAGTACCCCCCGCTGTACTTCCAGGTGGCCGATTTCTTCGCGGAGTAAACCAGCTCTGCGCTGTGCGATGTGAAGGAAAACCCGTCCTTCGAGATGACCAGGGTGCCGCGCAAGACCCCCGTGCCGTTGCTGGACGCAAACAGATCCCAGGTGCCCGAGAGATCCTTGTCACACCCCAGGGTCTCGGGCCCATTGCCCCCACCCCCCATCGAGCCGTCGCCGCCCGCGCCGCCCTGTCCATTGACAGCAATCCCGTCCCCAGTTCCGCAGGCGTTCGCGGCCAAGAAAAGCAGGGAAATCACACCATACGCTCGAACCATCGCGCGGCTCCTCTGTTGGGAACGTGGCCAATGTGACACGGTCCGCATCTTACGCCAGGTGCGCAAAGATGCTTGGCCCATCGATTAGGGACGGACCGGCTGGGAGGAAGCGGCGAGCTTCGTTTGCAGCGTGGCGACCCAGCCGACCTGGAAGGCGGGCTCGATGGTGCGGGCCAGGTGCAGCGCCTGGGTCCAGGCCGCGCGTGCCTCGGTGGGACGGTCGAGCGCCATCAGGGCGTCGCCGAGCGAGGCCTGGGCGGGCACGCAGTCGGGGGCGAGGCGCACGGCTTCCTGTGCGTCCTCCAGCGCGGCGTTCTTCTCGCCCCGGGCCAGCAAGGTGGTCGCGCGCTGGGCGTGCCCCAGCGCCGAGGCGAGCGGGATGGCGAAGCGGCCACGGTACACGAACACGTTGTCGTCGATGACATCGAAGGGCGTGAGCTTGAGGAACTGCGCGTACGGGTGGAGCACGTCCGGTCCGAACTCGAAGCCGGAGAGCACCGCCGCGCTGATGAGCACGGTCCCTTCGATGGTGGGCGGAACGACGTTGAGCTCATCCATCCACATCGAGTCGAAGGTGGGCAGCGGCCGCAAGGGAATGCCGTGCGCGGTGGGCTCGAGCACGCCCTGCGCGAAATACGCGAACCAGCCGTCCTTGATGCCGTGCTGATCGCAGTAGCGCTTGATGGATTTGAGCTGCTCGCCCCAGTCGGCGCTCGAGTCGCTGAGCAGACGATGGACTTTCTGGGGCCCGCCCCAGGCTTCGTTGGCGTACGGGATCCAGTGGGGGAACGAGGTCAGCGAGGACGCGATGTGCAGCGCGCCCAGCATGCCCGTGACCATGGCCCAGCGGCGGCCCGAGCGCAGCAGGACCCACGCGCCCGCGCCCGTGAGAACGGCCAGCCACGCGTACACCGGCAGCACATGGCGGATACCGATGTTCATGCCCGAGACCATGGCCACGGCCAGGTAGAGCAAGGGCGGGACCACGAGAAACAACACCTCGCGCCGGCGTCCAAGGCGGCGCGTGGCGAGGACGAAGATCGACAGCCCCACCAGGCCCAGGAACCCGAGCGTGGATTTGATGGTCATGGCCAGGGGGAAGTAGAACCACACGTGCTGCGGGTACACCGTTTCCAGGGCGAAGCTGCGGTACCAGGCGGTGTTGACCCGCGCGGCGGCCATGCCTTGCAGGTACGATTCCGGCAAGAGGTGCCACGCGGCCGCGGTCTTGAGGAACGCCTGGTCGAGGCCGGAGAGCGTCTGCATGTACTGCGCCAGCGGGGGATTGAGCGCCAGCCCGGCCGGGCGAGCGGTGTAGCGGAAGCCATGGAAGGCCCACAGGATCAGCAGCGCCATCCCGGCGATGCTCGCCAGCGCGACCAACAAGCGGAACACGCGACCCTTGAGTGGTTCGGGCGGGGTGGCGTTGCCGGGAAGAAGCTCGCACGCGGCGAGCAGCGCGAGGATGGGAAAGACCAAGAGCCCCGTGTGTTTGGTGGCCAGGGCCAGGCCGGCGACCAGCCCGGTGACGGTCAGGCGCAGCATCGACGGCGCCTTCAGGTAGCGATAGAAGGCGTACACCGCGGCGAGCAGGAAGAGCGAGATGCCGATATCGCTGGTCACGCGCGCGCTGTGCGCGAGCACGTTGGGCTCGAACACCAGCACGCCGAGCGCCAGCAACCCCGCGCCCACGCCCAGTATCTCGGTGCTGGCCGCGAACACCACCAGCGCCAGCAACAGGGCGAACAGGCCGGCGGTCAGCCGGGTTCGCCACAAGATCGAATGGGCGTCGTTCTCGATGAGCAGGCTGCGTCCGCCGAGGAACGCCGCCTTGACGAACTCCAGGTCGCGCGGCTCATCCAGGCGCAGGTTGCTCGACAGAAGAGGCGCGGTGGCCACCAGCTTGACCAGGGGCGGGTGCTCGGGGTTCAGGCCGTAGTCGGCGTGCTTCCACATGTGCAGGCCCGCGTAGATGTGGTTGCCCTCGTCCCATGTGCACGAGTCGCGCGCCATCTGCGACAGCAACGAGACGGCGAAGACGACAAGCAGCGCCCCGCCGATGGCCAGGGCCACGGGCCGGCGCCCAAGGAGGCCGCTCTTCTCAGGCTTCGGCGTGTCGCCAGGTGTGGTGGATGACGTCGCATGCTCGAGCATGGACCTTGATTACCATGCCTTGGCTGGTCACCCCATGAACGGCAGGTTCCCAGACCCAGAAAAACATCCGTCGATTGGCGTTGCCCAACGATTCACGCCTGACCTCCAGTTCTCGATGTAGTCCCGCCAAGGTTCAAGGGAACGGTCGCGGCTCGTCACGCCCCACTCGGACCCTGCGCACTGCCCACGATGGCAGCCAAAGCGGCGAGGCTCGGCGGCTTGGCGACGTGCTGCTCGAATCCCGCCTCGGTCGAGCGCTGCACATCCTCGGGTAGCGCGTAGCCGCTCAGCGCGATGAGGCGGACACCCTTGAGTGCCTCGTCGCCGCGAAAGGCGCGAGCGACAGCATAGCCATCCATCCCCGGCAGGCCGATATCGCAGAAGACGAAGGCTGGTCGTCGATCGCGAGCCATGGCGATTCCGCCAGGACCATCATGGGCGACCAGCACTTCGTTTCCCGAAATCTCGAGCGCCGCACGCAGGCTCTCCGCAGCGTCGATGTTGTCCTCGATGAGCAGGATGCGCGTCGGCGGTGGTGCTGGGGCGCGCGCGATCTCGGTGCGAGGCTCGACGGCTTCCGCGACGGGCAACCTCACGACGAACTCCGCGCCCTGGCCCAGCCCATCGCTGTGCGCGCTCACCTCGCCGCCATGGAGCTCGACCAGCCCTTTGACCAGCGCCAGTCCCAAGCCCAGACCACCGCTGCTGCGATCGAGGGTGTGGTCGGCCTGTACGAAGGGCTGGAACAACCCGGCGATGGTCTCGGCGTTCATTCCCGCACCGGTGTCGGAGACACGAATGACGGCCTGTCCCCGCGGCCAATCGGAAGAGACGCCGACCCGTGTGAGCCCGCCCGCGCGAGTGAACTTGGCGGCGTTCTGCAGCAGGTTGCCGACGACCTGGGAGATACGCGTGCTATCCGCGTTGACGGGGATCGGCTCGCTCGGGATGTCCGTTTCGAGCCTGAGTTGGCTGCCGTCGAAGAGCGATCGCTGATCTTCGACGCTCCTCCGCACGATGTCGCAAAGGTCAGCCTGCGCCCTCCGTAGCTGGATCTTGTTCCGGCTGATCCGGGTCACGTCGAGCAGGTCGTTCACCAGGCGTGACAGGTGCGCGACCTGACGGTCGATGACCTCCTTCGCCCGCTTGGCCTGAGCCCCGCCGGGCGCCGCCCGATCGAGCACGTACAGGCTGTTGCTGATCGGCGCCAGCGGGTTCCTGAGCTCGTGGGAGAGGGTCGCGAGGAACTCGTTCTTGCGGCGGTCGGCCTCGGCCAGCTGGATGTTGGCGGCTCGCAGTGCTTCCTCGGCCATCTTCCGCGCGGAAATGTCCACACAGAATTCCACGCAGGCGTCGCCGCCCAGGGAGCTGCCGGCGAACACGAACCAGTGGCGCGTGCCGTCCTTGCGCAAGTACTCCTTCTCGTAGGGGCCGATGCGGCCCGTCGCTCTGAACCTGCGAATCTCCGCCAGGCTTGCCTCCACGTATTCCGGTGGGGTGAGCTTCTGCCAGGTCAGCTCGCCCGCCTCCACCTCGCGGTGGCTGTAGCCCATGAGCTTCAGGAACGTGTCGTTGGCGTCGGTCATGCGGCCGGTGCCGAGGTCCCAAAACATCACGCCGACCGTCTCGACTTCGAGCACCTTCTTGAGTCGCGTATGGCTCTGGCGAAGCGCGTCCTCGGCCTGCTTGCGCTCGGTGATGTCCTGCCCCTGGGCGATGGTCGCGACCGCGGTCCTGCCATCGGCAGCCAAAACCGTGGCGGAATTCCACAAGACCGTGCGCACGCTGCCGTCGATGTGCTGGATGGGGATCTCCACCACCTCCCAGCGCTCTCCCGTCGTGGTCCGTCGGATGTGGGATATCGACTCTTCCCGCCGGTCGGCCGGGAAGAGGATCTCCGGGGTCCGCCCCAGCACCTCGTCGGCTTTGCGCCCGCTCAGGCGCTCGAAGGCGCGGTTGAAGTGCGTGATGCGGAAACCGGGATCCCAGACGATGATGGGCGCGTTCGCGTAGCCGATGAGCTTCTGCAAGTAGTCGCGCGCCTCGCGTAGCGCTTCCTCGGCCTGCTTGCGTTCGGTGATGTCCTGCCCCTGGGCGATGGTCGCCACCGCCGTCTTGCCGTCGGCCGCGAAAATGGTGGCGGAGTTCCACAAGACCGTGCGCACGCTCCCGTCGACGTGCTGAATGGGGATCTCCACCACCTCCCAGCGCTCTCCGGTCGTGGTCCGTCGGCTGTGGGACATCGACAGCTCCCGCCGATCGGTCGGGAAGAGGATATCCAGGGTCCGCCCCAGCACTTCGTCGGCCCGGCGCCCGCTCAGGCGCTCGAAGGCGCGGTTGAAGTGCGTGATGCAGAATCCGGGATCCCAGACGATGATGGGCGCGTTGGCGTAGCCGATGAGGCTTTGCAGGTAGTCGCGTGCCTCGCGCAGCTCGTCCTCGGCACGCTTGTGGTCCGTGATGTCGCGCGCGATGCCCACCAGCCCGACCACCCGACCCGATGGATCGCGCCGGGGCACCTTCGTATTGAGCATCACGCGGCGCCCCTGCGGGCCCTGGATGGTCTCCTCGTAGACTCGGGTGATGCCAGCTTCCATCACTTGGCGATCGTGATCGAGGATCGCCTCGCCGATGCCCGACTCATCGTAAAACTCGCGGTCCGTATGACCGACGATGGCCTCGGCTGGCTTGCCGACCGCTGCAAGCACGGCCGCGTTGGCCAGCGTGAGCTGGCTTGCGGAATCCTTGACGTAGATCGGGTCAGGGATGGTGTCGATGATGTCGCGAAGCAGTTGCTTGCGCTCGCGCAGCGTCTCCTCGGCTCGCTTGCGGTCGGTGATATCGAAGTTCACGCCTTGGAAGTGCACCGGCGACTTCCTTGCGCCCCCACCCGCGGCCTCTGGCTCCGCGAAGGCGAACTGACCTCGACCAGCCAGCCAGCGTTCCTGCCCGTCGGCCCGTATGATGCGGAACTCGGCATCGAGCGTGCCGGTCCGCTGGGCTTGTTCCCATTGGGCTCTCAATCCCGCAATATCGTCCGGGTGGACGTAGCTGAAGAATGCCTCCGGGCCATCGGGGGCCTCGCCGGGTTTGAGCCCCAGCAGTTCACGCTCGACCGCATTCCATCGTCCCACGCCGGTGGTCAGGTCCACCTCGAATGTCCCGACGGCATTCGCTTGCAGTGTCAGCTGTAACCGTGCCTCGCTCTCCCGCTGCGCCTCCAGAACC
>CAZHUY010000264.1:0-8182 GCA_964535465.1 uncultured Myxococcales bacterium
CCCCCGCCGCCCCCCACGCCGCCCCCGCCAACCCCGGCGCCGCCCCCAACCGCTCTGCCTCCGCCGCCTCCGCCCTTGCCGCCGCCACCGCTGATTCCCTGAGCGGAGACGACCAGCCACTTTCGCGGCGCTTCGATCATCAGCACGCTCGCTTGCTTGCCGTCCTCGCTCCAGATCCGTAGCCCTGGGTCGGTCTATTGGGGCTCCGGAGCGCTCTCCGCACGAGCCCTCAGCCGGAACTGCTGGTTGCGGCTGCCTTTCCAGCGCACCTGTTTCAGCGGCGTGCCGTCGGTGGTGGCGTTGAACCAGACGTCCAAGCCCTTGCCGCTGTGTTGGGCCATCAGACGGACGGTTTGCGCGTCCACGCCCACGATTCGCCACTGCTGGTTGGAGCCGTTGTGGCAGTGGAAGCCTTTCACCGCCGTGCCGTCGTTCTTTGACCAGGCCTCGATGTCCAAACACTTCTCCGTGCCGGCCAGGCGAATCTGGTACGCGCCGTCGGGCTGCGGGTCGAAGCGGAAGCTCTGGGCGTCCGACTGGTCGCAGGTCTGGATGTGCGCCACGCCGCCTTGGGCGGAGGGGGCGTCGGCGAACTGCACGCACTTGCCGGCGCTCACGCTCTCGATGTGGTAATCGCGCTGGGCATCGACGGTGATCTGCAGATCGCGCGGGATGGGGCGTGGGCCGGCGTCCTTGCGCCACAGAAACTCGAGATCCTCGTCCCGGCCCAGCGGTTCGTAGTGCGCCTCCAGATACTCCTGCATCAGGTGCTGGCGCTCTGCCGTGAGCACGCCGTCGAAGTCATGGCCGACCCCGCGGTAGGCGAGGCGCGGCTGGCGTCGGTCAATCTCGGCGATGGCCTCGCGTTGCATGGCCGGGGTCGTGGCGTAGCACGGGATGAAGTAGCGCGAGGCCGAGGGACGATCGGCGAAGGTCATGGGCATGGGGAAGCTGGAGAAATTCAGGATGGGCTCGCCGGGCTGCGTGTTGTCGCGGATGAAGCGCACCAGGCGCCGCGCGTGCTCGGCTTCGTTCTCGCCCAGGGTGATTCGCCCCGCGCCGGGAAAGGGTTCTTGCGCCGTTGGCGGGCCCGACAAGGTCATGGCGAGATCCTCGAAGGCGGCGGGGGCGCGCCGTTTGAGCGACTGCAGCGGCTCATAGCTGTCGGCGAAGAGCTGTCCGGCGAATCCCAGCAGGACGATGGCACCCAGCCAAGAGGCCAAGGGCCACAGCCGGCGTCGGCGCCACTCGGCGGGCAACGCGGTCATGCGCTTCCAGAGAAAGCCCAGCGCCGCGTCCAGGGCCAGCGTGGCGAGCAGGATCTGAGAGACCAGGCCGGCGTACAGGTGATAGATGTCCGAGCGCCCCAGCAAGCCGCGGGCGAAGAAGAGGCCGACGCACGTGACCAGCAGCAGGGCCCAGCCGCGCCTCGAGGTCCACAGGCGGCCGTGCAGCCACAGCCACACCAGCCCCACCTCGGCCAGCAGCAGACAGACGAAGGGAAGGTACATCTGCACCACGTCCCTCTGCAGGGTATGGCTCCACGCGAGCCCGCCGCTTTCGTCGCGCGGGGGCGCGAGATCCGCCAGGTCGGGGAAGGGCAAACCCCAGGTCTCGTTCTGATACGCGCACTGCTGATAGGTGTTGCGAAGGACCTCGTAGAGGGCGCCGTGCCAGGCGAAATACGCGGCGACGGCGCCCAGGCCGGCCAAGACCCCCGCGCCGAAGGCCAGCATGGGCCGCACCCGTGCCCGCAGGTCGCCGTGGGGTGCCAGGACGGCCACGATCATCAGAAAGGCGCCCAAGCCCGCCGTGGCGAAGAGCCCCATGTCCACGCTTGTCCAGAAAGCCAACGCCGCCAGAACGCCCGAGAGCAGCAGGCGCCATTCCTGCCGCGCAAAGCGGGCCAGGCTGAGCAAGGGAGCCGTTGCGCGCTTGGACCGGGGAGACGGGTGCAGAAGCCCGAAGAGTCCGGAGCGCCGGACCGCCGCCGCCATCAGCGCCGCCGCCAGCGCCGCGAAGAAGACGCGCTCCGGGATCTCCACGCGCGCGGAGAGCAGAAACAACGCGAGGAAGAGGAGGGGGAGCGGCCGCGAGGCGAGCAGCGTCGCGCCCACCAGGTAAAGCGAGAGGGCGCCCAGCGGCCACAGGATGTCGTCGAGGCGCCGCATGCCCTCGAGGGTGGGGCTGAAGAGCGTGGCCCCCAGGTGCGGCGCCAGTGCGTTGCGGAAGAGGCCGTGCTGCAGATACGCGTCCCGATAGGGCAAGCCGCCGTGCTGCATGACCACCATGGGGTACAGGCGCTCGCCCTCGTGGAACTGATTGAAGGCCCCCAGGCCGCCGTCAAGACGGTTGTCGAAGGACAGGCAATAGACCAGCACCGGCAGCACGAACCACACGAGAATGCGGCGCAGGACGATGAGAAAACGGCGCGGACGCACCGGCGTGGGAGCGGGCAGCTCTTCGGTCGTCGTGTCGCGCTCCGGGCAGGCGTGGCTGGCGCCCCTCCGTCGGTGCCACAGGAGCAACAGGAAACCGGCCAGCGCCACGCCGGAGAGCGCGAGGATGAGCGGGTGCAGCGAGGTCACCTTCAGCTGCGCGAGTCGCGGTGCCAGCGCCAGCATGGCCACGCTGGGCAGCGCCAGTGGCTTGAGCAGGCGAGAGGGCGCGCAGCGGGAGAAGCCCGCGCCCCAGGCGGCGCCCAGGATCCACGTCCACCATGCCGCCAGCAGGGAGCCCAGCAGGCCCACGACGGCCACCGCCAGATTGAAGATCTCCTGCGATTTGGCGTAGCGATGGTGTGTCACCCAGGCGACGATGCCCGAGTTGCTGTGGAAGGGCAGGCGGACCGTGTGCACCAGCCATAGCCCGGCGAAGGCCGCGCCCACCACGGCGGCGGCGAACACCAGCAGCGCGAGAGGTGCCATGTTTCGCTGGCGCGCGGCCGCCATGGCCTGGGACAGGTGCGCGCGAAGTCGGGTGTGGGGGGACGTCGTGATGGCCGGGCCGCCTCGGCTGCGCTAGCCGCGTTCCAGCTCGAAGGCGTCGTGCAGGGTGCGCACCGCCAGCTCGCTGTATTTGCCGTCGATGATGCAGGAGACTTTGATCTCCGAGGTGGAGATCAAGTGGATGTAGATGTTCTCCTTGGCCAGGGCCTCGAACATCTTCAAGGCCACGCCCGCGTGCGAGCGCATGCCCACGCCCACGATGGACACCTTGGACAGATTCTCGACGGTGCGGATGCGCTCGGGCGGGCAGAAGTCGGCGCAGTGCTTGACCAGCAGCTCGCGTGCCTTCTTGGTGTCGGCCTTGCCCACGGTGAAGGTGAGGTCGGTGTGCCCCTCGGCCGAGAGGGCCTGCACGATGGTGTCGACGGTCACTCCCGCGTCCGCCAAGGGCTTGAACACCTTGCTGTGGATGCCGGTGGCGTCCGAGATTCCGACCATGGTGATCTTGGATTCGTCACGGGTGGCCGTCACCCCGGACACCAGGACCGCTTCCATTGCTTTCTCTTCGGGCACAACCCACGTCCCTTCGTTGTCGTTGAAGCTCGATCGCACGTGAATCGGGACGCCGTGCTTCATCCCGAACTCGACCGAGCGGATCTGGAGAACCTTGGCGCCCAGTGACGCCAGCTCCAGCATTTCCTCGTAGCTGATGCGTTCGACCTTGCGCGCGTTCGCCACCACGTTGGGATCCGCGGTGTAGACCCCGTCGACGTCGGTGTAGATCTCGCACACTTGGGCGTCGAGCGCGGCCGCCACCGCCACCGCCGAGGTGTCCGAGCCGCCCCGTCCCAGCGTGGTGATGTTGCCGGCGTCGTCCACGCCCTGGAATCCGGCGATCACCGCGATCTTCCCTTGGGCAAAGGCGTCGCGGATGGCCCGCACCTCGACATCGCGAATGCGCGCGCGGGCAAAGGCGCTGTCCGTCAGGACCCGGATCTGGTGGCCGAGCAGCGACACCGCCTTGCCGCCCTCGGCCTGGATGGCCAGGGCCAGCAGGCCCACCGATACCTGCTCGCCGGTGGAGGCGATGACGTCCAGCTCGCGCTCGTCCGGCTCGACGTGCATCTGCTGCGCGAGTCCGAGCAGGCGGTTGGTCTCGCCCGACATGGCCGAGACGATGACGGCCACATGGTGCCCCCGCCGCTGCGTCGCCAGGCAACGCCTCGCCACGTTCTTGATGCGCTCGATCGTGCCGACCGAGGTGCCACCGAATTTTTGTACGATTATCAACGCCGGAGTTATCCCCCATGGGCCCGGGACCGGTCAATCCCGGGTGCGAAAGCAGGCAGCCGTTCGGTCTGGCACGGGACGTGCTTTGTCCCGCGCTTGATGAGACTGGTCAACCACACCGCGGTTCCCGCCGCGGTCAGCACCGCGGAGATTGAAGGCGCGCCCCGTCGCCTGGGTTTGCTCACGGCCAAGGCCACCTTCGGCTTCGACAGCCACGGTCGCGTCGCGCTGGAGACGCAGGCTCCGCTGCCCTTGTTCGACAAGGACGAGCCGACGCCCCTGGGCGAGCTGCCCAGCGACATGCAACCCCGGGCGGACGCCGCGTTCGAGGTCATCTTGCTGGGTCACGCATGGGCGCCGGCGGGGCGGCTGGTGGCGGCCCTGACCGTGGGGCTGGTCGTGGGGCGGGCCCGTCGCGAGATGCTGGTGTTCGGCGATCGCTCATGGTCGGCTCACCACCGGGCCATCTCGCCGCCGCGTCCTTTCGCCAAGATGCCGCTGGATTACCGCCGGGCCTTTGGCGGAACGGTGCCCGTTCATCTGGATCGCGAGTCGGTGTTCGATCTGGCGGATCCCTTGAACCGGCACGGCAAGGGCTTCGACGCGGAACGCCTGGCGCGTGACATGGGCGCCTGGCTGAAGGCGCCGTCGGGGTTCCCCAGGCTGCCCGACGGTTACGTGCGCGCCTTGCCCAACCTGGAGGATCGCGCGGCGCCCATCGCACGCTGGGAGGACGTCCCCCCGCCCATGTGTTGGGCCACGGTGCCGGTGGACGTGCCCCTGTGGGCCGATCGGATGTCGAAGAAGCTGGCGGCGACGCCCGAGCAAGGGCCGCCCCAGGTGGTGGGCTACCGCGCGCACCCCGATTGGGTGATCCCCGCGCCGGCCAGCGCGCCGCGCCTGCGCCTGGAGAACCTGGTGGAGGGGTGTCCGGTTCTCGACCTGCAGGTGCCGGATTTCGGACTGGTGGCCGACACCACGGTCAACCGCCGCCTGGGCAGCCGCCCCTTGCTGCCCCACACCCTGGTCCTGCAGCCCGACCAAGGCCGCTTCACCATCACCTTCCGCATGCCCTTCAATTTCCAATTCGAGCCCGGCGACGAGCGCGAGCTCCGTCTGCGCGTGGAGCCCAAGTGGCGCGGCCCCAGCCAGGAGCCGTCATGAGGTCCAAGCTGAGCCTGGCGGGCGACATGTGCATGCCCCATCCGATTCTCCTGAGCCTGCACGATGCCCCTTGCGTCGAAGCGCCGACACGCATTTTGTGGCCGCCAGGTTTTGCCCTGCAACAGAACAGGCTGACCAGGACCGTGTTCCACAAGGGCCAGCTCATGGCCCTGGCAGGGCATGACTGCGGCCATTGGATTCCGCACGTATGGGCCCCTCCGTGGCCTCCGCTGCCGATCCTCATCAAGCTGCCTCTGATCGTCATCACCTCACAACGAAAGATGCTGTTCTCCTCGTCGACCGTGAAGGCGAATGGCTCGCAGATCGCCTGCTCCCAGCTGTTGGGCGGCATGTTTCTGCCCATGCGGACCTGTGGTTCGCCGTTCGCGTTTCCCACGTCGTCCACGCTGTTGAACTTCCTCCACAGTGTCAGCGTCAACATGACCATCGGGGATCTGGTGGCTGGTTTTCTGGACATCGCGCTGAACCTGGCGCTAGAGGCGATTCTCAGAAAGAGGCTTCCCGGCCCGAAGAAAGAAGAAGCCAAAGAATCCTGGGGCGACAAACTGATGGAGTTCTCCCGGAAGACGGCCATCGGCGTGCTCGTCTCGGGCGCCCGCATAGCGACCACGGGAGAGGGTGAATTGGGAATAGGGGTAGGCTTCGCCCACCAGGAGGTTGGCGCGTCAGCCGGGATCAAACGAGATGGGACGCTGGGGATCTCGGCCAGAGCCCAGTGCTTCACTGGCCGCGGAGTTGCCCAGTACAAGGTCAACCGCAGCTATCCGGGAGGCGGCAAGGTCATCCAGACAGTCTCGACGACTTCGTCCACCTCGCAGCGGATACTGAGCAGTTCGACCAGCGAGACGTTCGAGGGAGGAGCGCGCGTCGACAGCAAGACCGAGGCCTGGGGGGTGTCGCTATGACCCGCGCCGCTGCGCGCGCCAGCTACGACGCCGAGGTGGGGCTGGATCCGACCAACCAGGCCGAGCCGGGGTTTGCCTACGCTTTGGTCAAGCACACCTACGAGATCAAGGGCGGCAGGGCGGTGCTGTGCCAGCCCGAGCCCTTGCTCTTCGACATCTGGTCCGACGAGGAGCTGCAGCCGCGCTTTCCCCTGGGCTCGGATTTCTGCGTCAACAAGGAGCGCACCGACGTGGTGATCGCCGGGTCGGCCTTCGCCCCTGGGGGACGGGCGACGCCGTCGATGGTCGTGTCGGCGCGCATCGGCGACACCAGCAAGCGCATCGCCGTCTTCGGCCGCCGCCAGGTGGAGTGGGTGGGGGGGCGGCCTCGCTTGGGGCGTCCCGAACCGTTCGTCGAGATGCCGCTCACCTACGAAAACGCCTACGGTGGTCTGGACAACCGCGTGCCCATCCCCGCCCACCAGCGCGAGGAGTACATGCGCATGGTCGAGCTGGGTTTGCAGTTCGACCATCCGGGGCTGTATCCGCGCAACCCCGTGGGCAAGGGCTATGTGGTGGGGCCCGACCCGGTCCCCGGGCTCGAGCTGCCCAACCTGGAGGATCCCGCCGAACTGCTCACGGCCGAGCGGCTGATCACGGGCAGACCCGAGCTGTGGTACCGCCAGCCGTTGCCCTGGTGCTTCGCCTGGACCCCGGCGCTCACCTTCCCGCGCTACCGGCACGCGGGTGTGGATCCTTGGTTCCCCGCGCCCCACGACGCTTCGCTGCCCGAGGTGCGGCGCGCTTTCATTCCCGCGAACCTGCGCCTGACTGTCGAACGAGAGCAGCGGATATCCGCGGGCTACCTGCAAGAGGCGTCGCTGGGCATGGTGGTGGCGACGCCCCTCGGCGGAAAGCCCATCGTGCTTGCGGGCCTGCACCCCGACGAGCCCGAGATCACGTTCGCGCTGCCCCCCGCACCGCGCATCGATCTCCACATCGAGGGCGAGCGCTTCCCGTCGACGTCGCGGCTTACGAGTCTGGTGCTCCATCCCGCCGAGAAACGCTTCACCACCGTGTACTGCGCGCGCAGCCACGGCTTGCCGCGCGTTTTCATCCCTGGCATCCACAAGGACATCCCGCTCTTCGCCACCGTCGACCGCGACGCTCCCATTCGCTACCAATCGCCACCCACCCTCAGGGAGCGCCTGCTGGCGGCGAGCGCCTAAGGAAATCGTCATGGCTCAGGAGAAATCGATCACCCAGGAACTGGAGGCACAGACAGGGGAGGGGGCGCTTGACGACCTGCTGGCCAGTCCGCCGCGGCCGGCCTGGCCCGAAGGCCACGTGCTGGCCACCTGCCTGGATGATCGCCATCCCGTACTGACCGGTCGTGTCTTGGTCCGTTGCGAGACGGCGCTGGGACAGGTTTGCCAGACCTGGGCGCCGACCTTGCAGGGGATGACGGTGCGTGCCGCGGATCGGGTCTTGGTGCTGAAGCTACCGCGCGAACTGGAACCGGTGGTGGTGGGCGTGCTCGATGGCTTCAGCCGCCGGCCCGAATCGCCCCCGACGGTTTCCCAGGTCCTGGAGATGAAACCCGACGAGGTTTTGCAGATCAACGCCGACAATGGACAGGCCCTGGTGCAGATCACCCGCGACCAGGACGGGCCGGTGATTCGCCTCTTGCAGGCCGATTCGCAGGTCGAGCTGCCCGGCAAGCTGGTCCTATCCGCCAGTGCCATCGAGATGCACGCCCGCAGCGGGGCCGTGCGCATCGAGGCCAGCGACGAGATCAAGCTGGTGGGCGAAACCATCGACTTGAATTGAGGCGAGCGGCCAATGACCCTCCCGAGCGCAGCGGCGAGCGCGTGC
>CAZHUY010000265.1:0-8163 GCA_964535465.1 uncultured Myxococcales bacterium
ACCCAAGCTGCGCGACAAGGTCCTGGCCGAGATTGAAGCCGCCGAGGGCCGCAAGGCCGAGATCCACGCCATCTACGAGGATTCCAGCTACTTCCAGCGCGCCAGCCACGACGAGATCACCGCCTTGGTGGCCGAGCAAGAGGCCCTGGGCCCCAAAATCGAGGACCTCGTCAGACAATGGGAAGAGCTCGAACGCGAAATCGAGGAGCTGAGTCACTGACCGCCTGTGGGTCTGCAGAGGTATTGCCGTACGGCCACGTCTACGACATTCCGGTTTGGCGCAACCTGCTTTGCGGCTTCGGCGGTGAATCCCCTTCCGACTCAGGGGTATTCGATCTTGGTGACGGTCAGCTCGCGCATACCGGAGTGCCAGCGCACCGTCACGGTGTCGCCCACCTCTTTGCCCAACAAGCCTTTGCCCACCGGCGACTTCCACGAGATGGTGTTCTCGCCACTCTCGATCTCGTCCTGGCCCAGGATGCAGTAGGTGAAGGCCTGGCCTTCTTCGTCCTCGACCGTCACCGTGGCGCCGAAGAAGACGCGGTCGCGACGTTTCTGTTCGCTCGGATCCACGATCACCACGAAGTCGAGCCGCTTGCCGAGAAAGCGGAGGCGGCTGTCGATCTGGCGCAGCTGCCGCTTGCGGTAGATGTACTCGGCGTTCTCCGAGCGATCGCCCTCGGCCGCGGCGGCGGACAGGGCGTTCACCACCTCGGGCCGTTTGGTGGTGCGCAGGAATTCCAGCTCGGCCACCAGCTTTCGGTAGCCGGCCGGGGTGATGTAGTTCTTCTCCCCGGGCCGGCTAGCCTCCTCCTCGGGCAGATCCTCAGGATCGTCGTCCATGCGTCCGGGAGGCTGGCGAGACCTACTCGCGTTTGCCCACCTGGTGGTCCAGCATCAACAGAGCCGAGCCCTTCTCGCCCGCCATCTTGAGTTGCTCGAGGATCAGACCGGCGGTCTTCTCCTCCTCGACCTGCTCCTTGATGAACCACTGGAGCATCTCCATCGAGGCGTAGTCGTTCTCCTTGGCCGCCGAGCCGTAGAGCTGATGGATGAGCGCGGTCACCTTCTGCTCGTGAGCCACGGTGCGCTCGAAGACATCGATGACCGACTTGAACTCCGAGAACGGCTTCTCGAGAGCCGACAGGGTCACGACCCCGCCCCGGTCGGCCACGTGGTCCATCAGCTTGAA
Source organism: uncultured Myxococcales bacterium (assembly GCA_964535465.1). Classification (GTDB taxonomy): domain Bacteria; phylum Myxococcota_A; class Polyangia; order Fen-1088; family Fen-1088; genus Fen-1137. Next base: position 1,193 of record CAZHUY010000265.1, read on the forward strand.
AGCGTGGCTCTGCTCTTCCGCGCCCTGCGCGCGCATCCACTTGGCGAAGCCCGGCAGGCTCATCTTCTCGAAGTAGATGGACATGGAAAGGTACAGGTAGGCTGACGCCAACTCGGCCCTGATCTGCTCGTTGTAGGCTTCCAGCATCGTCTTGCTCAACATGGTCCGGGACTCCTCATCGTTGGGTTGGGGGGGTATCTTAGCACTCCTGATCCGAATTCTCCTGTGGCGAGCCGCGTCCGCGGCTTCACCTCGTCAGATGCTCCCCGCGCCGGTTGGGTCGCAATACCGATCGGGAATGATGGCTCGGGATCGAACAGGTGGCAGGCTTCCTGTGCTTACCGGAGCCCCGATCTGTGACTACACTTGCGTCCGTGTCCGCGGAAGTCCCAAACGAAGCAGCCGTGCGCGTGTCGCCCGACCACGCGCAGGCCGAAGCCTGGGACTTCGTCCTGGAGGCGGTGGGTATCGAACATCGCATCGCCGCGACGGCGGAAGGCTGGGCGGTGATGGTGCCCGCGCCCCTGGTGGCGTCCGCACTCGCGGCCTTGGACGCCCACGACAAGGAAGCCGAGGAGGGTCCGGTCCGCGAGCCGCAGGTCCCTGACCACGGCCGCTCATACGTGGGTTTGGCGGCCGCGGCCACCATCCTGGCGTTCTTCTGGGTGTCCGGACCGCGCGATGGGGCCGATGCGGGCGGCTGGTTTCGGGTGGGCAGCGGCGTGGCCGGGCAGATCATGAACGGCCAGTGGTGGCGCGCGGTGACGGCCTTGACCCTGCACGCGGATATCATGCACGTGACCGGAAACGCCGTGTTCACAGTGCTGTTCCTGTCGGCCCTGGGTCGCTGGTTGGGCGGCGGCGTGGCCTTGTTCTCCACTCTGTTGGCCGGCACCGCTGGCAACCTGCTCACCGCCCTCATCTATGGGGGACGGCACAACGTGGTGGGCGCCTCGACCGCGACATTCGCGGCTCTGGGCCTGCTGGCCGGCCTGCAGTTCATGCGCCGCTTCGACGTGCGCATGGTGGGCTGGCGCAAGCGCGCCTTTCTCGCCGTGGCCGCCAGCCTGGGTCTCCTGGCCATGCTGGGCACGGGGGAAAAGTCCGACATGTTGGCTCACGCCACCGGGCTGGGGTTCGGGCTGCTCCTTGGTCTGCCCTTGGCCCGCTTTAGCAGGCGCTTCCTGAACGTACGCCTGCAGAGCGCCTGCCTGGCGGCCACCGTGATTGTGATAGCCGGCGCCTGGCTGCTGGCATTCAAGCGATAGCGACAGCCTCGGCCTTTCGCGCACGCCGTCTGGTCCGTGTTCGTGCTATGGCATTGACCATGAGCAGCGACACGGCTTCCCTTGCCAAGCTATGCATGCGCAGCACGGAGCTGCGAAGCGCGTTCGAAGAAACCCTGGCCAGTTTGGTCGAGATCCCCTCGGTTAGCATGGACCCTGACCGACGCGGCGACGTGGAGCGCGTCGCCCAGGCCGGGGCCGAGCTGTTGCGCGATCTGGGGGCCCAGGTGGAGATCGTGAAGACCACGGGGCTGCCCTTGGTGGTGGGGCGGCTGGTGCAGGATCCCGCCTTCCCCACGCTGACCATCTACAACCACCTGGACGTCCAGCCCGCCGATCCCGCGGAATGGAAGAGCCCGCCCTTTGCCCTGACCCGCGTGGGCCCAACCTGGCGCGGGCGCGGAACCACCGACGACAAGGGACCGGCCCTGACCGCGCTATTCGGCGCGCGTTTGGCTTTGCAGGACGATGTGCCTCTCAACTTTCAGTTCCTGTGGGAAACCGAAGAGGAGATCGGCAGCCCCAGCTTCGCCGGCGCCTTGGGCAAGTTGGTCAAGGCCGGCCTGCGCACGGATTCGGTGGTGGTCTCCGACACCATGTGGTCGCGCGCCGGCCAGCCCGCCATCCCCTACGGGCTGCGTGGTCTCATGGGTTTCCTGGTGCGTCTGCGCACCGGAGACAAGGACGTGCACTCGGGCACGGTGGGCGGGGGGGCCCGCAACCCCATCACCGAGCTGGCGGCGCTCATCGCCGAATGCGTGGACGCACGCACCGGCAAGGTGAAGATCCCGGGCTTTTATGCCGGGGTCCGCAAGCCCAGCGCCGCCGAGAAACGCCGCCTGGCCAGCGACGGCTTCTCCCGTGTCGACTTTCAGAAGGCCCATGGCCTGTCCAGCGTACGTTTTCCTGATTCACACAGGCTGCACGAAGCCGTGACGGTAGAGCCCACCTTCGAGGTACACGGCATCACGGGCGGCTACAGCGGGGCAGGCATCAAGACCATCGTACCCCACCAGGCCGAGGCCAAGCTGTCCTGCCGCCTGGTGTCCGAGCAAAGCCCCGAGAAGGTCTTCCGCCTGGTGCAGGCCTTCATAAAGAAGCGCTGCCCCGACGCCGAGGTCATCCACGAGGCCTCGCTGGCGCCCTATCTGGTCGATGCCTCGGGGCCGCACCTGGAGGCGGCGCAAGAAGCGATGCGCGAAGCGTTCGGCAAAGAGCCCTGTCTGACCCGCGAAGGCGGCTCCATCGGCGCGGTGGTGACCATGGACCACCTGCTGAAGGCGCCGGTGGTGATGCTGGGCCTGTCTCTGCCCGAGCACGGCTACCACGCCATCAACGAGAACTTCGACTGGGGCCAGGCCAGCCAGGGCATGGCCATGTTCTGCCACTACTTCCACAGCCTGGCGGCCCTGCCCGCAGGCGGGCGCGCGAAGAAGCCATCCCTGACCAAACGCAAATCCTAGGGCAGAATACCCGGCGTCCACAGGAGCAACACAGCATGAAGATTCCATGTCTCGTCGGACTGGGCTTGGTGATGGGACTCTCCCTCAACGCCTGCGGCACGGGAACCGTGGCAACCGAACCGAAGGGCGACGGGGGACAGGGCCCCGAGGCCACGGCCGCTTCGGGCTACCATTACGTGGCCATCATCGATGTGGAACAGCAGCAGAAGGGAGAGGATTTCTCGTGTTCGGCAGAGCAGGGCCCCGGATCGGACATCGACGCCGTGGCGCTGATTCGCAAGGGCGAGACCGTCGGCTATGGCCTGTTGGGCTCGGCCATCTACAGCAAGGCGGAAGGCAATCAGTGCAAGGACGAGGACTGCCCCGACGGAGAGTGCAAGTACACCGACCAGGGCACGACGGAAGGCCCCGCGGATGCGGAGATAGCGGAGAACGGTAACGACGAGGGCTATCTGTCGCTCAACGGAGGCGTCCTGCAGATCCGCATCGGGCAAAAGGATGGCCAGGAACCGGGGCAGGACATCCTTCCGGGCGACCAGATCAAGGTCTTCGAGGTAGACGAAACCAAGAAGACCGACGGCCGTACCTGCGCGCCCGAGAGGTACCAGGTGTTGCTGCAGAAGGCCGGCAGCGCCGACATCGAGCTTCGGCCTGCGCAGTTCGACAAGGCCAATGCATCAGTCTGTGGTGAATCGCCCGCATCCGACGCCCAGTTCGGTTGCGGCACCAGCGTGTTCGAGGTGCGGTAAAGTATCACGGATTCGCTGCCGATAGCCAGCCAAGGGCATCGCCTTGGCTGACGCAGCACAATTGTCGCACATCATCACCGTGGGGGGCGGCAAGGGCGGTGTGGGTAAGAGCATCGTGGCGCTCAACCTGGCCTCCGCCCTGGCTGTACAGGGTCGACGCGTGGTCATAGCCGACATGGACCTGGGAGCGGCCAACCAGCACCTCCTGTTGGGCATCCCCTGCCCGGGCCCGGGGTTACAGGCCTTGCTCGACAAGTCGGTGAATGAGGCCAAGGAATGCCTGTGCGACACCCCCGTTCCCAACCTGCGTCTGCTGGCCGGCACCGGAGGCGTTCTGGGCGATGCCAACGTCATGCATTTCCAGAAGAAAGCCCTGGTGCAAAAACTGCGCGCTTTGGAGGCGGACCTCGTGTTCGTCGATGTGGGCGCCGGCATGGGCTACGACATGCTGGACTTCTTCGACCTGGGCGTGCGCAAGCTGATCGTCAGCACGCCTCAGGTCACCGCGATCCACGACGCCTATTCATTCCTCAAGAGCGCGGCGCTGCGTCTGCTCAACCTGCATGTCGACAAAGCCATCGACGCGGCCTTGCTGGAGCCGGCCATGCTGAGCACGGGCGGCGAGAAGGTGGTGAAGATCCTAGCCCGCCTGAAGCAAACGCGTCCCGATCTGGCCGACAAAGTCTTCAGCGAGATCGATCGATTCGGCGCCTGCCTGGTAGGCAACCAGGTGGAGAACGCCAACCATTCCGGTGTCTTTGGGGCGGTGGCGCGTACCATCCGCGAGTATTTGGGCCTGGAGGTGCCGGTGCTCGCCTGCCTGCCCGCCTCCGCCGAGATTCATGAATCCGTGAACCGCCGCCGTCCGCTGGCGCTGGATCCCGGGAGCGAAGGCGCGGCCATATTCCGCGGTCTGGCCCAAGACCTACTGAAGACGCTTCCAGACCATGACGACGATCTGGAGATCATCGAGGACGATGCCGTCCAAGATCCCGAAGTCTCGGATGACGACCCCACCACGGAAATGGCCGTGCGCTAGGGCCAGCCCGTGGGACCCTTCCAGGTTGACACCCCATTCCGGGGCGCAGTTGTGTCTGTTTTTGTCGCATCGACCTTGCTAGTGTGCCCATGAGGCGCCGAGGGTGTTCAGGCTGTATTCCGGGTTCACCACAGGCGCCGCGAGTTGCGATGAACAAGATCGTTGTCAAAGGGGCGCGCGAGCACAACCTGAAGAACGTCGACGTGGAGATCCCACGCGACAAGCTGGTGGTCATCACCGGGATGTCAGGGTCGGGCAAGTCTTCGCTGGCCTTCGACACCATCTACGCCGAGGGCCAGCGACGCTACGTCGAGTCGCTGTCGGCCTACGCGCGGCAGTTTCTGGAACAGCGGGGCAAGCCGGACGTGGACTCCATCGACGGCTTGTCACCCGCCATCGCCATCGGGCAGAAGTCGGCCTCGCGCAACCCACGTTCGAGCGTGGGCACCATCACCGAGATCTACGACTACCTGCGCCTGCTATGGGCGCGCGTGGGCCAGGTGCACTGCTGGCAGTGCGGCCAGCGCATCGCCGCGCAGACCATCCCGCAAATGGTGGACCAAGTGCTGGGTTTTCCCGAGGGCGCGCGTTTCTCCGTGTTGGCCCCGGTCATCCGCGACAAGAAGGGCGACTTTCATCAAGAGCTGAACCGCCTGCGGCAAGACGGCTACGTGCGGGCCAACATCGACGGCGAGCTGCACGACCTGTCGGATCCACCCAAGCTCGACAAGGCGAAGAAGCACATCGTCGAGGTCTTCGTCGACCGTCTGGTGCGCAAGCCAGGCATGGAGCAGCGTCTGCACGAATCCATCGAGTTGGCGGCCAAGCTGGCGGGCGGCCTGGTCAAGATTTCGCCGCTCGACGGAGAGGACCTCTTGTTCTCGGAGACCGCGGCCTGTCCAGACTGCGGCATCACCTTCCCCGAGGTGGGACCCAGCCTGTTCTCCTTCAACAGCCCGGAGGGCGCCTGCCCTGCTTGCGACGGCATCGGCGCCAAGATGTTCTTCGACCCGGATCTGGTGGTCACCGATCCTGACCTGTCCCTGCGCGAAGGCGCCATCGAGCCCTGGGAGAGACGCAACAGCGCCTTCTTCCAACAACTGCTCGATTCCTTGGCCGCCCACTACGAGATCGATCTCTACAAACCCTGGGGCAAGCTGCCGGCCGAGGTGCGCAAGCTGATCCTCGAGGGCTCGAAGGACGAAGAGCTGAACCTGACCTTCGAGAAGAACGGCAAAACCCACACCTTCAAGAAGAACTTCGAGGGCGTGCTGGCCAACCTGCAACGGCGCTACGACGAATACCAGCGCCGCCGCCGCGAGCAGGGCCGCACCACCGACGAGGATTTCGAGGCCATCTACGACGAGTTTCATCGCTACATGTCGCAATCGCCCTGCAAGGAGTGCGGCGGCACCCGCCTGCGCAAGGAGGCGCGCCACATCCGGGTGGGCGACAAGACCATCTCGCAGATGACCAGCCTGACCATCCGCGAGGCCTACGACTTCATCAAGAGCCTGGGTCTCTCCAAGCGCGACTGGCAGGTCTGCCTGCGCATCATCCGCGAGGTCACGGCACGCCTGGGCTTCCTCATCAGCGTGGGCCTCGATTACCTGTCGCTCGATCGCCCGGCGTCCACCTTGTCGGGTGGCGAGAACCAGCGCATCCGCCTGGCCACCCAGATCGGCAGCGGCCTGCAGGGGGTGCTCTACATTCTGGACGAGCCCAGCATCGGACTGCACCAGCGCGACAACGCGCGTCTGCTGGAAACCTTGCTCAAGCTACGCGACCTGGGCAACTCCGTCCTCGTGGTCGAGCACGACGAGGACACCATGCGCGCCGCCGATTACATCGTCGACATGGGTCCGCGCGCGGGCGAGCTGGGCGGCCGCGTGGTGGCGGTGGGCACACCCAAGGAGATAGCCGCCAACCCCGCCTCGGTGACCGGCGCGTATCTCTCGGGCGAGAAGGCCATCGACGTACCCAAGCACCGGCGCAGCGCCCAGAAGCGCGCCCTGCTGATTCGCGGCGCGCGCACCCATAACCTGCGCGACCTCACGGTCTGTTTTCCCCTGGGCGTGCTCACCTGCGTGACGGGGGTGTCGGGCTCGGGCAAGTCCAGCCTGATCGTCGACACGCTGCTGCCGGCGCTCAAGCATCGCCTGCACGGGGCGCGCGCCCCCATCGCGGAATTCGACGCGATCGAGGGCCTGCAGCACATCGACAAGGTGATCGACGTGGACCAGTCGCCCATCGGTCGCACGCCGCGCTCCAACCCCGCGACCTTCACCGGCATCTTCACCCACATTCGCGACTTGTTCGCCGGGCTGCCGGAATCCAAGGCGCGCGGCTACCGCGCCGGGCGCTACTCGTTCAACGTGAAGGGCGGGCGCTGCGAGGCCTGCCAGGGCGACGGCATCGTGCGCATGGAGATGCA
>CAZHUY010000266.1:0-8098 GCA_964535465.1 uncultured Myxococcales bacterium
CCCGGGCCTGCGGTATGTCACATCGGCACGGATGGCGATCTCATGAATGCACCGGTCAAGCTGTCTGCCCCGGAGAATCCATACGGCATCAGGTACGCCCTCGCTCCCGGCGAGCGCGCCGACATCATCATCGATTTTGCAGGCAAGGCAGGAAAGACCTTCACGCTGGTGAATACCGCGGCGGCACCGTTCCCCACCGGAGACATCCCAGACCCGGCGACCAACGGCCAGATCATGCAATTCCGGGTCAACCTGCCGCTCTGGGGAGCAGATAGGAGCTACAATCCTGCGGCCCCACGAACCAGCCTGCGCGCACAGCCCGTGGTGAAGCTGGATCCCGCGACGACCGGCCGCAAGCCCGATCAGAAACGCCAGCTGACGCTGGTCGAGGTGGTTACGGACAGCGGACCTATCGAGGTGCTGGTGAACAACACGACGTTCACGGGTATTCGAGAGGGCAGCAACCCGCCAACGCCTGTTCCCGATTCCACCTCGAACGCCAATGTCTCGGCTACGGAAGCTCCGCGCGTTGGGTCCACCGAGGTTTGGGAGATCGTCAATCTGACCGCGGATGCCCATCCCATGCACCTGCATCTCGCCCAGTTCCAGATCCTCAACCGGCAGGCCTTCAACGCGGACGCGTACCTCACCGACTATAGCGCGGCCTTCCCGGGCGGCACGTTCGGGGGCGTGACCTACCCGCCGGGCACGTTCATTCCTGGTTTCGGACCTCCACGCCGCTACCTCACGCCGAACGGCGCAGGTGCTTTGGGCGGGAACCCTGACGTGACCCCGTACTTGCAGGGTCCGGTCATCCCGTTGGACGCAAACGAGCAAGGGTGGAAGGACACCATCAAGGCCCATCCGGGTCAGGTCACGCGGATCGTGGTGCGGTGGGCGCCGCAGAGTTTCCCGGTCAGCCAGGTTCGCGCCGGCATGAATCTCTTCCCTTTCGATCCCTACAGCGGCCCCGGTTACGTCTGGCATTGCCACATCATCGACCATGAAGACAACGAGATGATGAGACCTCTCCTCATCGCAAAGTAGAGATCCCAAGAACGCCGCGGATTACGAAGCGCGAGTGGGCTGCATGGGCAGTCCACTCGTTCTCCGCAGCCGGCTGCCTTGGCAACCGCATGCGAGCGCAATGAGTCCGCACCTACTCAGAGGCAAGCACGAACATGACCGACCAGGCACCTTCGCCGGGGCAACCGGCGCGCTCGCAGAGAGCTCTCCTGCTCTTGCGCATTTTGTTGCTCCTCTTGGCAAGGGCAGCTGTGGCTGTGGCCGTGGCCATCGCTCTTCGGCAGCCGGCTACTTCCGTCGAAAGCCACGTCTGCCCGATGCACTCCGAGGTGCGGTCGAAAGGGCCCAGCGAGTGTCCCATCTGTGGCATGGCGCTCGAGCGCCTTGGAAACGACGCCAAGGAGGGAGAGACGATCTCGCCGGACCAGATCGCCTATGAAAACGTGCGGCGACGGAAGATCTTCAGCCCGGTGCGGATGCGATCCCTGCCGGTCAGGGTGCAAGAGATCCGCGGTCCATCTTGGGTGACCGGCGATCAGGAGATTTCCGTCATCCTCTATCGGGACCAGATAGACTCGTTGTCTCCGCACGAACCGGGCCGGTTCTCGCCCTCCGCATCTCCGAAGACGTCGGTCGCGGTTATCAGGGTTCCCGGCCCTGCTGTCCCCTGGGACGGATCGACGGCGGTGGTGCGTTTCCGTACCGCCAAGACACGTCCCCCCCTTCTTGCAGGCCAAATCGGTTGGTTGGAGGTGGCCGCTCGGCCCCGCTCTGTGGCGACCTTGCCCTTTTCGGCGGTCCTCCACGAGCCGGAAGGGCCCTACGCGCTGGTTTGGACCGGCGGACACACAATCGAAAAGCGGCGCTTCCAGCTCGGTGAGTCCTTCGAAGCGCAAGGCATTGCGGTGGTCCTCTCGGGGTTGCGTCCCAATGACTTCGTGGTCTCTCGCGCGGCCTTTTTCATGGACGCGAATCGTCGCCTGGGGAGCAGCGACCAAGCGATGTGGAGCGCGCCATGATCTCGCGGCTGGTGAGCTGGTGCGCTCGACACCATTGGTTCGTCTTTGTGACGATGCTGCTCCTGGCAGTCGCCGGCGATCTGGCGCGACGCCGCTTGACCGGGGATGTGATCCCGGATCTCGCCGATCCGCAGATCGGCATTGTCGCGGACTGGATGGGCCACCCGGCCCCGGCGGTCGAGTCGACGGTCACCAAGCCTATAGCTGACGCGCTGGCCGGTCTTCCCGGTGCGAAGGCCATCCGTGGATTGACCATGTCGAGGATGGCCTACGCGAATGTCGTCTTCGATTCGGCGGACGGGCTCGATGATGCCCGAAAAGAGATCGTCCGGCGTCTCAAGTCGGCCAAGCTCCCGGATGCCGTACGCCTCTATATCGGTCCGCCGGTTTCGGCCACAGGTTGGGTCTTCGAGTATGCGCTGACCGATCCAAAGCTGATTTCTTCCCAATACGAGATGCGGCGTTTTCAGGACGAGGTCCTGCGACCTGCCCTGTCGACGATTCCGGGCGTCGCCGAAGTGGTGTCAGTCGGGGGCGATCCACGCGACCTGCGCGTCGAGGTGAGGGCACACGAGCTTCGCGAACGGGGGCTTGCCTTTACCGACGTGGTCGACAGCCTGCGACCGATCTTCGACAAAGCGAGCGGCGTCACCAAGCTCTCGCCCCAAGAGATGGAGGGGTTGGTCGTGCAAGGCGACGGGCACCGGGCGCCCTTGGGACAGGTGGCGTTGGTGCGATTCAACAGCGACGAGCCCACGGGCTTGGCTGACCTCAACGGCAAGCCTGCCGTCGGCGGGATCATTGTCGCCCGGCGGGACGCAAACATCGCCGCCTTGGTGGGCGAGGCCAAAGCGATCATCGCACGCGAGAGCGCGAAGCTCCCGCATCGCGATGCCGATCCCGAGAGGGGGGCCTTGGGCGCCGCGACCGATGTTCGCATCACGACCACCTATGACCGCGCAGAGCTCGCCACCGCGGTGCGCTCCACACTGCTGCGCGCGCTCAGCGAAGAGGTGTTGGTGGTCGTGCTGGTGATTCTGATCTTTCTGCTGCACGGCCGCAGCGCGCTGGTGCCGCTCATCACTTTGCCGGTGGTCCTGCTTCTCACCTTTGCGGCCATGTGGCTCTTGAGGGTGCCGGCCACCATCATGAGCTTTGGTGGTATCGGGATCGCTCTCGGCTTGGCGGTGGATGCCGACATCGTGGCCCTGGAAGCGTCTCATCGCCGGCTCGAGACCATGGACCCGAAGGCATCGCGGAAGGAATGCGGGGCCAGAATCCTGGCCGCCGCGCAATCGTTCGCTCCGGCCATTCTGACCTCGCTAATCATCACCGCGATCTCGTTCCTGCCCGTGTTCGCCTTCTCCGGTGAAACCGGGAGGCTGCTGCGTCCGCTGGCCCTCACCAAAACCTTGGTTATAGCGGCGGCGGCTCTGGTCACCCTGACGCTGGCCCCGGCGCTGCGCGAGCGACTGCTGCGCGGCCGGGTGATCCCCGAGTTCAGCAATCCGATCACCCGCAACCTGGTCCGCGCCTATCGGCCGTTTGTCCATTTCGCCCTTCGTCGCCCAGTCTTCACATTGGCCACGGCCGGACTCGCCCTCATCTCGTGCCTCCCGATCCTCTCTCGGCTCGGCGCCGAGTTCTTGCCACGCATTGACGAGGGCGACCTCTTCTACATGCCGACGACGCTGCCCGGCGTATCCTCCGAAGAGGCGGCGTTACAACTTTCCTGGCAGGACCATGCGATGAGGCGGTTTGGCGAGGTTGCGTCGGTGTTCGGCAAGGTCGGCCGCGCCGAGACCGGAACCGATCCTGCACCCTATTCCATGGCCGAAACCACCATACGGCTACGTCCCCGTCATGAGTGGCCGACCATCCCACGCGCGCGCTGGTATTCGAGCTGGGCGCCGGAGCCCGTGAAGAAGGTGTTGCGGCGGCTTTGGCCCGACCGTGTGCCGCGCACGACCGCGACGCTGGTTGAGGAACTGGACAAGGCCGTGCGTCTGCCAGGATGGACCGCTGCCTGGACCGGCCCCGCACGTGCGCGCATGGACATGATGGCCACAGGCGTGCGGGTACCGGTCGGCATCCGGGTCATCTCGCCGGATGCTCAGCGCCTCGATGCCCTCGGAACCGAACTGCGCGCTCTGATCGAACGGATTCCGGGCACGCGCAGCGCCGTTTTTGAATCGCTTGGTGGCGAGACCTGGATCGACTTCCAGGCCGATGGGGCTGCATTGACCAAACACCAAGTCGCTCGTGAAGTCGCTCGCTCCACCGTTGATTTGATCGCTTCCGGAGGACAAATCGGCGAGATTGAGCACGACGGACGGCGTCTTCGGGTCCGGGTTTCGCCGCAAATATCCGAGGTGACGGAGCGCGGTCCGCTCGACGTGCTCCGCGAGGTCACGGTGCGCTCGCTTCCCACCGTGCCGATTTGGGCCAATAACGGAGCGCTGGTGGCGCCTCCGCCGCTGTCCACGCAACCGGTTCCCTTGGCGCTGGTGGGAAAACCAACCTACACACGCCAGCCAGCCGCGTTGCGCACAGAAAGAGGCGAGCTCTGCGCTTACGTGCACGTCGATCTCGCCGCTGGCACCGACATCCAAAGCTATGTCACGCGCGCACGGCAAGAGGTCGACAAGGCCCTGGCCACCGGCGTGGTCCAGATCGGCCCGAACGAGCGTATCGAATGGACAGGCCAGTACGACCTGCTGCTTGCTGGACAGCGACGGTTGATGTGGATTGTCCCCATCGTTGCCCTCCTCATGTTGGGGTTGCTCTTCCTGCAGTTCCGCAGTTTCTCCGAGGCTTTCCTGGTTCTGGTGTCGGTCCCGTTTGCGCTCGTGGGGAGCTTCTGGACCCTTTACCTGCTCGGCTATCCCCTGTCGGCCCCGGTCTGGGTGGGGCTGTTATCGGTGGTCGGACTGGCCATGCAGACCGGTGTCGTGATGGTCGTCTACATCGACGCCGCCTTCCACCAGCGTATTCGCGAAGGCCGAATCAACAGTCGCGACGACATCATCGAAGCCCACGCCGAAGGCACGATTCGGCGTCTTCGCCCCAAGATCATGACCATCACCACCATGGCGGCCGCTCTTTTGCCACTGCTCTGGTTCGAAGGCGCCGGCTCGGAGATCATGCGGCGAGTGGCCGCGCCGATGATCGGGGGTCTGGCCACCAGCGCGTTTCTGACCCTGGAGGTTCTGCCGGTGCTGTACACGATTTGGCGGACGCGACAATTGCGCAAAGCCCAGCGGTTGGGTCTGCCCGTCGCCTCGGTGGTCGGCGAGGCCCCCACGTGGGCGCGGACATGAGCACCGAGGGCTGGGTCCGGAGCGGTGAAATCTCCCATCATGCCGGCGCCGCACCAGCCGCATTCAATGTGCGTTTTCGCACGGGTAACGCTCTCTTGGGTTAGGGGTTTTCCGGCGGAAAAATCTCAGCAGCACGAATTGCCAAAGCCTGAACCATTTCGAAAGCCCGAGTATCCTGACTTCCGCAGTTCGCTGAGCTGAATCGGGTTTCTGCAAGATAGGGAGGGCAGAGGGATGAGGTATGCGAGCGTATCAATTGTGTTGGCGAGTGTTGTGGTGGCGTGCAACTCCGATGGGAGGTATTTGGCGGAGGAGAATGCCCAACAGGCGCTTTCTGTCTCCATCACGATTTCGGGGCGCCTTACCACGGGGACCGGATTGCCGATCGCGGGGAACAGGGTGGTTCTGGCCGGGGCCAAGAGCACGAGCGTGCTCTCGGACGCCGCGGGGGGCTACCAATTTGCAGGCTTACCCCCAGGTTCGTACTCGGTCCGTCCGGACCCGGGCGCGTGCCAATTCGTTCCGGACGTAGTGAACCCGGTTCCAAACCGATGCCACCGGCATTGATTCGCCGGTCGTGCACCTGAGCATCACCACCTTCGCCCCCCTCACGCCACGTCAATCGAGCGCGACGGTCGAAAATGGAATCATCAGCGCCGTCATCAACGGCCGGGCGATCGTGCCCTGTTGTTCGCCAAGCAGCATCGGTCCCTTGGGTAACTGCTGCATCTTTGGTGGTCCGTGCAGGACCAATGCGGATTGCCCGGCTAGCTCGTGCGGCGCCGACGGCTGCTGCACCCTGGGATAGCTGACAAACAAGTCGGGGGCTCTCAGGGGGCCGCGGTCAGGACGGCACCCTGAGAGCCCCTGAAGGCGAGGAGATTGCACGGCCTGTCGCCAGAGGCGGTGCCTCTCGTCTCCTTTGGAGAGAGTTCCGCACCGGAAGGAAAGAGAAGAGTCCGTGCAGAAAGCCCTGCGCAGCCGTGTGCGCGTTCGGGATCATCAACCCTCAAACACAAGGAGCATCTCATGATCGAAACAGGAGTGGGAAAAGGAGCCTCGGGGAAAGGCCGCGTTGCCGATCGAGGATGGTTAGTCGCTGCAGGTGTTGCTTGTCTGCTTGCGGCGCAGGTCGGATGCTCGGTGCAGACGCTGAACGCGGGCTCAGACTTCCAGACTGTCCAGTGCGTGGTCGATCGGCAGGAGTGCGCGCAAGAGCAAATCCTCCCCGGTGCAACGGCGGTGACCTGCCGTAATTTCGATGAAGGCGTCACCCAAGTACGGGCAACCATCTGCGCCCTGGGCGCCACGAGCGATGCCGCCAGGTTGGATGCCTGTCGTTCTCAGCTCTGTGACCGGATGAATGCAAACCCCCTGGTCGGGTACAACTATCCGTTTTGCAGCGTGATCAGTGCGGCGGCTCCCGACCCGACGCTGGTGCCCAGGGTTGGAACTTGCCGGCCCGCACCGGCAGGGACGACTCTGTCGTCGGTCGATTTCATAAGGCATTCGCGTGAGTGCACGCAGCCTCCGGGCACCATCATTTGCGATCCGCTGACTCCGCAGGACGTTGCCTCGCAACCGCCGCCGGCCAATTGTTACGACCTGACGAAATTGCGGGCGCAGCTGGCAGCACAGCCGCCAAGCAAGGATCACGATCGGGCGGCGCTGGTCACCCGGGTTGTGCTCAACGACAGCAGTTGCAGCGTGACCCAACCCTTCACGTCAGCCTTTACGCTCAACACCGGGACCATTGGTCTGGCGTCCGGGGCGGGCAATACGATCGCCATCAATGCCGTGCGCAGCTCCGTCCTTTTGAGCAGGCCGTGTGCCACCTGCGCCTTCACCCGTCTGGAAAGGCTCCGCATAGACTTGGCCAACACGACGGTGGCGGGTGCCAAGGTTAGCAACGTGGTCGTGACCAACTCCACTCCGGTGACGTTGCAGATTCCGGATCCGGACGACCCGACGCGAACCGGGATCGCGCCTCGCAATCTCTCGTTGACGGTGGTTGGTATGCTCAACGGAGTGGAGTCGGTCTACCAGGCGGAGAACCAGACGGCATGGGGAGTGACGGCTTCGGCCACCACCTTCCACCTGACCGGCTCCCTCAACCTGCTGAACGTCGATGCCTCCGGACGCCCACTGCCGGTCACGATTTCCATCGACGCTGTCGGGATTCCCGCTTCGCCTCAACAAGCTGCGTGCGCCAACCTCTCGCCACGCGATCGGCTGTTCGGTTTCGAGGATCCGCAGAGCTGGACGTCCTCGCAAGCGAGCCTCTCGCTTGTGACCTCGCCGGTCAGGCAGGGCTGCGGAGCACTTGGAATCAGGGGGCATGGATACATACCCATCGAGGGCGCACCTTTCACAGCGTCCGGACTGTCGCTGCGCCCAGCGCTCAGTGTCGATCTGTTCATGCCTAGCGACCAGCCGAACCCGTACTATTTGGGCGCATTGCAGATGTACCTTACGTGTCCATCGGTCAACGCGTTCAGTCAGTACATCGGCCAGGTGGAGCTGACGGGCAAACCGCAGAATCGGTACTCCACGCTACGTTTCCCGCTTCCGAGCGCTGTAACGGCCACATTGCAGCGGGCACCTGCCGACTGCTTCTTCAGCTTGGCCCTGAACGTGAACGACACCGGCAGGACCTGGATTCTCGACAACCTACGATTCACGCCTTGAGCTAGTCACTGTTGCACTCGTGTCCGTCTGGGCTTTCACCTTTCT
>CAZHUY010000267.1:0-8082 GCA_964535465.1 uncultured Myxococcales bacterium
GCCCTGGACGAGCGCGAGCGCGAGCGTGACGAGGATGGCGACGACGCTCGTTCCGAAGGTCACGTGCAGGCCGGCGAGCGGACCCGCGAGCAGCGCGAGCACCCCCGCAGGCCCCTCGGCGGCGAGCGGGTCCTTGAACAACGGCGCCACGCGCGCGAGCGTCTCCATGAGCCCGCCGAAGGTGCCGACGAGGCCCACGAGGATCGTGGTCGCAACCAAGTACTTGCCCGCGAAGCCGCGCTCGGCCTCCTCGGCGGCGGTCGCCTCGGCGAGCACGTCGAGGTCGGGCGCGACGCCGCGGCTTTGCAGCTCGAGCGCCTGCGCCCGGCGAGAGGCCCAGAGCGCGCCGCCCGGCGGAGTCGCCGCGAGCGCCGCCAGCTCGCGCCCCACGTCTCGGCGCGCGCGGGCCAAGCTCCAGAGCCCTATAGCCAGAATGCCGAGCAGCACGAGCACCGTGGTGACACCGACGGTCGAGCCCACCGCGAGGTAGGCGAAGAACGCCTTCCCCGCGACGATGAGCGCCGCCGCGCTGACCAGACCGCCGACGATCCAGCGCGCGCGCGTCATCGCCACGCCTCCGCCGCCTCGTGCAGCGCGGCCCCGAAATCGAGGAAGGGGCGCCCGCCGGGCAAGAGCTCGCGCGACGGCGAGCGCAGGCGCAAGCGCAGCAGCGACGCCATCCGCCGCTCGCACAGACGCGCGAGCGCGACGGACGCGTCGATGACGAGCAGGCCTTCGAGCGCGACCGCGCGTTGGGCCGCGGCGGCCCCGGGGTGCGCCGCAGCCGCGAGCTGGCGCCGGGCTCGGGCGACGTGGCCCTCCAGCTCGCCGTCGATCATGACGAGCGCGTCGACCTGCTCCCAAGCCTGGGCAACACGCGCGAGCGACGCGGCCAGGGTCTCGTCGGCTCGGCGCGCGAGCCGCGTGAGCACCGCCGAGATCTCCCGGCGCAGCTCGACCGTCCTCACCGCGTCCATCCGTGCCGACACGCCCGCGCCGGCCGGACCCGCCGCAGCACGCACCAGCTCCTCGGCCCAGGTGGCGACACCGGGACTGGAGGGATCCGTCTCCTCGGACGCCGCCGCGACGGGAAGCGCGCGCGCGGCCTCGAGCAAGTTTCTGAGGGCGTGCCGTCGAATGGGCGAAGGACGATACGGGAACCGATCGGGAGTGTCAACGCGACCGGCGCGCCGGCCCCGGCAGGTCTAGGCGACGACCATTTTGGTTACCGCGGCCTTTTTGACCGCCCGAAGGTCCAAGCCCAGTAAGAAAAAAGCCCCTGTTTCCAGGGGCTTAGGTTGTGCGAGGAGGGGGACTCGAAGCCCCATGGCCGTTAACCGCTAGCACCTCAGACTTACTAAGATCAGTGAATTCCTTAACCATAACCAATAGTTAGAAAACACAGGGCGCGCACGAAAATTACCCACGCCGCTGCATCTCCGCGATTGCACATCGGAATTCTGGGTAACTGCCATTTGGCGAATTCGCACTAGCCGAGAGAACTAGCCCTGAGGCTCCAGGATTATGCCCTTGAACATTATGCTCATGAGCATAATGTCTACGCACCATGGAGTTCGTCGGACGAGTTCAAGAAATGGAACGCCTCGATAGCCTTTGCCGGCGTCGCCAGGGCGGCCTGGCCGTTCTCACCGGGCGAAGGCGTGTCGGGAAGACCCGCCTCTTGGTCGAGTGGAACCGACGGCATGACGGCCTCTACACGGTGGCCGATCAATCAGCCCCCGAAATCCAACGCCGCTACTTTTGCGAAGCGCTGGCCGCCCGATTCCCCGTTTTCCAAGAGGCCACGTTCCGAGACTGGCGCGCGATTCTGAAGACGCTGGCCCAGCAAGCCGAGGCTGCCCGTTGGAAGGGGCCTCTGATCCTGGACGAGTTCCCGTTCCTGGTGTCCAGCAGCCCCGAGCTGCCCAGTGTCGTGCAGCATTGGCTCGACCACGATGCCTCCTCAGCGGGCTTGGTCGTGGCGCTCGCTGGTTCGAGCCAGCGCATGATGCACGGATTGGTTCTCGATTCCTCGGCTCCGCTCTATGGGCGCGCGGTCGAGATGATCGAGGTCAAACCGCTGCGCATGGCCGACTTCACGGAGGCCACTGGCATCAAGGATCCAATCACCTGCGTGAAGGCCTTCACCGCGTGGGGTGGCGTTCCCCGTTACTGGGAATTGGCGGAACCCTTTGCCGCCCGAGTCGACGAAGCGGTGGACCGTTGCGTTCTTGATCCGCTCTCACCCCTGCACAGCGAGCCGGACCGCTTGCTGCTCGACGAGGTGCCGCCCGCACTAGCCCTGCGCCCGATACTGGACGCCATCGGGTTGGGTGCGCACCGGCCGAGCGAAATCGCCGCGCGCATCGGGCAACCAGTGACATCGCTGGCGCGTCCTCTCGGGCGCCTTACGGAAATGGGCATGGTCCGCCGTGAGGTTCCTTTTGGAGAAAGCGAGAAATCCGGCAAGCGGGCGCTCTATCGCATCGCCGACCCGTTCATGCGCATGTGGTTCCGCACCGTCGCGCCTCATCGCGCGCTTTTGGCCCAGGCTCCGGCGACCGTGCGGCGCGAGCTTTGGACGAAAGAACGCCCAGGACTCTGTGCCTCGGCATGGGAGGAGCTGTGTCGGCAAAGTGTGGTTCTCGCGGCCGACACGCAAACGGCGCTGGCTCACAAAGGTCCGTGGGCGCCTGCGTCTCGGTATTGGCAAGGACGAGGGCCAGAGTGGGACGTGGTCAGTCACTCGCTCGATGGCAAACGCGGCTTGCTCGGCGAGGTGAAATGGTCCGAGCGGCCCTTTCGCCGGGCCGATCTTGCTCAGATTGCGGACGCGCTTCGTCGCAAGGGAGTCCCGCCCGTCCTCGCGAAGGTTCCCGAGATCGTTTACTGCCTCTTCGTGCCCAAAGCCGAGGACGGGGCACGAGAACTCGACGGCGTGCTGGTAATCGACGCGACGGCCGTTGCAGCCGCAGGGACATAGCTCAGCCCGGGGAAGGTAAACGCGTGAAGGACTTGCCCTCGCGAAAGCGCATTGCAAAGGTGGTGACCACCTTGCGACGACAGCGCGCATGGACGCGGGCCGAGTTGGCCGCCAAGCTGGGCATCTCTCAGGGACGCCTCGGCAAGATTGAGGGCGGCGGTGGTTCATTCTCTGCCGAGCAAC
Organism: uncultured Myxococcales bacterium; assembly: GCA_964535465.1. GTDB lineage: Bacteria > Myxococcota_A > Polyangia > Fen-1088 > Fen-1088 > Fen-1137. The sequence continues at coordinate 3,167 of CAZHUY010000267.1, forward strand.
TGCTGCTCATCTTGAAGCTCTTCAACGTGACGCCCGCGCTCTTCTCGGACGATCCCATCGACCAGGATTGCCAACTGCAGAATGCCTTGGCCCGTCTTGGTGCGCGCCACCTGCACGTAAGCGAAAAGGTTCTCCCCGGCACGGGCGTCGATGACGTCGCCAAGATCGTGAGCGAGGCTCTCAGCAGCGGAGATCCTCGCCTGACCACCGCCGTCGCGCCGGTTCTCGTCACGAACATCGATGGCCTGTCCCTCACCAGAGTGCACCTCGATCTATCGAGGGCCGGGTTCGAGCGGCGCCTGCCCTGGCTTTGCCAGAACGTGGCAGCGGCCATCGAAATCGAATTGAAGAAGGATGTCCCGCGGACCTGGCTTCGAGACGCGCGCCGGACCGCCCTGCTCATAGAGTTGTTCCTCGAATCAACCGTTCCCCCGTCCGACACCTCGGCCGCGGTTTGGGACGTGCTGGACGCAAGCATCCGCAGCAAGAAGACCGCGGACGAAATCCGAGCGACCGCTTCCGAGCCGTCGCGAAAATGGCATATCATCACCAGCCTGAAGCCCGAGGATTTTGCCCAAGCCCTGCGAGCCGCCCGAGTCACTGATTGACGATTTCTTCCAAGACGATGGCCTGCGACAGGGGAATGGTCATTTCGTGGATCCCTTGTTCTCGCTTGGGGCCGGGTCCAACGCCCGCTGGCCAAGGTGGGCTCGGGCCGCGGCCAGGGCCTGGTGGAAGCGCTCGCGCAGGACCTCGCGTGGGGGCAACTCGGTCAGGTACTCGGCGATATGGATGCCGCTTCTGCCGAGGTCCAGGTATTCGACCGTCTCGCGCTTCTTGCCCGCGCACAAGATGATGCCCACCGGGGGCTCTTCCCCTGTCGAAGAAGCCTGACGATCTGATTCGTCGTGAGCTGGCGGCCCTGCGTTACGGCGGCGCGATGACCCCCGATATGGTTTTCCAGGATCCATACATGTTGGATTTCCTGGGGCTCAAGGACACCTTCAGCGAGAAGGACCTGGAATCGGCGTTGCCGCGTACTCCACCCCTCGGCCCGGCACATCTCTGCGTAGAACTCCCGGCGCAGAGGTTCCTTCATCGGGATGAGAGACTTGAAATGCGCCCAGCTCAATTGTCGCCGCAGTGCCGCGACAATCTCAGAATCAGGAAATGTCTCCGCGAACTGGACCATCCGGCGAAGGTTCTTCTCTTCGTACCCTCGCCCGTAGCGAGCCTGCAATTGTCGCCCCAGCGCGGCGACAATCTCGGCGCCGTATTCAGCCCGTCGCTGCTTGAGGATGTGTTGACGGATGCGGGTTCCAATCTCCCAGTACAAAGTGGTCAAGGCCACGTTTGCGACCTGAGCGACCTGCCGTCTCGCCGCTTCGATCAGATGACCGAGATCCGCAAGCAACGCATCGGCCGACGCAGGTTTCGAGGATCGGCCCGCCTTGGCCGCAGAACGAACGGCCAGTTTTGCGGACGCCACCGATTGTCGCGGCAGCGATGCGATCTTTCGGCGAGTTGTCATGTGACGGTGCTTTCGCATGATCAATTCTCTGCAAGGCATGAGGTCTTCGCGTTGACCAGCGGCAGTCTATCGAGCTTCCGATGTGATTGCACCGTTCGGATAGCGGAACCCGGACGCTCGAAGCCCAACGTGGACCTCATCACCGCCTTCCTGCCCGCACGGTACGTTCCAGTCATGCCCGCCCCTGAGATCAGGCACGAGTAGCCACACCTGCCCGGCGGAACTTTCCCTTGATATCTGTTGGTCCAATGCGGAAGAGTCGTTGGCCAATGCGTACGATATCCAAACCGGGCCGACGTTCCTCAAGTGAATGGGTTGGTGGAATTGTCTCGATGCCGTCCTACGTGACAGGCGAGGGAGCCCCATTTCGACCGGAGATGCTGGTGTGGATCGATGAGCGGGGGTTGGTTCTCGGCACGCTCATGGACAGGCCAGGCGAGGTCTTGGGCAAGGCCAGCGCCAGTCTGCGTGCGACTATGAAGACGCCCATGATTGGACCGGCTCGCGAACCAAGCCGTCTGCGGGTCTCGACGGCGGAGTTGGCTGCGGCTTTGCGTGACAAGCACCCTGGCCTCGACATCGTGTGTGGGCCGACTCCCGAACTCGATGAGTTCATGGATGGCTTGCGCGAGAAAATGAATGTCGATGCCCAGGAATCGGCCGAAACCTATCTCGTCCATGGGAGCAGCCCCGAAACTGTCGCAAGCTTCTTTCTCGCCATGGCGGCCCTCTTTCGGTCGAAGCCCTGGAAGATCGTGCCTGCAGATGAGGTTCTTTCCGTAACCGTAGAATCGCACGGCCTGCGGCAGGCAGCGTTAGCGGTCATCGGGCACATGGGCGAGAGTTTTGGTTTCTTGCTGTTTGCGAGCATGGCTGACTTCGATCTCTACGTCGAGGCCGCCAAGTCCATTGAACGTGGGGCACGGCCCGTCATGCCCTCTTTCTTGGCGTTGAATTTCGAACGAGGGGCCGATCTGGCCATCAGCTTGCGCAAAGAGATATCCGAGCACGGCTGGGAGGTCGCAGGTTCCCAAGCCTATCCGTGGTTAGCGGTCATCGACAAAGACATGGTGACCAGACCAGCTCGGACAAACGAAATGGCGCTCGTGGAGGCCATTGGGATGGCTCTCGCCATGCTTGCGAACGACAAGGCAGTGGTGAAGAAAGCCTTCTCGGGTGGCAAGCCCTACTCGCGCACTTGCCCCGTCACGACCCACAGTGGCGATGTGGCCGTAACCATCCGGGCACCACACGAGCAGGGATAGGGACGCCTACCAGCCTGGCGTTGCGGCGATTCCCTTGTCGCGAATCGACTTCAGAAGATGCTCGTCGAGCGTCGTTTCGGCATGAGCGCCGGCCTGTCCGCCGCAAGAATACGATCCGGACTTCAGGCTTTCCGAGTTCTTCCCGGTTGACAGGCACTTGCCGCAACCCGCGGTCCGAGCGCTGGCCATCGGCAACCTGGTAGGCTGCCGCTATGTTTTCCGACCTGGCCACCAACCTGCTTCGCGCACTTGCAGGAATGCTCCGTTCTCGCACTGCTTAATTGGCCGAAAACGCTTTGCTACGCCAGCAGGTCATCGTCTTGCAGAGAGCTGCCTCGCGCCCGCGGCTCAGGACCCGGGATCGCCTGCTGATTAGCGCCGCGACCAGACTGTTCCCTTCCCTTCTGTCCGCCATCGCCATAGTCCGTCCCGAGACAGTTCTGCGCTGGCACCGCTCCCTGTGGAGGCTCGTCTGGCGTCGCCGCTCTCGTGGTCCGGTCGGCCGTCCGGCCATCGATGCGGATACCCGAGCCCTCATCCGGCGGATGTGGACGGAGAACCCGCTATGGGGCGAGAACATCATCTCCGCCGAGTTGGCCAAGCTCGGTCACAGGGTATCGCCAAGGACCGTGGCCAAGTACCGGCCGGCCCATCTGCCTCGTGGTCATGGCCAGAAGTGGTCCACCTTCGTCCGGAATCATCTTGCTCAAACCTGGGCCGCCGACTGGTTCACCATCGTCACCCTCCGCTTCCAGGTGGTCTATGCTTTCGTCCTCCTAGACCTGCAACGCCGCGAAATCGTGCACTTGGGGGTGACAACAACGCCGAGTGCCCAATACGCTGCCCAGTCCTTCGTCGAAGCCGTGTGTGACCGGGACGACCGAGCTCCCCGCTTCCTCATTCATGACCGCGATTCGATCTATGGCGCCGAGTTCCGGCGTCGGGTCAAGGGCTTCGGCACGAAATGCTTGCTGACACCGCCGCCCACGCGGTTGCCCTCGCTGTCGAACGGCAGGAGGTCGTGTGTATCCAGACGCGGGTACGTGGACGGGTGGTCGAGGCCATCGACGTGACCGCAGCGGTGAGCATCGATTCGGGCGGGTAGCGGGCGCGATGCTGGGAACTTGTGCATTCGATCGGGAACCAATCGCGTTCACGGGTTGTCCCTCTGAGAGAGCGAAGGATCGGCCGACCTTCCAGCCATGCGCGGGCGAAATCCACGCGGATTTCGCCGGCCAGGAAGGAGATCCCCATGTCCATTTCTCTGCAAGGCCCCAAATCGGGCGGGAAGAAGCCTCTGTCCGCGGACTTGAACTTGGTGCCCTACATCGATCTATTGACCTGCATGGTGGCGTTCTTGCTGATAACGGCGGTGTGGACACAGCTCGCCCAGCTGAACGTCCAACAGCGGGGACCTGGTGGCGACGGGGAAGGCACGCCACCTGCGACCAGGATCGTGCTGCTGGTGGGGGACGAGGGGTTCAATCTGATGGTTGGCGACGAGCGGCAGTCGATGCCCAAGCAGGCTGGCTCCTACGACTTCAAAGCGCTGGCTCGTCCTTTGAAGCAGGCCAAGCAGAGCCATCCGGACAAGGACGACCTGCAGATCGCCGCGGAAGACACGGTGATCTTCGAGCCCCTGTCCCAGACCATGGACGCAGCGATCGCCGCGGGATTCCCGTTGGTGTCGCTAACTGACAGCGGCGGAGTCGGTCTGTAGCGAGCATTGGCCGCGACCGGTACCCTCGGGAGGCTGACGCCAAGCATGCGGAGGAATCGATCTCACCGCTTCGTGCTGCGCGCGCCCTTGGCCACGCTCTCTCGTGAGATTGCGGGGACCTTGCCTGAAAAACACGTGCGGCCTAGAGTGCTGGCGCCTACATGGAGTCGTTCTCGAAACTGATGGTGGTTCTGGCGTCAACGCTCGCGCTTGTCGGGACGGCTGCTGCTGGCGGCAAGGGCGACAACACAAAGGCCCAAGAAGAGTCCGCGCGGGCGGCGTGCTTGATGGGGGACTACCAGACGGGGACCAGGATCCTCGTAGACCTGTTCATTCAGACCGGCAAGTCAGTCCATTTGTTCAACCAGGGCCGATGCTATCAGCAGAACCACCGGTGGGA
>CAZHUY010000268.1:0-7969 GCA_964535465.1 uncultured Myxococcales bacterium
GCGAGCGGGATCTGAAGCGGGCCGAAGGGGGTGCCGATGGCCAGAGAGCCGCCCAGCGTGTAGTTGCTCGACTTGCCCTGCAGGAGCTGCAGCAGCCCCATCCCGGCCTTGGCCGACGAGACCGAGACGTTGATGCCGATCTCTTGCGCCGCGCCCGCCGCCAGATTGGCCGCGTTGACCAGGCCGCCGTTGGCCAGGTCGAAACCGCCGAGCTTGACGTTGTAGTTGAGGTTCGACAGAGCGAAGGCGAAGCTGTTCGGGTTCGCCACGCGCAGGGCAATTTGACCGGTGGCCCCGGCAAGCGAAACATTCTGCCACTTGATGGAGGAGACCGACACGTTGGGCGCGGTAGGTACGGGCAACTGCCCCTCCTTCTGGAGCGGCAAGCGCAGCTTGCCCACCGCGGGCGCGTTCACGGACAGTCCCAACGTGGTCTGGTACGGAACCATCGCTCCCGGCCGAACCCCTTGCACGGCCTTGATCAGCTCGCTGAAGGTGATCTTCGCGGGCATCGACACCGTCTGAGACCCCTTGGCGGGCACCGCACCCTGCAAGGGCGCCAGCCCCTGCAAGAACGGTTTGCCCTGGCTGGCCAGCGCGAAGTCCATGTTGACCAGCGGCAGCGCGACCGGGTACGGGTTCGAGACCGCCACGTCGAACGCCAACGTCAGATCGCTGAGCGAGAAGTCGGTGATGCGTACGCCTGTGACCTTGGCCGATGGCTTGGGTGTGCCGCCGAGCAACTCCGACAGGGTGGCGCAGCCGGTGAACGCAAGCAGGGCGATAGCCAAGATCGAGACGGTGGAGCGACGCAGGATTCTCATGGGCATCCTCATGGGTTGGTTGGGGCCCGCATGGGCGAGCCGGCCCAGTGTACCTCAGCTCGCGTGCGAGTGGAGATGCTGTGGAGCGCGACCACGACAGGAGCGGTGCGATGCCCAGGAGGAGAGACCGTAATCTGATGTTGTCAGGAACCACCTGTAATCGGTGGTCGGCTTGGGCCACCTGACCTGGCGTCTCGCCCACCGAAATCTCGTCATCCCTGGGCGCAGCTGCCTCGTCACTCGTCGTGAGGCGCTTCGCTTGAGCGACGCGTCTCGAGCTGGCATTCTGCAGGCCATGCGGACGAGCTTCTTCTATGTGGCGAAGACTGCGCTGTGCTGCAACAGGCAACCAAACCGCAACCCCATGGTGGCGCAAGAGAATCCCCCTCATACTCCTTGCGGCTGCAGGACTTCCTCCCGTCGTGGTGCTGTGTCAGGATGCACCAGCGAGGTCGCATGCGACATCAAGTCATCCCCGTCATCCTCCTGACTTCATCTCTCGGCATGGGGAGCTGTTCCGACGGGACTTCGTTGGCAACGGCAAGCCCAGACGCCTTCCCGCTCGATGCGGGGATGGACGAAAGCGCTGGTGGCAAGGTCGATGGGGCCACGGGAGCTGCCGAGGTCCCGCTTCTGGATGCCGCACTCGACAGCCGCCTCGAGGACGCCAGAGATAGCGCATCCTCGGACCAGGCGAGCAACCGCACTTACCAGGTCCAAAGACTGACGTCGGGCACGTCGGAGTCTGGATTCGGATATGCCCTCGCGATATCCGGTGACACCCTCGCGATTGCTTCGCCCTCGGAGGGGCTCGTGCATTTCTTCGATCGCACCGCGCGCGGATGGATTGAGGTTCAGACGGTTTCGCTACCCCAACTCGCCGCCTATCATGTGGGGGTTGAGTCCCTCGCCTTGGATGGCGACGTGACCGTCGCGGGCTCGCCGGATATATCGCGGCCAGGGTGGGTCCATGTCCTGCGTAGGGTCAGCGGGCAATGGACCATCGAAGCGCGACTCGACGATCCTGCCGCCGACAAGGAGGGCATGTTTGGGCATGCGGTGGGTGTCTCGGGTGACACCATCGTGGTAGGTGCCAAAGGCAATGCGCCCAACAACCCTGGCGCGGCGTACGCATTCGTGAAGTCTGCCTCGGGTTGGTCGCAGCAGGCGACCTTCGAGAGTCTTTCGCCCGACGCTCCGGCCGGCTCGAACATGCGCGACCAATTCGGCTGGTCGGTGGCGATTTCGGGCGATCGCGCCGCCGTGGTCAGGGTGGCTGGCCCTCAGCGCGGGGCGGCTGTGTACCGACGTTCGAACGGAACGTGGGAGAAGGACCTCGGTTTTCCTCCCCGGATCGTTTCCTACGGACAGCCGATCTCCGTTTCCCTCTCCCCCGAGCGACTGCTCCTGGGCGACAACGCCGACAATTTGGCCTATCTCTATCGATTCGATGGCGTCGGGGGCTGGACCCAGGAACACCGTCTCACTGCCGAGCCACGCTACAACCTGGGTTATTCGGTGGCTCTGACCTCGAAAGTGGCCGTCCTGGGTGGGCTGAGTCGGAATGACTCGGGTCGCGAAGGGCGTGGCAACGTCTATGCTTTCGTTTTTGACCAAGACGCCTGGACCGGTCCCATTGAATTGGTTCCCCCGGACGATGGAACATCCTTGGCGGGCTTCGGCCAGCGGGTTTCGGCCTCGGGCTCGACGGTGCTGGTTGGTGCGTCGCGAGCGAGTGAGTTCTCCAAAGAGTATGGTGCTGTCTACGTCTTTGATTTCGGCATCTGACCTCGAGCCTGGAGAACCTCTGTTTGGATCTATTCAAGGAGCTCACGCTCATTGCTCAGCGCCCCGCCGTCTTTGCGCGCATGACGGTTGCCGATCTGTGGACTGATCCGTACGTGTCCGAGCAGATGCTCGGCTTCCACCTGGACGGCGCGCGTGCCATTGCGTCGGGCACGACCGTGCAGATCGAGGCCGCGTGCGCCTGGTTCGGCCGCTGTTTCGCTCTCGGACCCGGGCGCAAAGTCCTCGATTTGGGCTGCGGTCCGGGCCTCTACACCACCCGGCTGGCGAAAACGGGGGCCGCGGTTACCGGCGTCGACTTCTCGGCTGGCTCGCTGGCCCATGCCCGTTCGGTGGCGCGAGCGGAGTCGCTGGTGATCGATTACTGCCACGCCGACTACCTGGCATGGGATAGCGACGAGCGCTTCGATCTGGTGACCATGATCATGCGCGACTTCTGCGCCCTGTCCCCGCCACAACGGTCGAGTCTGCTCCGAAAGGTCCGCCGGCTGCTGACGTCGGGCGGCGCCTTCGTCTTCGATGTGGATTCGATGTCCGCGTTGGCTCAACGCCGGGAAAGCTTCACGATCGAGCAGTCGACGGGAGCCGGTTTCTGGTCGGCCGAGCCGTACTTCGTGCTCGTTCGGAGCTTCCTGTATCCAGACGCTGCGGTCATGCTGGACAAACACGTGATCATCGAGGCGAATCGGCGCCGAGAGATCTACAACTGGACGCAGTTCCTCAGCCCCGAGGATCTCGCCGCCGAATTGGATCGTGCCGACCTTCGGGTGGCCGAGCTCATGGGCAGTGTGGCGGGTGCACCGTACGACCCGGGCGCGGCCAGTTTCGCGGTCGTGGCCCGTCCCGCTTGAGACCTGTTGGATACCGACCGGCTTCTTCGGACCGTAGGCGGCAAGAAGTCAGACGAGGCCATGGAGTATCGCGTTGAGAGGCGCGCCCGCGCTGCCCGTCGACAGGCGGGCCATGGCATGATGTGTGCTTCGGCCGGGTGCATATCTTTCCTTTTCGAATTGCAAGAACACGATCTCGCTTCTTTGGGCGAAGCCCCGGGGCACCTGATCATGGACGCCGCCAGGACCTGACGGCTTGAGGTTCAGGGCTTCAGCCCTGCTATCCTCGTGGCCATGAAGGAGCTGCCAGTCTGGGAAGCTCGCATGGCCGAGCACGTACGCACCACCGGAGCGGGAGACGCCGCCCTCGTTCTCTCTGCAACCACGGAAGGTGGTGACGTCCACCTCGGGACGGGCCTGAATCAGGCGATAGGCCCGTTGGCGAGAGATCGGCCCGGGCGGCTCTAGCGCGGGCGGGACCAGTGCCCCTGGGGGGGCACCGGCAGCGCAGGATCCTCAGGTGGAGGCCTGTCGGCCCGCGCTGGAACATCTGGTGGCGGGACACTTGCGACGAGCGGCGGAACGAGGACCGGCGGAACGCTTGCCGGCGGCTCGTCAAGCGCGAGGGAATCAGGGCGGAGCCGGCAGTGTGGCAGCGCGCGCTCTGATTGGGTAGATTCGCAGACCATGGAAGAGGAAGTCGCCGGGTTCAGGGCCAGCCTGGATCGCATGTTGGCGCTGTTGGCGTCGGTGCCCGAGCGGTTGGTGGACGTGAGGCCCTCGGCCGACGCCTGGAGTGTCAAGCAGATCGCCTGCCATCTCGTGGATTCGGCCAGCAACAACCACCAGCGCTTCACGCGCCTGCAAGGCACCCCACGCCTGGCCTTCCCGACCTACCAACCGGAGTCCTGGGTGGCGACGGAGAAACCCGAGACGCTGCCGTGGCAAGACCTGCTGGATCTGCTTCGCGCTTACAACGCTTTCATCCTGCACCTGGTGTCGAACCTGGACCCCGCGTGCCTGGGCAACGTCTGGATCGGCGACGACCAGGAGATGACCCTGGAGTTCCTGGCCCGCGACTACTACCGCCACATCCAGTGGCATATCGAGCATCTGGAGAAGCGCATCGCCGAGGTCAAGCTGACCCAGCTTCGCTGATCACAAAACCTTCGCAGAGAAATGATGATGACGAGACTTGGTTGCACGAGAATGTTGCTTGCCGCGCTTTTCCTTGCGGGATGTGGCGAGGGCGAGAGCGGCGAGAGGCTGTTGCATGAGCCATGCCCCCCGGACCGGCCTTTCTGCCGGACGCTCGACGGCCGTTCCTGGTCGAGCATGAAGGACGACCTGACCTTTGAAGCCGCCAAGGCATACTGTTCGGACATCGGCGGTCGGCTGCCCACCATCTCGGAGCTGAGGCCCCTGATCGTCGACTGTTTTTCGACCCAGCCCGGAGGCGCGTGCCGTGTCACCGACACCTGCACGTCATACGCAACCTGCGGGAGCAGTAAGCATTGCGTGGGCTGCGGCGATGGCGGCCACTCCGTCTTCCACGACGATAACCCCTTCTGGAGCTCGACCCTCGTGGCCGACCAGCCCGGCGAGGTCTGGACCGTCGCCTTTCGCTACAGCGATATCGATCCCAGAAGCGCCGACCACCCTATCAGCGCGTATTGCCTAAAGCTGTGAGGGCGCCGCATCCCCGACGCCTCTCGGCACCTCCCCCTGGCGATCCGCGATCAGTAGATCGTGGCGTGGCCGCACTGGCCGAGGCGTGCGTAGCCGCACATGTCTCCGGTCGGGCACTCGCCACAGTCGAGCCGGCCGCCGCAGCCATCCCCCGCCGGACCGCACCCGATCTGTTGCGAAGCGCAGGTCGCGGGCGCGCAACTGACCAGGGTGCCGCACTTACCCGGACCGCCGCCGCCACACGATTCGCCCTCGCCGCAGGCACCACACGACAGCAGGCCGCCGCAGCCGTCCCCCGCCGGACCGCATTCCACCCCCAGGGCGGCGCAGGTTTGCGGTGTGCAGACGGGCGTGTAGGGTTGCACGCACGAGCTCAAATCGAAGAGCATGAACTCCAGAATCGATTGCGCGGTGGTGATGTCGGCGCTGGGACACTCGTCGGGGAAGGTCTTGCCGCGCGAGTAGGCGTTGTACTCGGCGTGCCAGTCGCTGTAGACCACGCGACCGCATTGTCGACCGGGTGAGGCGCCGACGGGCGTGTTGAACGTGAGGTGCAACACCCAGCGATCGGCCGAAATGACCGACAACCACGGTTGGGTTGGCGGAACCACGCCGTCGGTGTTCTTGAACACGGGTCCCAACGAGTACAGCTCGTGTGAGCCTGGCTTCGAGATTCCGATCGTTTCGAGCCATTCCGCAAAGCCCCGACCCTTGGGATTGTTGCTGATCTCGATGGTCACGGGCGACACGCTGGAGCCGCTGCCCTGCTGGTCCACGTGCCACTTCGCCGCCTGGGCGAAGTCGCCGTTCTGGTAGAGCCAGGTGTAGGCGTAGTCACTGACGAAGACCCGTCCGCCGGCGTTGGCGTAATCGTGCAGGATGGCCAACTCGCTGGCCGCCTGCGCCTGGGGATAGCCCTCGCATTCGAGGATCACGATGTCGTACTGGTTGATGACAGGCACGCCCCCGCTGCGCGCGAAGAGGGCGCCTTGCGGCGGGGTGTTTGAGTCAATGCGAGCGCCCGTCCCGTATCGCCCTGGGCGCATGCTTTGAGAGTCGTCTGGCCGTCCCGTTTCGTCGCCCATGAAGAAGTTGATGCGCCCGCCTGCCCCTGGGTTGGTGAATTCGCGATCGTCGACGCCCATCTTGCGCAGGGTGCATTCGACGGGATCGAAGCCGCCGGTCAGGATCGCGATGCGCGGAAGATCGCCTTCGCTCTGGTTCTTGGGCAGGGTCAGGCGCTCGGGCAGCCCATTGCCGGCGCAAGGCTTGGGCACGTCCACCGAAAACTGCCGACGCCAACGACCCACCTGGACCACGAGCGAGATGCCCGATCCCGAGGGCACACCAGCCAGCGTGAAGCTTCCGTCCGAGGCGGTGAAGGTGCTGACCAGCGGACGGCCCGCCGCAGTGGTTCCGCACACCTCGCAAGCCACGCCCCCTGGAAACGGTGCCAGCCCCGGATCATTCGGATCGTTGGGAACGTAGACCAGCGCGTTCGGTACAGGACGAAGTCCGGCAGGATCGAACACCGAGCCGGACAGCGACGTGGTCGTGCCGGCGGCGCACGTGGGAACCTTGGCGCACAGACCGAGACAGCCGCAGCGCCCCGGCTTGGCCGGGTCGCCACCGCAGATCTGCGGAAACGTGCATGCCCCACAGTCCAAGGTTCCGCCGCAGCCGTCTTCGGTCGGGCCACACCGTCCCGCTTGCTCGGCGCATGTCTTGGGTTTGCAGATCGGGGGCGGACCGCTGACCTCGGCGCAGAGGTTGTGGACCTTCAGCCCGCAAGCCTGGCCGGTCGGACAATCGCCACACTCGATGGTGCCGCCACAACGGGTGTCCGTGACGGTGCCGCAGTTGGCTTCCAGCTCTTGGCACGACGATGGACAGCGGGAGGCGGGGCGGGCGTCCGAAATGGGCGCCAAGGACCACGCATCCTGAGGATACACGTCGATGCGAACGGTTCCGCCATCGGTGGGGACGACGTTGCCTGACGAGCAAGCGACGACGGTGAGGAAGGCGAGAGACAGAGTGAGGGCGTGCAGGGATCTTCCCATGGTCGGGCGGGTTGCAAGACTCGCGCCGCGGCTCCGGGCTCGATTCGCCAGGGAACCCGGCTTTTCGACGAATCATCGGACAACGAAGTTGGCAGAAGCGCCTACCGGGTTTGCCGTTCGATCCCCACAAGCTCATCGCCAAACATCCACGCATCGTGGGAGATGGGAGGCGTTCTGGGCCACTGAGCAAACCTCTGTCGTCGAGCTGGTCAGGCCAGAGAACGTCATGGCCAAGCTCGTCTGTGCCATCAACATGTCCACGGGCGGTGGTTTCGGCATCGGGCGAATACCTGCGCGGAGCGTGCGCGGGTGGCTGTGGTAGCGTTCGCCCCCTGAGCGGGCCGTGTGGAGTTGTGGGGCTTCTCCCTCGTTGCTGAGAACGAAAGAAGGTGGCCAATGCAGCGCATGCTCTTCTTTGCCGTGGCTGTCGTGGGTCTTGCGTGCTCGAGCTCGGGCAAGAGCGCCGCTCGTGGCGTGCCCTGCTCGCCAGTCGTGCACGATGGCCCAGGGAATGCAGAGGTCACGTCGCGGGATCAGCTATCACGGCAGTCCCGCAGCCTTTCCGCCCCGTTCGCGCCGCAAGTCTGCTGTGGCCAGCAACGCATCTGGAGAGAGAAATCATCGTCTGATGCAAGAAGTACCCTCGGTGAGGGACTGGGGACTGGAAGGGACTGATAGGGACTGATGGAGTACCCTCGGTGAGGGACTGAGCTAAATCATCGTTCATGATTCTGGAACACCCGGGCTCAAGCGGCGGCTC
>CAZHUY010000269.1:0-3830 GCA_964535465.1 uncultured Myxococcales bacterium
CATGGGACCATCCTCGGGGGCGATCAACATGAGCGAATGCATGACGTTGACGGCATCCCAAAGCACCGCGATCTGAATGCGATGGGCACGGGCCATGAACAGGTGGAGTTGCTCGGCCGCCGAGATCGCGTCCATGACCGTGTTCTGCTGCTGCCAACCATCCCCGGTATCCTTCAGCCAATCACCCCACTCCATGCCGATCTTGATTCGCTTGTCAGGATCGCGCTCGTCGAGAATACCGATGAGCGTGTCCAGATTCGGCTGCACCTGCCCGGTGTTGGCGCGATGGACGATGTCGTAGTACTGATTCTCGGTGAAGTCGGTGCAGGAGACGGTCTCGGGGTAATAGATGATGTCCTGCAGATCGATCCCGTCGATGCTGTCGCCGATGTTGGTCACCATGCTCTCGTACCAGTCCCAATGGTCCTGCAGGTGGTACCCGCCCGCCACCAGGAAAAGGCCTCTGCCGGTGAGCCTGGTGCGGTTGGCTTCGTAGCTAGCCTGGTAGGTAAGCGCGTCCATGGAGCCGCCGCAGCCCCAGACCTCGTCGCCGATCTTGAAGTACTTCAAGCTCCACTTGTCCTGGATGTAGTCGACCCAGGCGGCGTTGCTGGCGGCGTCGACCTCGCGCGGTTTGCCCGTGATGTACGGCTCGGCGCCGACCAGTTCGCACAACTCCATGAACCGGTCGGTGCCTACGTCCTTGGCCGGGTTCTTATTCGTGCTCCAATCGTAGTCTTTGGCCGAGCATCCCCCAGGGAACTTCATCAGCCCGATGCCCGCCTCTTGCAGACCCTCGATGACGTCTTGGCGCATGCCATTGATGTTGGGCAAGGTCGAGTCCGTGCCGACGAAGAGGCCACCATTGAAGAACTGTCGCCCGAGGTTTTCCAGCATGACACCGAAGAGCTCCTTGGGGATGAGGGTCTGGGCCCCGCTGACATCGACACTGAGGGTGCTCGCGCCGCTGGCACCGGCCAGGCTGCAGGTAGCCCCGCCCGTCCCCGTGGTTCCCCCCGTGCTGGAACCGCCCGTCTCCGTGGTTCCCCCTGCGCCGGCCCCGCCGGTCACCGAAGTTCCTCCTGCGCCGGCCCCGCCGGTCACCGAAGTTCCCCCTGCGCCGGCCCCGCCGCTCACCGAAGCTCCCCCTGCGCCGGCCCCGCCGGTCACCGAGGACCCTCCCATGCTGACAATCACCGAAGTTCCCCCCATGGCAGAACCGCCTTGCCCCGACATTCCCCCCGTGCCGGAACCGCCGGTGCCGGGGCCGCCGCCGCTGCCCCCGCTTGGAACATCCAGGCCGCCATCGAGAGATCCGCCACCGTCGCTCGCCCGCCCCGCATCCCAGTCGGCACCTCCCGTGCCGCCGGCGCCGCCGCCGGCTCCACCCGAACCTGTCGTCCCGCCCAGCGCGCTCACGCCGCCGGTGCCCCCCGCTCCTGCCGCATCGATGACCACCTGGTTCGCGTCCGCGATGAAAGCATCGGCGGCATCATGCATGCGGCTGTCGATCGGAATGGCGGCCTCCGCGCTCGCGCCGTCGCGGCCCCTGACATCGGGGCCGGCGGTCTCTTCCCGCGCGCCATCGTAGCGGGGTGAGTCGACCGGGGCATCCGTCACGGGCACGGCGCCATCCTGGCCGGCCACGCCAGCCGACTGACAGCGAAACTCTTCACCCGTCTTCACGCACACGAAATTCTTGGGACAGCCCTTGGTGGGGATGCATTTCATCTTGCTCACGTCGGGATCCCGGAAGCAGGACGACCATGCGAGCGCCAAGGAGAACAGGGCCATCCACGTTGATCCACGCGTTCGTTGTCGCATCAGAACACCCCCATCAGCACGGTCCCGGCCATGTTCGAACCAACGGTGGGAACCAGGGCCACGCTGCCGCCCCGACTGTCACGATACCAGCCGAGGGTATAGAGGATCGCGCCCGCCGCCAGGCTAGCGGCGCCCGCGCCGTAGCCAATGCGGGCACCGATCTTGTAGCTCTTCCGCGTCGAATCCCTGTCGGGGTCGTACTGCTCCTCCAACTCGTCCGACATGCTGTTGGCCTTGAGATTCAGCACCAGACCGGTGACCAGCCCGCCCACCCCGAGCCCGCCCAGCACGAGCCCAGAGATGCGCATGACCTGGCCAGACGCAGCGGGGGCCGGCTCGGGTACGGCCTCAACGACTTGCGTGGGCTCGACGGGCGGCGCGACGACGGGGCTCGTCTCGACCACGCTGGGGCGCGGTTCTGGTTTCGCCTCTTCCGTGGGCTTGCGCAGGTACGACTCGCAAGCATTGATGTGCCGCTGGACCTCGGCGTGCTCGTCAGGGCGCAGGTTGTTGGACTTGATCAGGTATTCGCGGAAGCGCCCGATGGCGTCTTCGTAGCGGCGATTCTGCTCGAAACAGCGTCCTTGGTTGAAGAGGTAGTTCAGATCGCGGGTGTCGATATAGAGGTCGGCCAGAATCGCAACGCCGCCGTCGGCATCACCGGTCAGGCAAGCTCGCCTGGCCGCACGTTCTCTGGCGGCCTTGCTGGTATCGAGGTCCGTCGGCGTCGCCGCGCTCGCCGCCGCGGCAGGTACGGCAGCCGAGAGCAGAGCGACCGCCAGCAACGCGTGCCCGCAGCCAAGGTTTCGTCGTGGTGGCGCTGAAGCCGAATACGGAAGCCAAGTCATGGCGCCATCATCTTCTTCCCGCCGCAGCTTGGCAAGCGGCCGAAAGCAGCACCTCCCGCCCCGAGAATTGGAGGCACCACGATCGCAAGGCAAGGCCCTTCTCCCTGCTCTGTCAGCCTTGCGGCAGGGTCTGCGTCTCCCCAACCAAGGCGCGGATCTCATTGGGCGAGAGCGCGCGGTTGTAGACGCGGAATTCGTCGATGTTGCCGTCCAGGTAGGGATCCCACGAGAAGTTCGAACGACCGATGTAGTCGTACAAGGTCTTGCCCATGTCCACCGGACGAATGGAACTGGCGGGTCTGGCATCGACCTGCGTACCATCGATGTAAAGCACCATCCCTGTGGGCCCCAGCACCAGTGCCAGGTGTGTCCACACACCGGTGGGCAGCGTGACGCTTCCCTGAACGGACTCCGCTTCGTCCCCAGGGTTGTTCTTCAGCGTGATGCCACCACGTGCCAGTCCGGTCGAGTTGAGGCTGGTCGTGAGGTACATGTAGGCGTTCCCGCCGGTGCTGAAAGTCCACACACGCTGCCACCCCTTCTGGCTGTTGAGGTAGACCCAGGTCGCCACCGTGGCTTCGGAGGCATCGGTGAGCATGCCCGCAGGCAACACCACGTGCGCGCTGTTGGCGCCGCTCAAATACAGAGCCTTGCCGACCTTGCCTGCGGCAAAGCGAAACCCGGCATCGCCCGTCGCGCTGGAGGCCAGAAAGGCGTTCCTGTTGTTGCCAGAGACGTCGGGCAAGGCCGTCTCCACGGCTTGCTCGCAGGGGTACCAGGCCACCAGACCCTGCGCCAGGGCATTCGCGTCGCCCCCCACGAGCACGTCGGCTCCCCCATTCGCGTCGGTGCCGACATACACATCGGCCCGAATGTTCGTATCGGCGCCGACATTCGCGTCAGGCCCAGCCTTGATGGGCTCGACGGTCACGGCGCAGGCGCCCCCCAGCCACAGGGCCAGGATAGGGTGAAACCAGGTGGGGCGGGCGCCACACATTTGTCACACACTATCGCCACCTTCGCCCCAAGTTCAACCCCGGTCGTGCTCCCCCCACGGCCGCCCAGGCTCGAGTTGGGCCGGTTTTCCCGGACAACGACACTAATGAAGTGATTGGCCGCAGGCGCCGATCAACAATCACCGAGACAGTCATGCTCACG
>CAZHUY010000269.1:3840-7897 GCA_964535465.1 uncultured Myxococcales bacterium
CACGCCGTTAACCTTCGTCGGAGACGATGCCGCCCTGGTCGAGGCCATCCGCGGCGGCCACACCGGTGCGGCGGCGTGCTTCTACGATCGCTATGCACGTCAGGTCAGGGCGATGTTGCTCTCCACCCTGGGCCCAGATGACGAGCTTCCCGACCTGCTGCACGAGGTCTTCATCATCGCGCTCGACCGTCTCGACTCGTTACGCGAGGTGGAAAAGCTCGGGAGCTGGCTGGCCGCCATCGCGGTCTTCGTCGCCCGCGCACATATCCGCACACGCACGCGGCGAAGGTGGCTGCGCTTCTTCTCGCCGGAGCAGACGCGCACCTGGCAGGTCGAGCAGCCCTCGTCGGATGCCCGCCGGGCCCTGCGCGAGGCCTACGGGATCCTGGACAAGATGGCGGTCGATACCAGGATGGCGTTCCTGCTCCGCTACGTCCACGGCATGACCCTGCCGGACGCCGCCGAGGCCTGCGGAACCTCTCTTTCCACCTTCAAGCGCCGGCTGACCCGCGCAACCAACGACTTTCTGCAAGTCGCCCAAACACGCCCTTTGCTGATGCAATTCTTGCAGGATGGGACCAGATGGAACTTAGAGAGTCGGACTTAGAAGAGCTGGGCCGATCGCTCGGTGAGGAACTCTCGAATGAGAGCTCCGAGCAGGAGCAGATCCGTCAAGCGCGGGCGGCGTTCCTCCTCCAGTTCGCCCTGCGCCACACCCCCAAGTCCACCCTGCGCCGGGCGCGCGGTTGGTGGCGCTACGGGCTCGCGGCGTCGGTGGGCGCGGCGGCGGCGGCGGGTGTGTGGCTCTGGCCTTCATCCACCTCGTTCCAGGTGGGCGAGGCGCGTCCCGGACGTCTGGGTGACGTCATCGAAGCGCTCGACGGCCGACCGACGCCCTTGCGATTCTCGGAAGGCAGTCGTCTGTCTCTGCACGAGGGCGGCAGGATGCGGGTTCTCTCTCTCGACAAGGGGGCCGCCCGCGTGCTGGTGGAGGATGGCGTGCTGGACGTCTTCGTGGCCCACACCAAGTCGCAGAAGACCCGCTGGGACTTCGAGGCCGGTCCCTACCAGGTCAAGGTCACCGGCACCAGGTTTCGCATGGCCTTCCACGCCCGCGATCGAAGGTTCAGCCTGTCGACCGAGGAGGGCCAGGTGGTGGTCTCGGGGGGGTGCCAGCAGACCTCGCATGAGGTCTCGGCCGGACAACGCATCGACCTGGTCTGTCCGCCATTCACCATCGAGGGCGAAGACCAGGATGGCGCCTCGACCCAACCCGCGACCGAGGAACAGCCTCCACCCGAGCAGGCACCCTCGCGAGAGCCAAGTTCGCCGACGGCTGCTCCGGCCCACGGAGACATGGCCTGGCGGGAGATCCTCGGCGCGGGACGGCTGTCGGACGGGCTGGCGGCGGCGCAGCGCTTCGGGTTCACGCGCGCCTGTCGCTTGGCCACGGCCAAGGAGCTGCTCGCGCTGGCCGACGCGGCCCGACTCTTCGGTTCCCATGTCGATGCCATGATTCCGTTGCGCCTCTTGCGCCAGCGCTTCGCCAATACGCCGGAGGCGGCCGCGGCGGCCTTCAGGCTGGGCCTCATCGCCTTCGAACGGCAGCACGACTACGCCGAGGCGGCGCGATGGTTCGAAATCTACCTGCGGGATCAACCCTCGGGCCCCCTGATGGGAGACTCCTTCGGTCGCCTGATGCAGGCTCGCTCGCGCGTGGGTGATATGCAGCGCGCGCGTTCGGATGCACAACAGTACTTGCGCAGATTCCCCGAGGGGCCATACGCTCTGGAGGCGCGAGGCATCCTCTCCAAGTGAAAGAACAAAACCGGCACAGATCCGCGGCAGGAGGTGGGAATCCGAAGCGTATGGCCAGGGCTCTCACGCTCGGGTGGGCGATCTGCGCGCTCGGGTGGGCGGTGGCGCCGCCATGCTGGGCCAACGAGACGGACAAGCTCAGACCCCACCATCGGGTCCTGATCATCACCGAGGATCCGAACGATCCCTTCATGACACGAGTGCAGGCCGAGGTAACCGCCCTGCCGGACCTGGAGGTCACCGTCCAACGGCCCATGAGCTCGCTCGACGCGGACGCCCGCGCCCAGCGCGCCGAAGTGGCCATCCGCAAGGTGGCGTCGGGCAAGGGCGTGGAGGTCTGGATGGCCGACGCGACGTCGGGACGCTCGCTGCTGCGCCAACTGGTGGTCGACGAGAGTCCGAACGGTCCGGACCAGGGGCTCGTTGCCCTGCAGACCGCCGAGCTTCTGCGCACGGGGCTGATAGCCAAGCCCGTCTCTCCCCCTGCCCCGTCCCCCCAACCCCTGGTTCCTCCGCCGATCCCCGCCGTCGCCAACCCGCCTCAATCGCCGCCCCGCGCCCATGCCCTCGTGGCCGGCGTGGGCCCGTTGTGGAGCGCGGGCGGCTTGGGGCCGGGACTGCAGGCGTGGCTTTCCTACCAACACCTGTGGTCGCCCCATTTCGGATTCTCGGTCGATGCCAGCGCTCCCCTTTATCGTGGCTCTCTCCGCGGCGCGCAGGGCAGCGCCCAGGTGGGGGTCCTGCTGGCCGGAGGGGGACTGCTGGGCCGCCTGCAGAGCGAGAACGCCAAGGTGGCCGGCACCGCCACCATCGGCGCCGCCTTTGCCTCTATCTTCATCAAGGGGGAGCCGAACGCGAGCTACCTGGACTCCTCGACCCACACCCCGACGGGGCTGATCTACCTGCGCCTGGGCGTCGTCTGGCACCCCGTCCCCTGGCTGGGCCTGGGGGCCGCCGGTCTGGTGGGGACCACGACCAGCCGCATACACGTCCAATTCGCCAAGCAGGACGTGGGCGACTTCGGCACGCCGCTGGCCGCCGCAACCTTGTATGGCGAAGTCGCCTGGTAACACGGGCGCGTGTGGACCGGATTTCCTGGTTCTCCACACTATTGTCGGATGATTTTGAGCCCGGCCGGGAATGTATAGGGCAAGCCCAAAGGAAAGCAGCATGACCAACTCGCGCAGTCTCTTCGTTATCTTCACCGCCGCGCTTCTGGCGCTCGGATGTTCCGACGACGCCTCGCCATCGTCCACCTCGACCGGCGGCGCGGGCCACAGCGCCGCGTCCAGCAGCGCCGGCAGCAGCGCCGGGGGTAGCGTGGCGACCAGTGCGGCGAGCGGCGGCAAGTCCTCGGGCGGTTCTTCCGGGATGGCGGGAAGCACAAGCTCCGCAAAGACATCCTCCGCCGGAGGCAGCGCGGAGGCGGGTAGCCGCGGCGGCGGCGGGCAAGCCGGGAGCGCGAGCCACGCCACGGGCGGCATGGCCGGCGGGCAAAGCGAAAGCTCTGGCAAGGCTGGCACGGGCGGCGGGGCGACCGGCGGAACCAGCCGCGCGAGCAACGGCGGAACGACATCGGGTGGGACAACCAGCACCGGCGGCGTCGCCACGGGTGGCAACGGCACGGCCGGCGGCGCGAGCGGTGGCACGGCCTCGTCGAGCTCGAGCAAGAGCACGAGCACGGGGGCGCAGCGCTGGGTCGGATCGTGGAGCGGGTCCCCCTACTATGACTCGGGCAATCCTCCCCCCGTGTCCCTGGCCAACGCCGTGCTTCGGCAGGTCGTCCATGTCTCGTTGGGCGGCAGCCAGCTACGCGTCCAACTCTCGAACCTTTTCAGCAACGGCTCCGTCACCATCTCCTCGGCGCACATCGCCTTGTGCAAGGCCACGGGGCTCGTGGATAGCACCATCGACACCGCGACCGACAAGGCGCTCGCCTTCTCGGGCTCGGCCTCGGTGACCATCGAAAGGGGCAAGGAGGTCTGGTCGGATCCCATCGACTTCGATCTGCCCGCGCTCGCCAACCTGACCATCACCATCGCCTACGGCAGCGTCCCCAGCCAGATGACCGGGCACTCGGGCTCGCGAACCACCTCCTACATCCAAACCGGCAGCAGCAACGTCAGCGCCGCCAGCATGAGCTCGGCGCAAAAGACCGACCACTGGTACACCATCTCGGGCCTCGACGTCATGGCCCCGGACTCAGCCCGCTGCGCGGTGGCCATCGGCGACTCCATCA
>CAZHUY010000270.1:0-7893 GCA_964535465.1 uncultured Myxococcales bacterium
GCGCACCCCGACCTCACCATCACGGGCATGTACAACGTGCTGGAGAAGCTGCGCTCGGGGGAGGCGCTCAATGCCAAGGACAAGGTCATTCACGAGCAGGGGCTGGTGTCGGTGCTGAAGAAGCTGCACGACGATCTCGATGCGGCGGTGTTCGATGCCTACGGCTGGCCGCACGATCTCTCCGACGAGCAGATCCTGGAACGCCTGGTGGCGCTCAACGCCGAGCGCGCGGCCGAGGAGCGACGCGGTCTGGTGCGCTGGCTGCGCCCGGAATTCCAGAACCCGAGCGGCGCCAAGCCGGCCACGCAAGAGAAGCTGCCCAAGCTGGCAAAGGGAAAGCACAGCAGGCCCGAAGCCCCCGAGGAGCCCGACGACGCCGAGCCCGCCCCGGCCAGCAAGGCCGCCTGCCCCTGGCCCAAGAAGCTGCCCGAGCAGATCGCGGCCGTGCGCGACCTGCTGAGCAAAGGCAGCGCCGAGTGGACCGTGGCCGAGGTGGCCGGGGCCTTCAAGGCCGCCAACAAGGCCGCCGTGGAAGAGGTCCTGGACAGCCTGGCGGCCCTCGGCATCCTGGCCGCCTACAAATCCCGCGCCGGCCGCCGCTGGAAACGCACCCGCCCCGGCGCGTAAGTCCAGGTCGTGGCCAAAGGCATTGATTGCGTGCCTCTCAGCGCAGTCGGTTGTTACGAAGCACGGCAACCCATTGGGCAGTTCGGGGTCGCAACTCGACAGGATCTCCTTCCCATCGGAACTCGGTGTGGTGTGGCGAGAGGATCTCGATCATCCCGACCTCATGCAGATGCTTCTTCGCGTACTGGCCAAACCATCTAAAAACGTCCCGGTTGGATTCGGGTTCCGCAAGCCAGGAATGCGGCACGGAAACGAAGACGACGTAGTCCGGATCCGCTGTCTCGATGCCCTGAGCGAACTCGGCCTGCATCTTCGCGGAGAAGGGCTGCAACTCAACCAGCGGATAGACGTAGAGAAATGGCGTGGCCGCGCGGCGCCGAGCGTAGAAGTAGATCTCTGGCTCCGAACCGACCACCGCGATGCGGGCGTCTGGCCGTGCGTGCTCGCGCAGATACTGGCCTATCTGGACCGCCTCGGGAAACGGGTTGGGATAGTAGGTCGTACGGCAGGCCTCGGTGGGCGAAAGCCGGAAAAACACCTCACGCCCCACCCAGAGAGCGTGCGCGATGCCGCCAAGCAGGAGCACGCCGGGGATGGCCATGGCCAGCAGCGACTTCTGGCGACCGGCGATCCATTCGGCGAAGCCCGCCGCCGACACGCCGATGAGAAGCGCGACGGCGGGCATGATGAGGATGAAATAGTGGCCTCGGAAATACAGTCCCGCGGAAACGCCTGCGAACGAGAGCACCAGCATGCCGACCGTGAAGCCTCGCCATTCCCGTGTTGCGTGCCAGCGGAGGATCACGGCGAGCCCTAAAGCCGCCCCCACCCAGAGTACGGGAGCCGCGAGGAAAAGGTTCGTTGCCATCAACCCCAGAGAGTCCATGCCCTCCGCAAAGGTGACAAGGGAAGCGTAGGTTCTGGAATACACGACGGTCCAGAACCAGAAATTCGCCCACACCCCTGCACCCCACAGCCACAACCCCGTGATCGCCAGCGGCAGCAGTGCGCCTCCCACGAGCGCCGCGAGCCGGGCCAATGTTCGACGCAATCCTGCACGTTCCCGGACCACGCTTTGCCATGCAATCCAGATCACGGCCAGGACGCCGAAGACCGCGCCCGTTTGCTTGACCACGCAGGCAAAACCGAACAACAGACCGGACGCGAGGAGTCGCCAAGGTGCCGTCGGTCGTCGGCCCGTGAGCAACACAAACCCGCCGAGCGCACACACGACAACAAAATGTGTGGCGTGCGCCGCAAGCCCCAGGGTCGGCGTGCCTATGCTCAGCGCGCTGCAGGCAGCCGCACTCGCCGATCCACACACTGTACCGGCGATGCGCCGACCGAGCAGAAAGAGCAGGAGGGACGCGGCGAGGCTTGTGACCACGAGGCCTGCGTGAATCCCGGCTGTGGTCTGGCCGAACACCACCATGATCGCGGCGTAGATGAGATACGTTCCCGGCCACTTCATGCTGACGCTCTCGCCGTAGGGTACTATCCCCTGCAACAGCAACTGCCCCATATAAGCGTACTCGCCTTCATCCCGTTCCAACGGGAAGCTGAGCAGACGCAAACGAATCAGCGCCGTCGTCAACAGCACCAACCCCATCACCGCGACCGTGCAGCCAGCGAGGACGGCACGACGACGATCCTTGGACAAGAGCACGGGATTCGACTCCGGCAGCTTCGCCTTGCCGGTCATAGGGAAGAACCCTTGCCTGGTTTTGCCCATGGAGCGGAACCTTTTGCCTTCACCTGCGTTACGTGAACACAGGCGTTCGTCACCACGCAATACCCATGTGCGAAGGCCACTACATGCACGTGCTCGGGTCGGGCACGGTCAATTCTGCGAGAGCCGAGGTCGCTTCGCGGCCACACATGTCTGTGATGACACACCAGACAGTCTGGGTGTCAACAGGCACAACCGAGAGAGTCGAGGTGCCTTGGCCAGAGAAGTAGGCGCCATTCTGAATCACCCAGTCGTCGCCTTCAATGGCTGCCAGCGAGCGGTGCCACTCATAGGAGGACACGATCGTTCCTGCCGCGGGCGTCACAGAGACCGTGAGACTGGTTGTTCCGCAGGGGACGGTTTGACCCTGCGGACTCTCCGAAAACGACGGGGATGGGGACACGTTGACTGTTACGCCAGGGGTGGCGATGGTCTTGTTGCAGGGACCCTCGGCGTAGACAGAGTACGTTGTGGTCGAAGAAGGCGAGACGCTGACGGTGGCGTTCGTCGTTGATGTGAGATAGCTCGAGTCCGCAGTCCAGACCCAAGAAGCTCCGGCTCCAAGAGAGCCACCTGAAACCGTCAGCAATACTGGTGTGTTGGGGCAAATTGGGGTCGAGCCGGCACCATTGATCGCGCTTGGCGGAGATGAGGCTCCGGGCGCTGACGAGCAGCTCAGACATTGTGATCCATCACATGAACGGGACCGACACCTGACCGCCGTCGGTGTGCTGCAGGAGCCATTCAGGCAGGTCGACTGACCAGTGAAGTACCCGGCGGCGCAAGATGGCCCGTCGCCACACGACCCGGACCTGTTGCTCGCCCTGCAGAATGGCCTTCCCGTCGAGCACTCCGTGGACCCAGTCTGGCAATCCGCGTTGATACCGTCCGTACACGCAGCGCCCGGGCTGCATGCGTTGCAACCCCCCGTGCCATCACATACCCCGCTGCTCCCTGCGGCGTTGCAAGCGCTACCCACCGGCACCAGGCTGCAAGTCCCGGTGGAACAAGAGTGGCACGTTCCACACACGGCATGACAGCACGTCCCGGAAACACAATGACCGTGGCTACACTGACCATCAGCCGAGCAGGGATTGCCGTCGGCGACGGTGGGGGTACATTCACCCGAATTGCAGTAGAACCCCGTATCACAGGGGGTTGCGGGGCACGATCTTGAGGCATCGACCGCTTGGATGAGCGCGTCCGCCGCGCCACCGCTGCCGGCCGTACCGTCAGCGCCAACAGTACCATCCTTGCAAATGTCAGGCGGCGACTTGGGAGCATCGAACGCGGCATCCAACCCTGCCGGTGCAGCATCAGGGGTGCTCGCGGGACCAAGATCCGAAGAGACGGGGCTGTCGGCTGTCACACCGAGCGCCTCGAACGAAAACGCCTGGTCAGGCGGAGGGGGCATCGCATCCGGCACCACAGCGTCGATCCGCGGTGTCCAACCGCTGTCCTCCACGACATCGGCGGCCAGCAATCTCTCGGCGTGGGCATCCCCGGCACGTAGACCGTCGGAAGCATCACCGGAAGCATCCGTGCCCCTCGGCGGACGCACGGGAGTGGCCGAGAAGCAGCCCCCCAAGAGAGTCAGCCCAAGCAGGGCAGCGAGAACCGACAAGCGGAGACAACTTCGTTTGCGCATTAGAAGACTCCGGAAAGGAACAACGACGTCTGGCCTTGGCTGATGCCGGGCACGAGGGTGACCGTTGCATGTTCTGTGCCGCTGGATGCGGATGCCCTCCCCAGAAAGTACATGGTGGTCCCCGCAATCAATGCCGTGGTTCCCACGCCGAAACCAACCCAGCTCAGGGTCTTGGAATCGTTGACTTGGCCCTGCTTGTCCGAAAACTGGTCGTCCGAATACTGGCCGCCTTTCTTCTTCAGGTCATCGACCAAGGACTCGTGCCTGAAGTACTCGTAGGTTCCGAAGCCCAGCGCCGCCCCACCCACGGCGGCGGTCACGATGCCCACGATTCGCAGGGTCGAACCCGAATCCTTGGCCACAGCAGGCGCAGCAGGAGGCGGTGCTGCGGGGGTGGGTGTTTCAACCGCTGGGGTGGTAGCGGGTGGCGCGGCTGGCGGCGGTGATGCGGCGGATGCCGCCTTGGCCAGGTGAGATTCGCATTCCGCGATGTGCGCATCCACATAGGATTTGGTGTCCGCATCGATGGCCTGTGCCTTGCGCAGAAACTCGCGAAAACGGTCGAGGGCCTCTTCCCATCGGTGGTTCTGCTCGTAGCATCGGCCCTGATTGAAAAGATGGACGGGCTTGCCGGTCTGGATGAATAGGTCCACCAGAATCCTGGTCCCCGTTTGGTAATCCCCCATCAAACATGCCGCTCGCGCCAAGTTCTCTTGGTTTTTGGTCTTGTCCCCCTTGCTGCCGGCCATGGCCGTACCGACAAACGCGAGCGTTGCCGACACCACAACAAATTCCACGAACGACCTCATGTGAGCGGGGCGACTCTACTGCCCGGCACGTCAGCAGGGCAAGCAGCAGCTACCCTTTTTTTCGCTGTCTTGCGAGCTTCCAGAGGAAGCAGGCTGCCCGACCTCACCATCACGGGCATGTACAACGTGTTGGAGAAGCTGCGCTCGGGGGAGGCGCTCAATGCCAAGGACAAGGTCATCCACGAGCAGGGGCTGGTGTCGGTGCTGAAGAAGCTGCACGATGATCTCGATGCGGCCGTGTTCGATGGCTACGGCTGGCCGCACGATCTCTCCGACGAGCAGATCCTGGAACGCCGAAAGGAGGAACCCGCTGCGGGTTCCCATCACAATCGTCCACATATGCCCGCCGCCCGCGCACCGCGCCCGCTTTCTCAGATCCTCCGCCCCCGACCAAACTCCGATCATGTCGGAGTTTGGTCAGAATGGCACCTCGACCAAACTCCGATGTGATCGTAGTATGGTCGGCATGCAACGCAGCCTGGCGGTGCCCATCAAGGAGCTGGCATTCTCGGACCACAAGATGGCCCTGGTGTCGGGGCCTCGCCAATGCGGCAAAACCACGCTGGACAAGATGCTCCTCGGTGAGCGAAAGGTTGGCGCCTATCACAACTGGGACGACGTCGGCTTCCGCCGGGCGTGGACCAAGTCGCCCAACACAGTGACGGCCGGGCTGCCCCTATCATCGGACGTCCCGTTGATCGTGCTCGACGAGATCCACAAGGCCCGAGGATGGAAGCGCACGCTCAAGGGCATGTACGACACGCGCGAGAAGCCATTCGATTTGCTGGTCACGGGAAGTGCGCGTCTCAACGTCTACAAGAAGGGCGGGGACAGTCTGCTCGGTCGGGCGCTCCACTTCCATCTGCATCCTCTCTCGGTTGCCGAAATCGCGTCGGCATCGTTACCCAGCGAGCCCGATGAGAGGATAGGGGCCCTCTTCGCGCACTCGGCGGCAACAACCAAGGAAGATCCCATTGCGCCTCTCCTGCGCTTCGGCGGCTTTCCCGAACCCTTTCTGACAGCCAACGAACGCAAGGCCCGCGTATGGCGGCGAAGTCGGATCGAAAAAGTGATCCGCGAGGACCTGCGCGACCTCTCCCGCATCCCGGAGCTGAGCCGGGTGGAAATGCTGGCATCCCTATTGCCGGAACGTGTCGGCTCACCGCTCTCACGAGTCTCCTTGCGCGAGGATCTCGAGGTGAGCTTCGACTCGGTCACACGCTGGCTCGGCCTCTTGGCAGAACTCTATTACACCTTCGAGCTCAAACCCTACGCTCGCTCGGTGTCGCGCAGCCTAAAGAGAGAGAGCAAGCTCTACCTGTGGGATTGGAGCGAGGTGCAGGAGCCGGGGGCACGCTTCGAGAATCTGGTGGCGGTTCACCTGCGCAAGGCGTGCGATTTCTGGACGGACAGCGGCGAAGGGACGTTCGATCTCAGGTACCTGCGCAACAAGGAGAAGGAGGAGATCGACTTCCTGATCCTCCGCGATGGCAAGCCGTGGCTGCCGGTCGAGACGAAACTCAGCGACACCGAGCCGCTCCGGCACTGGCGAAAGTTCCTGGGCCAACTCGGCTGTCGTCGTGCCGTGCAACTGGTATCCCAACCCGGTTGCTTTCGCATGTACGCGGAAGGCGGCGTGGAGCTTCTGGTCGCCTCGGCAGGCGATGCGCTCAAATACTTCGCCTAACACCGTGGAATACCGCCTCCGAGCAGCGCACCGCGCCCGCTTTCTCCGATCCCCCGCCCCTGCCCCCTTTCCGCAGCCGCCAGCGACGTGCTATTGGTGCAATGCGCTTGGGGACAAAGCTGAGGCGCCTGCCTTTCGAATCGCTTAGAATCCCTCGCGTTTGCGCCCATAGCTCAATTGGATAGAGCACCGGCCTTCTAAGCCGGGGGTTGCAGGTTCGATTCCTGCTGGGCGCGCTGCCGGTTCGACTCTCTTGACGTTTCTTCGCCTGACCGAGGCAAGAACGTTCTTGGTCCGACAATCCATCTCGAGGGGATTTCCCCCGTCCGGAGCTGTTCATGCGGATTGGAACCACGTTGCCGAAGATCCGATCGTTCTCGACCCTGCTCGCGGCTGTCGTGGCCTTGGCCCCGGCGTGTTCCGGGTCCTCGGAGGGCACGAAGTCCACCTCGGGGCCCGAGGGCGGCGCCAGTAGCGCCAGCTCGTCGAGCGGCGGCGCGAACGGTGGACGCGCTGGGTCTTCGATGGGCAGCTCGGCACCGGTTTCGTCCGCGGGCGCTAGCGCTGGCGCCGCAGCGAGCGGCGGCGCGGGCGGCACGACGGCGGCCTCGGGCGGGAAGTCGACCGGCGCCAGCAAGAGCAGCGGCACGACCAGCAGCGGGGGCAACGCCGGCAGCGGCGGACGTGGCGGCTCCAGCGGCGGCATGGGTGGCTCCAGCAAGACAAGTGGCGGCGGAACTGTCGCGGGTGCCAGCGGCGGCGCGGCCAGCGGCGGCGCGGCCAGCGGCGGCGCCACATCCAGCCAGACCAGCACCACGCCCAAGGGCGGAACCCCGGCCATCGACGGCCACTATCAGATGGAGGATCTCGACCGCGGCGTGGTGGCGGTGAAGGTCTCGGGCGGCGTCTACGTGGGCTGGCGCATGTTCGGCTACGAATACGACCCCTCCAGCCCGAGCAGCGTCTCCTACAACGTCTATCGCGACGGCAGCAAGATGGCGTCGGTGACCGACAGCACGAACTACCTGGACGCCTCGGGCAACGGCGATTCCGTGTACACCGTGACCGCCGTGATCGATGGCAACGAAGGCGAGCCATCGCCCAAGGCCACCGTGTGGGGCCAGAACTACCTCAAGATCCCGCTGACCCCTCCCGGCGCGGGCTACGAAGCCAACGACGCGAGTCCGGGTGATCTGGACGGCGACGGACAATACGAGATTGTCCTCAAGTGGCAGCCCGCGGACGCCCAGGACAATGCCAACGCCGGCGTCACCAGCAGCACCTACTTGGACGGGATCAAGCTGAACGGAACGCGCCTGTGGCGCATCGACCTGGGGCCCAACATCCGCTCGGGCGCGCACTATTCGCAGCCTGCGGTGTACGACTTCGACGG
>CAZHUY010000271.1:0-5248 GCA_964535465.1 uncultured Myxococcales bacterium
GATACTGCCTGCGGTGGGGCCCGTCCGCGAGATGGTCAGGACCGGACGCTTACGGTGGGCTTGCGCATTTCGTAGCGATGGGCCACCAGCACGAGCTCGGTCGGCGTGTCGAGCGGCACCAGCAGATCGCAGGCGCACAGATCCGTGTGCAAGTGGCAGCGCGTGCAGCGCTGGGGATCGACGACGGGGGTGCGAATCCGGTTCCGCATGGCCGGAGTCGAGCGAAATCCTATCCCTCGCGGACGGGAACGCCCCGCTCGCGCAGATAATCGCGCGCCTGTTTCAGGGTGTATTCGCCAAAATGGAAAATGGACGCGGCCAACACGGCGTCGGCGCCACCCTGGGCCACACCCTGGTAGAGGTGCTCCAGAGTGCCTACGCCGCCGGACGCGATGACCGGGATGGGCACGCGGTCGGACACGGCGCGCGTCAACTGCAGATCGAAGCCGTCGCGTGTGCCGTCGCGATCCATGCTGGTGAGCAGGATCTCGCCCGCACCCAGCTCGGCCATGCGCGCGCACCAGGCCAGGGCGTCGATGTCGGTGGGCGTGCGTCCGCCGTGCGTGAAGACCTCCCAGTTGCCCGGGCGATCCGGGCGGCGGCGCGCGTCGACGGCCACCACGATGGCCTGGCTGCCAAAGGCGCCCGAAGCACGACGGACCAGCTCGGGATCGTGGACGGCCGCGGTGTTGATGCCGGCCTTGTCGGCGCCGGCCAGCAGCAACTTGCGCACGTCCTCGACGCTGCGCACGCCTCCACCCACGGTGAGCGGCAAGAAAACCCGCTCGGCGGTGATGCGCACCACCTCTAGCATGGTGGCGCGGTTGTCGGAGGACGCGGTGATATCGAGGAAACAGATCTCGTCGGCTCCCTGCTGATCGTAGGCGGCCGCCACCTCGACCGGATCGCCGGCGTCACGCAGCTCTTTGAAGCGGACACCCTTCTTCACGCGGCCCTCGTCCACGTCCAAGCAAGGGATGATCCGGCGCGCCAGCATGACTAGCCGGTGACCTGAGCCGCGCGCGCGAGGGCCTGCGCCACGGTGAACATGCCCGCGTAGATGGCCTTGCCGATGACCACGGCCTGCGCGCCAGTGGTCTTCACCTGATCGATGTCATCCAGGCGGGCCATACCGCCCGAGGCGATGACCGGGCAGGGGGCGATGTGCTTGGCCAAACGGGCGGTGGCTTCAAGGTTGGGCCCGCTGCGCATGCCATCGCGCCCGATGTCGGTGTAGAGGACCGCGGCGGCGCCGGCCTCGGCCACGGCGGCACTGACCTCCAGCGCGTCCTTGGAGGTGGTCTCGGTCCAGCCTTCGACCGCGACCTTTCCCTCGCGGGCGTCGACGGCCACCACGATGCGCTTGGGAAAACGTCGACAGGCCTCGGCGACCAGCTCGGGGGTCTTGATCGCGGCGGTGCCCATGACGGCGTAACGCGCGCCCAGGGCGAAGAGTCGCTCGCAAGCCTCGACCGTGCGCACGCCGCCGCCCACCTCGACCTCCATCTTGGTGGCGGCCAGGATGGCCTTGATGGTCTCGTGGTTGTTCTGCACGCCGCCGGTGAAGGCCGCGTCCAGGTCCACCACGTGCAGGCGAGGCGCGCCCGCCGCGGCAAAGGCGATGGCCAGCTCGGGCGGGTTCTTGGAATAGACCGTGGCGCTGTCGCGACGGCCCTGTTGCAGGCGCACCGCCTGGCCGTTCATGAGATCGATTGCGGGAAATACCAGCATGGTCAGGACTTTCTACAAGGAAACGAAACGGCCGAGCAGGGCCAAACCGGCGTGCTGGCTTTTTTCGGGGTGGAACTGGCAGGCGAAGACGTTGTCACGGGCCACGGCGGCGCAGAAGGATTCGCCGTGCTCGGCGCTAAGCGCGATGTCCGCGGATCGCGTGGGTACCGGGAAGTAGCTGTGCACGAAGTAGAAGAACGTGCCATCGGGAGTGTCGCGCAGGAGGGGCGTTCGCGCGGCGACCTCATGGCGGCAGGCGTTCCAGCCCATGTGTGGCACCTTGAGCGGCGGCGCGATCTTGAATCGCCTCACCCGGCCGGGCAGGACCGCCAGGCCGCGACAGGTCGGATCCTCGTCGCTGCCCTCGAACAGCAACTGCAGGCCGATGCAGATGCCAAAGAAGGGTTTGCCCCTGCCGATGACGTCCATGACGGCGGAGCGCAAGGCCCCACCGTCACGTTCCAGTCCGGCCATGCAGGAGCCAAAGGCGCCCTGGCCGGGAACGACGATCTTGTCGGCCCGGGCCACACGATCGGCGTCGCCGGTGATCTCCACCTCGGCGCCCACGTGTTCCAGCGCCTTCTCCACGCTGCGCAGGTTGCCGCTGCCGCTGTCGACGATGGCGATGTGTGCTTTCGACATCGTCACGCGGTCAACGTGCCCTTGGTCGAGGGCACGTTTTGGTCGCGGGGATCGAGCTGCACCGCCGTGCGCACGGCGCGGGCGAACGCCTTCCACAGGGCCTCCATGGCGTGGTGGGCATTCTCGCCATAGAAGGTCTCCAGGTGCAGGTTGCACAGGGCGGTCGAGGCGAAGCCCGCGAAGAACTCACGTGCCAGCTCGGCGTCGAAGTCGCCGATGCGTCGACGCTTCAGGTGATCCGCGCGATAGACCAGGCAGCCCCGGCCGCCGAAATCGACAGCCGCGCGTGCCAGGGCCTCGTCCATGGGAATGGTCGCATCGCCAAAACGCGTGATGCCGCGCTTGTCGCCCAGGGCCTCGCGAAAGGCCTGGCCCAACACGATGCCGACGTCCTCGACAGTGTGGTGTCCGTCCACTTCGACGTCGCCGCGCGCATCGATGTGCAGGTCCACCAAGCTGTGGCGACCGAACGAATCCAGCATGTGGTTGAAGAAGGGCAAGGGGGTCGCGATGCTGCGTTGCCCCGTGCCGTCGAGCTTCAACACCACCCGAATTTGGGTTTCCTTGGTGTTACGTTCGATGGTGCTTTCGCGCATGGGCCCCAACTATGGCGGTCGCAGGTGGGGACGTCAAACTCGTGGATCTTGAGGGATGCCGTGCCTGCGCCTATCCTGGTCCCTCTCGATGCAACCGCGCCATCGCAGCCATGGGACCGGGGTGTTCTCGCCGGCTGACTTTCGCAGCTTGGGGGCGGACTGCGTGTTCGAGCCTGGCGTGCTGGTGTTTCATCCCGAAAACATCTCGCTCGGCCGCAACGTATACGTGGGACACGACACCATCCTCAAGGGCTACCACCGCAACGAGATGCGCATCGGCGACGAGACCTGGGTCGGCCAGCAGTGTTTCTTCCACTCGGCGGGCGGCCTGACCATCGGAGCCCGCGTGGGCATCGGCATCGGGGTCAAGATCATCACATCGCAGCACCAAGAGGCGGGCCGCGAAGTCCCGGTGCTGTTCTCACCCATCGCCTGTGCCCCGGTGGTCATCGAGGACGATGCCGACCTGGGAGTGGGAAGCATCGTCCTACCGGGGGTGACCGTGGGCCGCGGCGCGCTGGTGGGCGCGGGCGCCGTGGTGACCCATGATGTTCCCGCCTACGCCGTGGTGGCGGGCGTTCCGGCGCGCGTGCTTCGCTCGCGCTGACTCTTTCGGTCGGTCCGGCGACGGCAAGGGACGGTTTTGGCCGTCGGCGGATCGCCGGGTTGGCGTGCAAGTGGTGGAATTTATGTAGGCTCGCTTACTGGCACTAACCTTGCAAAAACTGACCCTGTTGGAGGTATCGTCGTGTCTTCCCACAAAACCCCACATCTCGTCTCACGCGCCCTCGGCGTGGCCGTGCTCGCGATGTCATTGTGGGGTTTCGCGGGGTGCGCCGCTCCGCAAGCGTACGTTCCCTTCCAGCAACAGAGCACGCTCTCGGTCGAGGCACGTTGGGAGGCCATGCTGAGTCTGGCCAAGACCGAGCAGTGGAAGATCATCGAATCCGATGTGGGCACCGCTCAGATCGTGGCCTACCGCTACTACGACATGCCGGGGATACGGGATCGCATCAAGATCGCGTTGCTCCCGGATCGCACCGTGGTCGAGACAGGGAGCGAAATCGAGGAGGAGAATGGACGCTGGGCCTCCAGCTCGGATCGATGCGCCAAGTACGACTTCGTCCGCGAGAAGGTCGTGGTCGCGCGCATCGAGCACGCGGCCGCGGGACCGCTGGCACCCGCGGCGCCGGGCAGAGCCCCCGAGTTGTTGCTGCCTGCCAGCCGACCGGTCCGGGTGTGCGGCAGCGGGATGCGATAGGCGGGAGATCCCGGAAGGCTTCGGGGATAGAGCAAATGATGTAATCTTGCCGGCATGATTCCGGTCCGAGCCTTGCGCCGCAAACCCGCGTGGACAGGGCTACCTGCGGCCACCTGGGGCGGGCTCGTGGCTCTTGCGGTGGCCTGCCTGGGTTGTCATGTGTTTACCCCCGGGCTGATGCCGCCCGACGCCTCCGGGTCCTCGAGCCCTGACGGAGTCTCGTCCGCTCCGGAATCCTCGATGCCCGAGGATGCCCAGGCCCTGCAAGCGCCGGAACCACTCTACGGCCCTGCCTGGATCGTCGGGTGTTCGGACGGAAGCCGCGAAGGCTTTCGCGATCTCGCGGCGTGGCCCTCCATCGCTGGCTGTGCAGGCGCTTGGAGGGTGCCTGGGCTGTCCACTTCCATCCCGCCGTCCCGACCGTGTTCCGGCGAGAGCGGCAACACCAGCGCCAATCCCTACGGGTTTCGTTGTTTCTCGAGCGGCACCTGCACCGCATGTTCCGCGGGCGATCTGTGCGCGACGGGTTGGCGTCCCTGCCTGAGCGGCAAGGAGGTCAGCGAACGTTCCCGAACCGGTTGCGAGCAGATCCTGTCGCCGGGCGAACGAGGCCTGTTCATCGCCATGGCAGGCGCCTCGGCGGACGGTGTGTGCGACCGGGACGAGCGCAACGATCTGCACGGATGCGGCAATGTGGGGTCGCCGGAGAGTGATCAGTGTTCCCCGTTCATCCGGCGCATGGGTTTCGCCGATTGTGAGAGCACCGGCGGCGTGTGGCAGTGCGGGACTTCGGCTCAGAGAGTCGGCGAGGCCAACGTGGCGACCAAGCCCGGTCCGGAGCTGGGCGGCGTCTTGTGCTGCAAGGTCCTCTAGCACGGGTTGGCCAAGACCATGGCAACGGCCGTGTCAAAGGCGAAAGCGATACCCTGCTGGCCGGCCGCCGTGGCCATGTCCCTCGGTCTGCACCTGTTCGTCCTGCTGGTCGCGCTCTTCTGGGGTCCTGGTCGCGCGCGCGATC
>CAZHUY010000271.1:5258-7855 GCA_964535465.1 uncultured Myxococcales bacterium
AAGATCGAGGTGGACGTCTTGCCAGTCCAGGTGGAGACGCCCTCCCCGCTGCCCAGTCCTGAGCCGGCCCAGCCTGCGAAGACAGCACAGGGGGGGGGCGAGGCGGAAAGAGCGCGAGGCCCAGCCACGCCCAGGGTGACGCCGAAGAGCCGAACGCGTCCCGCGGCCAAGCTGGTCGCTCCCAGCGAGACACCACTGGCCGAGCCTGCCATCGCGCCGGCGACGCCCGAGCCTGCTTCGACGGACAGCGTGGTGATCGCCAAGGCTGCGCCCGCTGTCACGAGCCCGGGTCCTGGGGGGGGAGGACAACGGACCGGATCGCCCAGAGTCGTGGCGCCAGCCGTGGGTGATGGTTTGCTGGCCATCAATCCCAACGATGCGCGCTATCAACCCACCATTCCACAGCCCTTGCGCAAGCCCGGCGTTTCGTTCTTGTCGCGCCTCAAATTCTGTGTGAGCGCGGACGGCTCGGTCGACAAGGTCACGGTGCTCACATCGTCCGAGCCGACACTCGACAGCGCTATCCTGGAGAAGGCTCGTCTTTACCGCTTCCATCCCTACCTCGATCAGGGCCGCCCCATCCCCTTCTGCTTCTACCGCGAATTTCGTCTCTCGATTCGAGAGTGACCGGCGGGCAGGACGGCGTCTGACCGAGATTCGCCCAAGGCTTCCGACCATGGTGCAGACCGGGCGCGGAAATCGGGCCCTCGCGCCTTGGCACCGTTTTCGCTCTGGGCAGGGGCGTGCTTGCTCGTCTGCTCTCCGCAACCGTCATCGGCATCGAAGCCGCGCCCATAAATATTGAGGTCGACGTGTCGTCGGGGCTTCCCGGCTGCAACATCGTGGGACTGCCTGACGCCGGCGTGAAGGAGGGCAGCGTGCGCATTCGCAGCGCGCTGGAGAACAGTGGGTTCAAGTTCCCCTTGCGTCGGATCACGGTGAACCTGGCTCCGGCGGATCTGCGCAAGGATGGGGCCGCCTTCGATGTCCCCATCGCCATGGGGATCTTGTGTGGCGCGGGCTTCCTGCAGCCCGAGAGCTTCGAGCGATCGCTCTTTTTGGGCGAGCTAGCCCTGGATGGAAGCGTTCGCCCGATCAAGGGCGTGCTGCCCGTGGCGGCCTACGCGCGGGCGCGCGGGCTGCAGCGCCTCTTCGTGCCGCGCGGCAACGCGGCCGAGGCCGCGGTGGTGGGTGGATGCCAGGTGGTTCCCGTGGGGCACCTGGGCGAGTTGCTGGGCATGCTGCAGGGGCAAGAGTGTCCTGTCGCGCCCGCCCTGGTCGATACGGCCGGGAATTCAGTCTCGGCTGACCTGGCCGAGGTGCGCGGACAAGAGGTCGCGCGTCGAGCCCTGGAGATCGCCGCGGCCGGCGGCCACAACCTGCTGTTCGTGGGGCCGCCGGGTTCGGGCAAGACCATGCTGGCCCGTCGCCTGCCCGGGATCCTGCCAGCCCTGACCTTCGACGAATCGCTGGAGACCACCATGGTGTATTCCGTGGCGGGCATGTTGGGCGGACGATCCCTCGTCCGCGAGCGGCCCTTTCGCGCGCCCCACCACACGGTCAGCGTGGCCGGTCTGGTGGGCGGAGGGCCCATGGTGAGACCAGGCGAGATCTCACTCGCGCACAAGGGCGTGTTGTTCCTGGACGAACTGTTGGAGTTCGGACGGCACGTGCTCGAGGCGCTTCGCCAACCCCTGGAGGAGCGCGAGATCGCGGTGGTGCGCGCGCGCCGGACCGTGGTGTTCCCGGCGGATTTTATGCTGGTTTCCGCCCTCAACCCCTGCCCTTGCGGCCACTTCGGCAATCCCCTGCGCACCTGCACCTGCTCACAGGCGGCCATCGACAGCTACCGCGGCCGACTCTCGGGGCCGCTGCTCGACCGCATCGACATGCACGTCGAGGTTCCGGCCATTTCCTACCGCGAGCTCGCCAGCAACAGCGAAACCGGCGAGTCGAGCGAGGTGGTGCGGGGGCGCGTGGAAAAGGCGCGGGATAGGCAGATGGTGCGAGCGGGGTGCAACAACGCCCGCCTGTCGTCGCGGACGCTGCGTGCAACGGCTGGACTGGATGCCGATGGACACCGGCTCATGGAACGGGCGGTGGAGAAGCTGGCGCTATCCGCGCGATCCATCGAGCGCGTGCGTCGGCTGGCCAGAACGATTGCCGATCTGGATGAGAGCGAGAACGTGCGCGGACCGCATGTCGCTGAAGCCCTGCAATACCGGGCTTTGGATAGAGAGGTGGGGAAGTGAATTTGACGACCACAACAAACAAAGGAGAAGCCATGTCCACCATCAAAGAGAAGTTGAAGTCCATTGCCAGTGCCCTCAACGCCATTGAAAAGCAATTTGGCAAAGGCGCCATCATGTCCCTGGGTGGTGCCGACACCGCCGACATCGCGGTGATTCCCACCGGCTCCGTCGGGATCGATCTCGCCCTGGGGGTAGGTGGCTTGCCGCGCGGGCGCGTGGTCGAGATCTTCGGCCCCGAGTCCTCGGGCAAGACCACACTCACTTTACAGGCCATTGCCCAGGCACAGAAGGCCGGTGGCGTGTGCGCCTTCATCGATGCCGAGCACGCGCTCGACATCACCTACG
>CAZHUY010000272.1:0-7833 GCA_964535465.1 uncultured Myxococcales bacterium
CACCAGTGACCTCGGCCTGCACGAGAGCTGGACCTACACCGGGGCCATGCCCACCACGGAGGCCAGCACGCAGATCTTCGGCGACGGCGATTGCACCGAGTGCTCGTTCGCCGCCAAGAAGCACGCGGTGTCGGCGCCCAACGACGCCGCGCCGGCCACGCCCTACAAGTACTATCTGCAGGTGCGCGATTCAGGCGCTGACCACTGGGATTTTGCGGCCAGCGGTCGTTATGAGTTTCGTCTGAAGACCATCGCGCCGGGCTGTCCCGCATCTTGTTCGGAACTTGGCGCGGGAACCTGCGGGTGTTACTGCAAGTCGCTGAGCCAGTGTCCCCCAGGACTGGAAGGGGTCCCCTAGATCTTCCTATGCGCTCCGGACTTCTGCTCTCATTGTTCTTGCTGGCGTTCGCGGGTTGCGATCGTCTGTCCACCGCGGTCGTGCGCGACGCCGGGGTGGATAGCCTGGCGTCGCAGTGGGAGCGCGTGGAGCAGGGCGCGGTCAACTTCAACGCAGTGGCGGGCAGCGATCCGAACAACGTCATCCTGGTGGGCGACCAAGGGACCATCCTGCACTGGAACGGCGGGGCGCTGCTGCGTGAGGAGAGTGGAACGGTGGCCAACCTGCGTGGCGTGGCCGTGCTCGACGCGACCCTGGCCTACGCGGTGGGCGAGCAGGGCACGGTGCTGCGTCGCCAGGACGAGGTGTGGGTGCCCGAGGAGCCCTTGACCACCGCGATGCTGAATGGAGTGTGCGTGGGCAACGGATACGTGGTGGCCGCCGGCGAGCAGGGTACGGTGCTGATTCAGAACCAGGGCGTGTGGAAGCTGGTGGCCAACAAGCGCAATGACAACTACTACGCCGTGGCCGACACCGCGGCCGGTCCCATCATCGTGGGCTCGCTGGGCGTGGTGGTGCGGCCCAATCTCACGGCGGGAACCGTGCCCGAGACTCCCCCGCGCATCACGAGCAAATACACGAAGACTCTGGCCGGAGCCGTCCGCTACGGCGAGGGCGCCTACGTGGTCGGGCTGGACGGGGCCGTGTTTCACTGGGTCCCTGGCAAGGGCACCCGTCTGGGCGTGGTCAAGGACCCCGATGGCAACGACGTGAACGCGATACCGCTGAAGTTCTTGCGGGCGGTCAGCGTGTTGGGCGACACCGCGTGGATCGTCGGGCACGAGGGCCTGGTGGTCAGCATGGTGCAGGCCACTTCGACCTTCACGCCCTGGCCCGTGCCGGATGATCGCTGGCTGACCGGTGTGTACGCCGCCGCCCCCGACGACGTCTGGATCGTGGGCCGCGCCGGCCTGATCCTGCGTGGCCCGCCGGGGATACGCGGGGCCGTCGTGGATGGAGGCGTGCTGTGAGTCGCGGGGAGCGGGACGCGACTAGCGTGGGCGTGGGCGTGAGCGAGTTCGTGTGGGGCGAGCGGAACGCGATCCGCGGATCGCGACGCGCGCACGAGCGCCGATCGTCGCGACCCGCTACCGCTCACGCTACCGCCCACGCTCCCCGCTCCCCGAGACCCGCTCACGCTACCGCCCACGCCCACGCTCTCCACTCCCCGCTCCCTGCGTTGCTGTCTCTCCTGGCCCTTGCGGCGTGCACCGATGCTCACCTTTACGGCGAGAAGTACGCGCCCAACCAACCCGATCGCATTTCTTTCGAGGGCGATCTGTGCACCGACGATCCGGCGGCCATCGCGTTCCCGCAAAAGACGCTGATTGTGATGGATGGCAGCGGTGGCATGTTCGAGGGCGATCCGGCCGGCCGGCGCATCAACACCCTGCGTGCCTTCATCGGGCGCCACCGTGGTCCAGGCCAGGCGGTGTCGTTGCTACTCATGGGCGCCACGGCCCGGCCCATGTTCCCCGGGTTCTCGTCCGATCCCATGGTGGTCGATGCGGCCCTGGAGGCCTTGGCCGCTTCCGTGGGCCAGGCGCAGCGCAATTACCTGGATACCTTGCGCGTGGCCAGCACCATCATCGAAGACGATCTTCTCGCCGCGAACCCTGGCGCGCGCAGCCGGACGCGCTACATGGTCCTGTTCGTGGCGGCCGGTCCGCCTGACCCTGCCTTCTCCGTCCCCTGGTGCATCGCCCAGGAGTTGACCCCAGGCAGCGCCGAGTGCCGGACCGAACTGGCCAAGACATTCTGCGCGAGTGTCGTGCCCGCGCCCAACGAAGCGGATTGCGAGCTTTGGCTCTACGCCGATATCGTGAGCCAGTTGCGCGAGTACGTTCGTCAGAATGGCGCCCAAGACCTGGTCTTCGATACCTTCAAGCTGGGACAGGACGCCCGTGCGGAAAAGGTCCTGGGCGACATGGCGCGTGCCGGTCAGGGCCAGATGGTGGTGCAGGCTCCCGGGGCCTTGGATTTTCTGGCGGTGGATGTGGCGGGCACGGGCAGTCGTCTGGTGCTGCGCCAGATCACCGTGATGAACACCAACAGCCTGCTGCGGGGCAAGGCGCCGGTGGCGGACAGCGATGGCGATGGGCTCTCCGATGACGAGGAAGCCAAGCTGGGAACCGATGCGCTGAACCCCGACACGGACGGCGACGGCGTGGGGGATGGAATCGAGAAGCGGCTGGCCACACCGGACGGCGCCTTTGATCCGTTGTCGCCCGCGACCTTCAAGGAATGCCTGATCCTGGCGGACGTGACGGCGGACCACGACATCGACGGCTTGAACGATTGCGAAGAGGCGGTGCTGCGCACCGATCCCTATCTGGTGGACTCCGATCGCGACGGTGTGCCTGATCTCGTCGAGGTTCGCCTGGGCGGCAACCCACTCTCGGATGATCGTCTGGTCGACAGCGACATGGACGGGATCGCCAACGGCGACGAGGCCATTCGCGGGTTGGACCCCTGGACCAACGACTCCAACCGTGACCTGGCCTACGCCTACCAGTACCGCACCAGCGATCAGCTCGAGACCCACCGCATGGAGGCCACGCCGACCGAGCCTTTCCCTGGCGTGCGTATCATCGACGCCAAGCCTGGCACCAGCACGGTGTGGGCCTTGCGCCTGACCGGCGACCGCCGGCTGGTGTTCGCCGAGGGGGCCAATCAGTTGCTCGAAGGTGCCGAGGACGATCCCTTCTTACCGTTGGTGGTTCTCTCCGGTCTGGGTGACTATGTCCTCGCCTCCCCCGAGGGTGGCATTCTCACGGTGCGCGTCGATCCCGATTATCTGCCGCCCCCGGAATCGCCCAACCTCGACGTGCGCGTGCTCTTGCGCAACACCACGCGCACTTGCTTCAAGATGGACGTGCGCAACGTGACCTTGGTGGAGACGGCCGAGCTACCCACCGGGCGACCCGGTCGGGGCTGGAACATGATTCGTTTGTACCTGGGCGAGGTGCCGCTCGATTCTCCCACCGCGCACACCATCGTGAAGTCCGTCACCGTACCCGTGCGCTTCGTGGCGCCGGATCTGAAGATCCCCGACCGCGCCTTCATTCACCTGACCGACGAGGATTTCCTCCTTCTTGCCCCCGAGTGATCCCATGACAGCACACCCTCGCATCATCGGCTTCGTGCTCTGCCTTCTCTTGGCCTCCGCGACGAACGGATGGGCTGCGGGCAAACGCAAACACGGCAGGAGCAAGACTCCGGTTCACACGCGCGCCACGCCCACCGAGAGAGTGGTCGAGCCGTCGCCTGGCCAATCCACTCTCTCTGCAGCCGAGGCACGCTCCAGCGATCCGCGCACCACCGTGCGCGAATCGGTGCGCCAGGAATCGCGCATCGAATTCGACGAGCGCATGCTGCGCGGGCAATCTGCGGCCGGGGTGATCTATCTGTTCCAACGCACCCCGAGTGACTGGAAGAGCACCGTCGAGGTGCCCGACAGCTTCCGCCAGCGTACGGTGGAGGTCGTGACCCCGGCCGAGGAGAAGAAATGACGGGAGGCTCCCCCAAGAGCCGGGGCGCTCTCGAGGTCATCCTCTTCGAGGACGCGCGTTTTCGCGGTTCGATGATGTTCACCTCGGCCGAGGTGACCGTGGGCAGCGCTCCCGGGGTCATGATTCGGCTGGAGGACCCGTCGGTATCGGCCTGCCACGCGGTACTGCGCTTCGATGGCGAGAATTGCACGGTGGCCAACTACGACGAGTTCGTGGGAACTCAGGTCAACGGCGAGCCCATCGAGGAGCAGGCGGTCGCGGCCACCGACGAGATTCGCATCGCACAGTTCAGCTTGCGTATCACCGTGCACCGGGCCGATGCGACGCCCGCGCCGGTGTCGGTGCGGCCGCCCGCACGCCCGGTGGCGTCTCCCCGGGTGGCGGCGAAGCCGGCTGCCCCGCCGCCTTTCGCCGGCAAAGCCCCGACCCCGCCCGCGCCCGCCAAGCCGCTGCCGCCACCCGCGCTCGGCATGCCCGCGCCTGCTGCCCGGCCTGCGTCCGCGCCCGCTGCCCGGCCTATGCCCGCGGCTCCCGCCGTGAAGAAGCCGACGGCGGCCAGCGTGCCGGCGCCCGTTCATCCCGCCCCTGTCACCGCCTTCGTCAAACCGGGCGCCCCTCCCTCGGTGCGTGTTCCGTCGCCGCCCGCGCCCGCTTACCTTCCGCCGGCGCCTGCCCGACCCGCGGCCCCGCCCGCGCCGGCCGAGCCGGTGGCGACCACCGCGTCTCCCCCTGCCCCGGCTCGGCGCACCGGCACCGCCGATCTCACCATGCCCGCGCCTGGCGGCCTGTCGGCTCCAGCGCCCTCGGCGGCGCGACCCTCCCAGACCGTCCCGGTGGTGCGTCCCAGCCAGGCGCACGCCACCATCGCCGGCTTACCCACCTTGCCTGATGCGCCGGCCGCGCCAGCGCTGGCCACGACCAAGGCTTCTGCGCCCGCCTTCTCCCTCTTGCCTCCCCCCGCGGAGGGCGACGACGACGAGGATCTCGAAGACGCCTTCTACCAACCCTCGTTCTCCTTGCTCGACGGGCTGCTGCAGGCGGGTACCGGCACGCTGGCCGCGGGCCAATCCCACGCCGTCCAGGTGGTGCGC
The DNA here is from genome assembly GCA_964535465.1 of uncultured Myxococcales bacterium. Taxonomy (GTDB): domain Bacteria; phylum Myxococcota_A; class Polyangia; order Fen-1088; family Fen-1088; genus Fen-1137. The sequence goes on from CAZHUY010000272.1 coordinate 5,001, forward strand.
TTCCGCCACGACTGTGTCTTGAAGCTGCGGCACCTGGCCCATGGCGAGAAGTTGCGCCTGCCGGGGCTACGTAAGCCGGTGGGTCGTCGTCTGGCTCGGGGCGGTTTCGTCTTCCATCGCGACGTCGTGCCCGAGGGCGCTTCCATCAGCGGAAACGGGCAGAGCATCGACCATGGGACCTGGCGCGGCCTCGCCGACCAAAACGGTCACATCCCCCTGGATCCCGCCACCCAGGTGGTCTTCCCCCTGCCCTCGGGGGACAAGGTTCTGGTGCAGTTGGTGCCGCAGGCGGCGCCGCTGGGCAAGGGCACGCGTGGGCCGTGGCTGACCAAGTTCATGATGAAGGTGGCCGCCGTTTCGGTGGTGGTGCACTTTCTGGTGTTCGCCGTCATCGGTCTGACCAGCCTGGTCCGCCGCGACTTCATCGCCGACAACAAGGACGGCCGCTTCGCCCGCATCGCCCTCAAGGAGATCGAGCTGGAGCCGCCCGCGCCGCCGCCCAAGAAGGAGAAGAAGAAGAAGGAGAAGCCCAAGCCCGAGCCCAGCCAAACGGCATCGGCGGAGACACCCAAGGTCGCGGGCCCACGTATGCCGCGCACCCGCGCCGCGACCCCGCAGGCCCAGGCCTCGGCCACCGCGCAGAAGCTGCTGTCCGCGCTGGGCGGCTTGTCCAACGGGCCCAGCAAACCCATGTCGGCCACCGCCATGAGCAACCTGGACGCCGTCGGTCCGATTCGCGGCGGTGGTTTCAAAGTGTCGGGCGCCATCGGCAAGTTGCCCGGCGATTCCCTGCGCCTGGCCGCCGCGGGCAGCGGCATCGGTCGGCTCGACACCAAGTCGAGCCGCGACGTGGGCAAGAACCTGGGGCGCGTGTTGGGCAAGGGGCCCACCGGCGTGGTGCGCGCGCAGGTCACGGCCAAACCCAACACCATGAAGGTGGAAGGTCACCTGGACCGCGGCGAGATCCAAAAGGTCATCAACGCGCACATCTTCGAGCTGCAGGGCTGCTTCGAGCGCCAGCTCATCTCCAACCCCAACCTCGCCGGTAAGGTCACCTTCGAATGGGTGATCGGCCTCAGTGGCGCGGTCACCACCGTCAGAATCAAGGCCTCCAGCCTCTCCAGCAACGAAGCGACGAGCTGCATGCAAGCCGCCATCCGTCGCTGGCAATTCCCCTCACCTCGCGGCGGACAGGTCACCGTCATCTATCCCATCGCCCTGGCCAACTCGGGTACCTAAAGCACGGAGACAATCATGAGACGCATCCCCCTACACGCTCTGGCCCTTGCCCTGTTGCCGCTCTTCGCGGCCTTCCCTGCCCAGGCCGGGGACGACATCGACGAAGAGCAGGTGTCCACCTACGCCGTGCAGAGTCGCCTGTTTCGCTTGGGCGGCGAGCTGGATGCGGCGGCTGGCATCCTGCCCATGAACGCCTTCCGCAAGGGCCTGACCATCGGGGGGTCGTTCACCTATCACTTCAACAACGCCCTCGCCTGGGAGATCATCAACGGGGCCTACGTCTACAAGCAGTTGGGAACCGGCCTCTACACCGAGCTGCGCGAGAATTTCCAGGCCTTGCCCACGGACATGTCGGCCATCGACATGATCTTGTCGTCCAGCCTGGTCATCAAGCCCTTCTACGGCAAGTTGGCCCTGTTCAATCGCAGGGTGGTCCACCTGGAGCTCTCGGTTCCCGTGGGTGTGGCCATGGCCCGCTACACCGACCCGCAAACCTATCTGCCCGGTCCGGTCGTGGGGCTCATCTTCCGTGTGTTCCTGAGCCCCCACGCCTCGGTCCGTCTGGACGTGCGTGAGTACGTCCTCATCAACGGCGACAACTGGGACTTGCGCCAGGAGTTGCATGCCGTCTTGGGCTTCTCGTTCGCGTGGGGAGGCGACGAGCGATGATGCACGCGCTCTTGCCTTTGCTGTGGCTGGCCGCCGCGCCGGCTGCCCCGGCCGCGCCGGCCGTGGCAGCTCAAGCGCCGGCTCAAGCTGCCGCCGCTACGCCCTCGAACGAGGAAAAGGCCACGCCGCCGGCCGAGGTAGAGGCCCCCGCGGATGCGGATCAGCGCATGGATCGCGGCCTCGAGCTGCTCAACGCCAAGAAGACGGCCAAAGGTGCCGCGGTCCTCTACGATCTCTACACCGCCCTGCCCGAGACCGATCTGCGGCGCGACACGGCGGCCTTCCGCCTGGCAGAAGCCCTGGTGCAGATGGGATTCGTGCAAGCCGGGATCGAGTACTACCTCGAGGTCCTCTCGGGACGGCGTTCGCCCGACCTGCTCGGCAAGACCATCGCCGCGCTCAAACCGCTTTACGAGAAGGGGCTGGTGGAAGAGTGGCGCTTCCTCGACGGGATCATCTACGGCAGCCAGTACGGCGATTTGGAACCGGAAGTGGCTGACTTCGTCGAGTACCTGCAGGCCCTGGGCGATCTGCGCCTGGGCTTCGGTCCCTGGGGCCGGGCGCGGCTGGAGACGCTGGCGGCCAGCGAGCGCTTGTACGGCTGGCGAGCCCGTTACCTGTTGGCCGTCGACCGCATCAACCAGAAGAACGACGAAGGCGCGGAGAAACTGCTGCGGCAAATCCTCGAGACGGCGGCCGCGCCCAAGGACGTGCGCAACCTGGCGGCGCTGGCCCTGGCCCGCATTCTCTATGAGCGCAAGAAGTACGACGAGGCGTTCACCTACTATTCGCAGGCCCAACTGCCGCTGGTGGAGCAGGACATGGTGCTGCTGGAACGGGCCTGGGATCGCATCGGCGCCGAGGATCACCAGCGCGCGCTGGGCATGGTGGTGGGTCTGGGCGCCCCCATCTTTCGGCGGGTCTT
>CAZHUY010000273.1:0-7825 GCA_964535465.1 uncultured Myxococcales bacterium
GGACCTGCCCTGCTGACGGTAGACTTCAGCTACCCACAGAAACTACAGGAGAGCCTGATTTTCTTCCCGATGATTGGGACGAGCACCATCCCCGGTCGTCGGTCTTGTGGCGTGCTGTCGAGGGAATCTGCCTGCGCGCGCAGGTGCCGCAATCGCGGCTGCAGGAGGCGAGGGATTCGGCCTGCACCGTGCACCAGCACCTGAACGCGCTGGTCACCCGCTGCGATCGGCATGAGCAGGCTCTGGCCCTGGCTCATCGTTTTGCGCGCGGCGAGTGGATGGCTTGGTTCGTCTTCCGAAGCGTGATGAATGATTCGTCGGGACGGCTCGCGCAGATGGTCGAGGTCTGTCCGGGGCTTCTGCTCATGGCCGGTCGGATGGAAACCTTGGGCATGAAGGACGAGAGCGGGCGCATCGTCAGCGCGATCTTGAGCGCGAGGCCGTTGAATCGACTGGTCGCCGAAACCGTTGCTGTCTGGGCCGCGACAACGGGAACGGCGGGCAATCCGCTGGCGCTGGCGAATCAACGTGTGCGCATCCGAAGGGCGGCCCCTCGGGTGCCGCCCGGGCTGCTGTGGCGACCATGTGGCGAACCCATCACCCTGGAGGACGTCCCGGCAAACCCGGACGACAACGCGTTTTGGTTCACCTTTCTGGCGTCCTTGGAGCAGGCCATGGACGATCTCGGGCTAGATCCCGCCCGCCGAGCGCCTCTGTTCGCGTTCGCCTCCAGGCAGGCTCGCCGCCTGGCCACGGCCCTGGCGCCTGATACGGATTGGTCCAGAAACGGGCGAGACGTCATCAGGAGCCTCATCGACTACTTGGTGGCCAGCCGACGAGCTCTCACCCGAGAGAGCAATCCCGAGCGGCTGGTCAGGGACTCGGCTGCGTGGCGTGCTGAGCTGCAGGAGCGCATGGCGAGGGCACCCTCATGGCACGCGGGCCCCCTGCGTTCCTCAGCCATCGAGGTTGGCGGCTGCGAGCGCTGGTGCTTGGGTGAAGCTCGTGTGTGGCTACTGACCGTCGAGGACCTGCAAGACGAAGGTCAGAAAATGGGGAGCTGCGTCGGCTCCTACCAGGCTCAAGCGATAGGCGGACACGAGCGTTTCTTTCACGCGCGCACAGCCAAGAGCGAGGCCACCATCCGCATTCGCGATCGCTATGGCAACCTGGCCATCGAGGAGATTGGTGGTCCGGGCAACCGACGCGTGTCGATGCGGATGCAGCAGATCGTCCTCATTTGGTTGGCGGACATGAACGAGGTGCGCCGCAGCCGGACCGAGCGCAGAACAGCCAACTTGAAAGGCAGCTTCGTCAGGGATTTCAACCCAGGGCGGAAATCAAGCCGACCGAAATGAGGAATCGATCCGACCACGATTCCTCAACCTCGAATTCAAAGGTAAGGAGACAATCCGGGGGTAGTCGTTGCTGAATTATCTCAGCCGCCCTGCACACCTCCGCCAGCTTCACGGAAGGACAGAAGAGCACGACCAGTGAGGCGAACCGCGCTCCGGGTGCGACCATGGCGCCCACAGCAATGAGCTGGCGAAGCACGTCCTGGGCCGCCTCTCTGGCCCGATCCTCGCCCGATGCCGCAGCTGACCGGACGTGGTCAAACTTCATGTCGCCAAGCAGGCGCGCCAGTCGCCGAGCTTCCTCGGCGGAGGGGTCTTGAATGTTCCAGATCATGGGAGCACTAAACCGGCTCCGTGGAAGGGTGCGAGCACATCCAGCAAATGGCGAGGCCAACGCGGATCCCGAAGGCACCCTCTGCTGGCTTTGGCGAACGTGGGCGAATGACTGGCGGCCGATCGGAAGGAATCGTCGGCCATCACTTGTGATAGGGGCCAGGTAGACACCTCGTCGCGCGCGGCGAGCAGCGCCACCGTCATGACGATGGCCAGGCTCGCATGGCTGTCGAAGTGCGAATTGGCATAGCGGTTGGCTGCCTTCTCCAGAGGAGCCAGGTCGAGCTCCTTCAGGGTTGGCAGATCGCTCGGCCCAAGGCTGGCCAGACGCGAGGCCAACTTGAGGCCCTGCTCACGAAGCTCGCGTGAGGCGGTGTCGTAAGGTTCCATCTGACGGATCTGCTGGCGCAGCTTGGCGCCAATACGGCGCAGCGAGGTGAGTCCGGAATAGGCGGATCGAAGTCCGCCCCAGCCACGATCGAACAATGTGTCGCCTGCCTCGCCAAGCGAATCGGCGGAATGGAGATCCTCGCTCAGCGCCAGGAGGGCCAAGATGTTCTTCTTGGTCTGGGGATCCGACAGTCCCTCGATGACAGCACAGGACACAGCCGCGGAATCGGCCGCAAACCGGATGGTGTCGGGCCTATTCTCGGCAAGGTCGTGCAGCTCGACAAAGGCAGCCACCACCAGGCCGACGAGGGCCAGCGCGACTACACCGAGTAGGCCGACCAGAATGCGGGCGGTGAGCGATGAGCGTTGGGGCGTCTGCTGGGCTTCATGGCGTGTGTCCATGATCAAGAAACGCCCGCTCCGGGCATCTCTGACAGGAAAGACGTGACCTGATGACCTAACGGGGCGTCCTCTCGGAAGGATCCAGGACTTCGACGCCCGTGTGAGCCACGTCGCGAGTGTTGCGTGTGACCAAGGTCAGCTTGTGCCCGCGCGGTCTGAACTCGGCGATGATGCTATCGATGCTAGCGCAGGCGAACGCACGACCGCGGTGAGACTCCCACTCACTCATCAAGCAATCCCAAGACGACCAACAAGATCCTGCGCAAGGCACGTCTGTCGAAGGAATCTGCCCAAGCCGCCAGCGCGATCTGGAGCCCACGGGCCACCGGATCTTCAGCTCCAGAATTCTGGCTACATGAAACCAGAATTCGTCGTTTTGGGGCGCTTTCTGACGTTTCCTGACGCTCTAAGTTCTCTAAATCATTGGATTCTGTAGGGGCGGGGCGGGTTGAGGTGCTAGCGGTTAACAGCCATGGGGGTTCGAGTCCCCCTCCTCGCACAACCTAAGCCCCTGGAAACAGGGGCTTTTTTCTTGCCTGAACTAAACGCAGAGCACCAAAAACAGCCTGGTGAGGGTCGTGGGTAACTGACTGGGTAACTTTTTTGGGGTCATTCGGGGCCATCGCCGGGCCAGGGCCGATGGATCCGCGGAAGCGGGCTGTCAGTTCGGATTTTGCTGACCGAGCCGGGACACAGCCGCCTGATGGGCGGCCGATTCCACCAGTTCCGGGGAGACATAGTGCCGGACTGTGGTGGTCAAGGATTCATGGCCAAGGGCCCGAGAGACCTGCACGGGTGTCGCTGCAGCCACGATGGCAAGATCACCGTGGGTGCCTCGGAGACCGTGAGGAACAGACCGGGAAACACCGGCCAGCTTGCAGAAGCTGACCACGTGCCGGTGCAGCCAGGTCCTTTCGCGAGGAAAGATCTTCTCATCGGGCCTGTGGCCCTTTGTCAGATCGAGCAGGTAGGGTCGGAACCACTCCGGGACTTGCAACGATCGGATGCCTGCTCGCGACTTGGCGGACGTGATCCTGAGAATCCGTCCGTCATCGTCGAGATCCTTCACCTGTCGATCGAGCACCTCGCCTGAGCGCAAGCCGAACACCAGGGGCATGCAGGCTGCGAGTGCCGCCTGTCTGACCTTGGGGTCGGTGCTCTTTGCCTTGGAGAGGCAAGCTGCCAGGTACTTTCTGCTCTCATCAATCGAGAGCTTGGGTTTGCCGCATCGACGCCGGCCTTCGGCTTTGATATCAGCCAGGAGGACGACATCGGTCCATCCGTTCTCGCATGCCACGCGGCAGAAGCACTTGGCCAGGGCCAGCATGTTGAGCCGTGTGTCCACGGCCAGATCCGAGAGGGCTTGATAGAGCCCTTTCGCCTTTGACGGCGAGATCGTCGCAAAGGGGGTGGAGAGGACTGGCCCGAAGAGCCGGCGAAGCCTGAACTTCGCCGTTACTATCGTCTTTTCCCTGAGCCCGTTGCGCTTCATCTGTTCGGCATAGCCCTCGATCGCTTTGTCGACCGTAATGCTTGCCTGCCTATGTGCTTCCACGCGAAGCCGTTGGACTTCGGCCCGCGCCTCGGACTCGGTTGCAAAGCTCAGAGCGGTTTGTTTGTTTTCTAGGCGGATCAGAATCCGCCACCGTCCTCGGTGAGGATACGGTCCAAATACTTTCATAGCGTCGTGTCCTTTCGGGTTGGACACGCCGTCTGCATCACCAACGATTCCTATTGGGTTTTCAGGGAGCGCCTGACCTTCAGGGTCTCCCTTCGGTGGTTCGGTTGCAAGTGCCTTGGCGAGCGCCGATAACGCAGCCGGTCCTTTGGCCGCCGCAGCAGCAACAGCTGCCAGCGCAGATGCAAGGTCATCGCCGCCATGCCCGCGGCGGCCGGCCTCGCCATCGGAGCTCGTGGCCCCAGGTACGAGGGCGGGGCGCGCCTCTCCGATCATTGGCGATGGACCTCGCCTGACAGAACTGTTTCCGACTGCCCCGGGTGCCATGAAATCCTCAGCAGGAGTGGGGTAGGGCGATACCAGTCGCTTGCATCGCGCCGATCACCGAGCGGCAGGTGGACGATAGCCTGCCAGCCGCAACGTTCACCGCTCCCCATCCTGTTCTGGAGGAAATGGAGGCAGACAGACTTCTTCCTCTTCAGAGCCTTGTAATCCAGGGTGGTCGCCCTGCTCCTGGCTGCCTCCAAAGGGATCGTCTTCTTGGAGGCCGATGGGGGCGTTCTGGAGGCTGCCGCCGAACACCGAGAGCGGCATCAGCCAGCCGCGCTTCTTCTTGCGTTCGAGGCCCACGCGCCATTGGCCACTGTCGCGGCCGTCGGGGGTGGATTGAGCGTAGCTGCGGATGACCAGCTCCTTGTGAAGCTCGCGAAGCGAGGGGGCCCAGTGGTCGCCGGACTCGCGTACGAACATGGCCACGCGACGGTGGGCGGCTTCGGGGATGACCAGGGCCACCTCGCCCTTCTTCCAGCCGAGCATTTCGATCTCGCTGGCTGTCGGGAAGGGATCGTCGATCGAGGACAGGCGGATCTTGCCCTGGGTGTGCAGTGTGGCCAGGACGTTGACGAAGATCTCAGCGGGATGGATGGCGGCGAGGCCTTGCGAATGGCGGTTGGCGAGGCCACGGAGGGCGGTGCGCGTGCGGTCGCGTAGGCTGTTGGCCTCGTACTGTTCCAGGGCCCCGAGGTCGACCGCACAACGGAAGAAGAGGTCGAGGCCGATGAATAGGTTCGCCGAGGCTTCCGGTTGCCGGAGATGGGTCGTGGCCCCCCGCTGCATCTCTTTGCGGACCTCGTCTCGGTAGGCGGCCAGGTCGCGACGGAGCTGGGGAAGCTGTGGACGTAGCCATTCTATGTACGTGCGCATGGCCGCCCGAAGCAGTGGGCCTCGCTCCTGCAAGTAGGAGATCTCGTCCATATCGAGTGTGCTGCGTTCGACCTCGACCGGGACGAGCCGTGCGTTGATCGAGACGCCTGGGGGCAGCTCTTCGCCGTTGCAGAGCAGGAAGCCTCGGGGTGGCCGGTCCGGTCGTTGAGAGAGCTCTGCGGTCAGGCGTCCCCGCCCAGCTCGGTTGCCTACGTTGCGCAGCACCCGCTGGACCCGCCGGTCGAGCTCGCGCTGGGCCCGCTGATCGGCCTGCGGGGCGTAGTCGTCGATGACCGAGAGGACGTCCTTCAGGATGAAGAGGCGGTTTTCGAGGGCGTTCTCGGTCGAGGTCCAGGTTGCCGAGAGGGTCTTGCGATCGAAGTCGCCGAAGTGGCCCTGAGCCAAGGCGGACAGGGTCGACTTCAAGCTGCCCGAGGCCCCGTGCAACCAGACCGTCACGTCGGGATTCAGCAGCGTGGCGACTGGGGAAACGTAGACCGCCGCGAGCAAGGGTGCCGTTACCTCAGTGGGGGCGCAGTCGAGAAGGCGCAGCGACGTTCGTAGTGCCTCCCGCGGGTCCTCGACCGTTGCCGGCAGCACGAAGCGGTCGAGCGGCGGCGGCAGGTCGACCTCGACGTCAGATGCGCCCACGGCACCGCCCTGGTAGAGGAACACGTCAGCGCCTTGGTGTTCGATCCACCCCGTGTGACGGAAAACCCGTCGACGCTTCGGGGTCGAGAGGTGTTGCATGGCCGTGCGCAGGTGGTCCTTTGTTCCCTGTCCGGCCGAGACCACTGCACGGATGCCCCATTCACGGGTCACCCAAGCCAGGCTGGCGAACTCCGCCGCCCCGACTCTGGCGGGCGACAACGGTTCGCCGGTGGCGAGCTTGCCCGAGAGACGGAATTCCCGACGGACCTCGGCGCCGTCATCGAACGTGATCTCCTCATCGACCTGGGCCGAGAAATTGGCCAGGACCTCGACCAACTCGTTGCCGTTGCGATCGGTGCGCAGGTAGCAGGTACGGCCCTCGATGATCTGATAGCGCTTGGCGAGCTCGATACTCGTGGGCCCTGCTGCTGTTTTGGAACCCGAACCTGTCGCCATGGGCACGGCCGAGGCAATCTGCTGCTCGAATTCCGCCTTGCCCCAGCCGACGCGCAGGCCGTCGTTGGCGTCCTTGCCGCCTTCCCCGGCCTGGAAGCGAACACGCAGGCACCGCTCGGGCATGAGCAAGCGGGTCAAACGAACCGCGAGTTCGTCGCCGGGCCCATCGGCATCGGTCGCCACGACAACCTGCCGAAAGGTTGCGAGAGGCGCGAGCATCTCCGCCGTGAGTCGGGTACCGCAGCCGTCGGGTACCGAAACGGCGTCGATGCCAACTGCCCATAGGGCATGGGCGTCCATCTCCCCCTCCACGATCAGGATGCGTTCGGGGTTGGCCTTGTCGATCCGCCACAGCCCATAGAGCACGCTCGCTGTTCCCGAGGGTCGTCGCCAGAAGCGCTTCGATTCGAGAGCACGGTACTTGTCATAGAGGGTTCGGCCTTGTTGGTCTCGGTAGCGAAAGATAACGACGGAGCCGCGGGCAGTCTGCTCGCCGAACAGGTTGGCGATCTCGGCTTCGGGCAAAGCCCGCTGGGCTCGCAGCCACCCAGCCACCGGCGCCACCTGGTGGGCCGGGTGTGGACCGGCAACCATGGGTGGCTTGGAAAACAGATCGGCCATCCGAAGGCCGAGCGCCTCCACGATGGCCTCGGGCGCACAACCGGCGAAGCAGCGAAGGAGAATCTGCCCCTCCTGGCCTACGCCCACACTGAGGCTCGGGGACTTGTCTTCATGGGCGGGACAACTGGCGATCCAGCCGTCTTTGGTTCTGCGTACCCGGTTCAGTTGCTCAAGCAGTTCTTCAGGCTTCATGGTTGGCAAGCTCCCGGCCGCCCAGAACGTCAGGGAGCCGATCAGAAAAGTGGTGATCCCCCTCATCTCGTGTCCCCTCCCCATGGGTCATGTGGACGCCGCGCCTTTGGCCCGGCGCAGACTGTCGAAGGTGAGCCCGGGATCCATGCCCAGGGCATTCCGGTGCTGTGCGAATTCGTGCCGCATCCGCTTGGGCGAAAGCCGCCTGCGATGCCTGCTGACAAAGAGCGGATTGGCCCGAAGTCGGACGTCGTCATGGCAGGCGTGACAGCGCTCGACGCCGCGGGCGTCGCGGTAGGTCTTCAGGGCCAGGCGCAGGTGCGCGCACGAGCATCGCTTAGCCAAGTAGCGCTTCACGATGGCAGCCACGGCCGGGTCCATGGGCCGTTGCAAGAGGACCTCGTGCACCTTGCTCCCGTCGGGCGTGACCTCGCCCAGGTCCATCCTGCTGAGCCGCCGGGCTCCGAGGTGGTACTGGCGGGCCAGCGTATAGAGCGCGAGGGTCCGCAGCATCGGTTCCACCCGGGCGAAGAGCCGCGCTTGC
>CAZHUY010000274.1:0-7787 GCA_964535465.1 uncultured Myxococcales bacterium
CTCACGTTCGGCTCCCTCGCGTACGCGCCGAATCTGGTCGGTCACGTCATCAATGACGACGAGAAGTCCGAAATCGGATTCGTCGAACGACAGCGGCATGTAGGTGCAACGAAACTCGCGTTCACTGCCCTGCAGGCTGCTGGGCAGTCCGCTCAAACACATCTTGCGAGGCAGCACGCCCTCCCGCATCGCCTTCATCCCGCGCTCGAATTTGCTGGCGAAGACCTCGTCGGTCTTGCCGATGTAGTCGACGAACCTGGGTTGACCCGTGTAACTGCCGAACCAGTAGTCGGCCATGACCGATCGTTCCTTGGCCAGGCGGCCATCGTTGTCGATGGTCAGCAAGGCCTGATTGACGTTGTCCAAGAGCAAGCGCATGTCGCGGTTGCGCGCCGTCAACTCCTGCGTGCGCTCCAGCACCCTTTGCTCCAACCGATCATTGGCCGCCTGGAGCTGCTCGGTGGCAGCCTCTAGCTCTCGCTCGCGGCGCTGCAGCGCCCGGTTGACCTCATGCAGATGATCGCGCTGGCTCTCCAGCTCGGCCAGCAACAGGGCGTTGCCCAGCAGGGACTGCACGTGCTGGGCCGCGTTGCCGAAGTGGGCCACGGAGTTCTCATCGAAAAGGCTCTGAAACGGCGCCTTGTCGTGATCGTACCCCGCCACCATCAAAAACGGCGGCCGGCCCGGCACCAGGATGCGACTCCACATGAAACGGTACAGCTCGAAGTACCCGGCCATGGCGGCCATGCCTGGAGTATCGCCGTCATTGCACATCCCGGAAGGCAAGTTCGCCAGCAGACTGGCCGTGGGAGCGTCGATGATGCGCTCGGGAGCTTCGGGAGCCAGGGGGCGCAGACAGGTCCCTTCCACCTGGTAGAACACCATGCGCTGCACCCGCAGCCCGTTGATCAGCAGGCGGCGCACCCGCATGAGGAGCTCCTCCACCGGTCGCCGATAATCGAGGAACACCTGGGGCAGATCCTGGGCCAGCTTCAGCCAGTTGCGAAGCTGCTCCTCCTTGACCTTGATGGCCACCAATTCGTGCTCGCGCTGGAGCAAGAGCGCGGTGTTCTCAATCAGACGTTGGTGTTCGCCTTCCTCCTGTCTAGTCAAGGTGGGACCCCTTATCTTCACCGCAATCTATCACTCTTGGGCTCTTGGACTCCCCAACTCGCACGAGGGCCCGAAACTGGGGCCGAGCTACTGCTTGAGCACGGCGATGGGATAGGTGCACTGGTGCAAGAAGGCCTGCCCGGCGGCCGAGGAGACTTCACCCCACGCCATCATGCCCAACCAAGGGACTTGCTCGCCCAAGACGGCCCGCAGTCGTTCGTGTTGCTGGAGGGTATTGCGCGGGCCCAGAAAATGAAACGTGCAGGCCCCGCACTCGAAGCCCAACACCGCCCAGGGTCGCCGCCCGGCACAACGCTGGGCCAGTTCCTGTGCCACCGCCTCGGGCCTGCTCATGAGAAGATCCGCGCTCTGGCGATAGAACCTCACCGGCGTTCCCTCGGAGATCGCAGCCTGCAGAAACACCGCCCCGGTCTGCTTGTCCACACCGAAGACACTACGAATCACCACGGCGCCGTCCTCCGCGCGCCCCGGACAGCGCAGGCCGGACGACGCGCAGTCCTCTCCGATGCAAAAAGCCGAGACGTGTTCGTCGAAGCTTTCCCGGGGATCGGCCCCCGTGATCTCCTTCATCAAGTCCCACGCGGGCCTCCCGCCGATTTCAAAGATCTTGTGGCCCTCGGCCCGGGTGATGGTGGTGGACCAGCCGACGGGCACACAACCGTGCGTGTTGCCCAGGTCGACCTGGAAGGGACCCGTCAGTCCCAGCAAGATGGCCCCATGGGAGAACACATCCGTGCCCATGAAGAGGGACGTCCCGACCCTCGGCCCCCAGGGTTGACTGGCGCCTCCGCCGACCAAGGGACAGCTCAGCTCGTGCCGCACTCCCTTGAGGAAGACCTCCACATCCAGTCCGCACAAAGGATCGTAGAGCAGCACCGCCAGCCCGGGTTCGCCGCCCCCCAAGTCCCGCTTCAGGCCGCGAGCCAGGGACTTCCCCTTCTCCAGACTGTCCGTCGGCACCTCGCGCTCCGAAACGGTGGCGCAACCCAAGGCCGAACCCGCGAACCCCATGATGGCCAACGCGAAACCGTTTTCTGCGAGATCGCCATTGGCCACCACGCCTTGCGATGTGCACCCCACGATTCGCACATCCGGCCCCAAGCTCTCGCGCAGCCCGCGCAAGAGCGCCGGGTGATCGTGGTTCATGGTGGCGAAGATCAGGACCGCGCGCACCGGCTCGGGTGCGAGACCCTTCTGTACTGCTTCACCAGCCCAACGTCCGGCATCGAACGACTCTGGTTCAAGAGAGAAGAAACTCGCTGCGGCTAGACTACTCATTCCCTGACCTACTGGATGTTCACACCAGACGACGGGGCGATTTTAAGGTCCGGGGCGGATCCGTGACAAGGACTGTGTCTCACTTGCGGCACGATTCAGGCGCAACACGCCAGCGCACTGTGCTTTCGGTCAGCCTCAGCGCGCATGCCTTGCGCGAAATTCGCTACTCGTCGCCGCTTGCCGCGGAATCCTCTTCAGTCGCCTCGGCCTCCTCGTTGGCCACCATCTTGGCGTACCAGCCCTCGAAGACCGAGGTGATCTGCCGGGCCTGCTTCTCGCTGGAGACATTGAACGAGGATTGCTTGCGGTAGGCCCCTTTGAATTTCTTGAAGCGAACGATGGCGATCTTGGGGGCGCGGAACTTGCCACTCGCTCGATCAAGCTCCTGGTAGAGGAACATGAGCGTGGCCCACGAGCCCTTGGTCAGGACAACCTTGTCGAGTTGCTTGCGGACCAAGACACCCTCGTCCTCGTAGTCGTAGGTCAGCTCGTCCAGTGTTTCAGCCATGATGTCCTCGTCGGTGTTCTGGTCGTTGTGAAGGAGAAGCTAGGTCGACTTGTGGCCAGCGGGCTGAGCCAAGCGCCGCAAGCTTTGGGCCAGGCGGCGTCGGTCCGGTGCCGAGAGCCTCTCAAAGGCGATCCCCATTCCTGCCGGCGCCTTGTTGCCACCACCCCGGGTGACCCACGCCACCCGCCCCGATGTCGCCAGGGTCTCGTCGTCGGAGACAGGGATCTCCAGATTCAAGATCTCGCCCACCTCGAAGAGCAGGTCCGAGCACAGGAAGGCCCCTCCCTCGGACAGATCGGCGGAGTCCAGACGAATGCCGGCCACCACCTTGTTGCCGGCCGCGCGCACGACAACGGGCAGGAGCGCCGTTCGACGGGCAAACCTGCGGGCGTCGCTACGCGGGGTGGGGCTCACGGACGCAGATCCACCACCGTAGAAGAGCGGGCTTCGACCGATACGCGTGTGGACGGAGTGGCGCCCACGATCATGCGGCTCTCGCGCCACACCGCCTCGAACGAAACCGGCACCCTCCCAGCCGCGGCCGTCATCCTCATGAGGAGTTGATGAGACACGGTCACCTGGCCCCCGGGGCCGACCGCACAAGCCACCGCCACCGGAGCGCCGTAGGGGCGCAGCTCCAAGAAGGTACGCTGCGGGCCGACCACGAACAGCACCAGATCGCCCGAAACGTCGACGGGAGCACCGGACTGGATGGGGGTCTGATCCTGGGCCAACACGCGCGGCGCCACCGGAACCGCCCAGAAAACCTTGGACGGGCGATCGCCGGCACCTGGGAGCCCGATGGTCAGGGACTCGGGGAGCGTGGCGATGTCCACCGGGCCAGCCTCCGCGATCACGCCGCCCACCACGTCGGCATAGGGATAGACCCTAGGTTGAACATCCAGCGACGAGCCTTCGTCTGTCACGACCGTAACCCCGCCCAGCTCCTCCAAGCTGACGGCCCCGCCCAGGGCACGCAACGCACGCGCCTGACCGGCGACATCTCGCAACTCGCAACCGCTCTCGGGAGCCGGCGCCACCAAGGGATCCACGACGCCCAACACGTCGCCCGACAGATCCGTCACATCCGCGCGAAAGGCCAGGGCGGACAACGCCGGAGAAGCGCCCGAGTTGGACATTTCCAGACGAACCGCGACCTCGGCCATCTTGTGGGTCTGAGGCACGGATCCGTCCCTGCCGTGGACGCCGCTCTCACACGCGAGAACAGCCGGAAACAACAAGGCCATAAGGCCTGGAACGCGGAGCGAGCCCGCGAATCGTGTGAGTTTATGTGCGACAAAAGGCATTCTTCGACCCAAACAGGCGAGGATTATAGACAGATTCATCGCGTCACGCTAGCCCCCCCCCAGACGCTTCGGAAACTCGCCGTTTCCGACTATGCTCCGGCCAACACCATGAAGCACCTACAACTTCTGCCAAGCGCCCTTGTCGTCACCCTGCTGGCCGCGGCCGGCGGCTGCAACAAGAAGACCTCCCCCTCGACAGCAGCCCCCGCCCCTGCCAACAAGACGCCAAGCGCATCCAGCCCGCCCCCCGCCGCCGTGGATGTGAGCAGGCTTGACGAGGGGCAGCGCAAGGTCTTCGACCGAGTGCTTGAGCGCGAGCCTTCGGCCTGTGGCAAAGGCCACAGCCTGATGCACTCGTGGAAGAACGACAGCGCCTGCCGGGCCTCATTCTATGCGGTTCGCACGGTCGCGCGACTGGCCGGCGAAGGCATCCTGGATTCGGAGATCAGCGAGAGGCTGCGCGAACGATTCCGCGGCCCCAAGGTCACCATCGACCTCTCACGAGCGCCCAGCAAGGGCGCCGAATTCGGCAAGGTCACGCTGGTGGAGTTCGCCGACTACGAGTGCGGGCACTGCAAGGACGCGATGGCCCTGATGCCTACCTTGCTGGCCGAGTACCCCAAGGATCTCAAGATCTACTTCAAGCACTTCCCCTTGGGCGGACACGTTGGCTCGGTCAACGCGGCCCTGGCCGCAACCAGCGCACAGAAGCAGGGCAAGTTCTGGCAGTTCAACGAGAAGATCTGGGAGAACTTCGACCGCCTGACCCCTGCCCTGCTCGAAGCCGTCGCCAAAGAGATGCCCGGTCTCGACTTCGACCGCTGGTACGGCGATCTGAAGACCGACGAAGTCCGCGCACAAGTGATCGACGACCGGGGCGAGGGCCGCAACCTCGAGATCCACAAGACCCCGGCCATCTACATCAACGGCCGCCTCTTCACCGAGGAACCCAGCCTCGCCGGACTGAGAGACTGGATCGACGAGGAATTGGGACGCTGAACGCTACGAACTCGCCTCCGGCACGAGCGGAGGGCTCACCCGCCGGTTCTTGGACAACCGCTTGGCGTCCCTGACCAAGGCCGCGAAGGTGACCTTGCGCAGCTCGCGCATGTTCGAGCGATGCATCTTCGCCCACACGGGATGGACCGGGCAGGTTTCCCGGTAGACGCAGGCCCGTGGGTTCACCACACAGGGCCGGGGTGCGGCCATGGCCTGGCAGGCCTCGATGACATCCAGGAGCGACAGGGAGGCCGGATCGCGGGCCAACACGAAGCCACCGCGCACGCCACGAACCGACAGCACGATCCCCGATCGCACCAAGCGCTGGAGGATCTTGGCAATGAAAAGATCCGGCGCGGAGACCGATTTCGAGATCTCGCCCTTGGTGGCCAGGCGCTCGCGTGTCCCGCACATGTAAATGATGCAGCGGATGGCGTAGTCGACCTGGCGAAAGAGGTTCACAACCTTCGCATTATGAATCGCCAGATGGGCGAAAACGAGTTGATATCCAGGGAAATTCGCCCGAACAAACCACACCACGCCGATGTGGTTAGCCGAGTACCACACCAACACCCTTGTCGCACAAGGCACGAAAGAGCCGCCGCCCACAGCAGGTCGACCAGCGCGTTTCGAGAGGCGCGATCCCTGGCCTGACGTCAAATACAGGACAACGACGTTCCGCTTTTTCTTGCCGCATCCACCCACCTGACCGCCGCGTACGACGGTGCGCGTGGTCGAGGATGACGAAAGTGCAAAAAGTCCTGTTGTACCTCAGACCTTCGCGAATAATGCTTTGCCCGCCTCATCTAGAACCGCAATCGGGAGTCTCTCCACAATGAAGTCAACAGCACCTTTCATGGACGTCGTCGATATGATCGTCGAGTACGGCGGGGGGGCCCTCGACGAGTGTTACCAGTGTGGAACTTGCTCTTCGGTGTGTCCGTGGGGCGAATTCCGCGACTTTCGTCTGCGCCACCTGATCCGCCTGGCTCAGTTCGGCATCGAGGGTTACGAGGGCGAGGATCTGTGGTCGTGCACCACCTGCGGTACCTGCGTCGAGCGCTGCCCGCGCGGGGTCAAGACCATCGACATCGTGCGCAGCATCCGCAACATCATGGGCGAGGCGGGCACGCTGCCCCCCTTGCTGCAATCGGCGCTGTCCGGGCTGGCCGGCAACGGTAACCCATGGGCTGGCGATCCCGACAAGCGCTCCGCCTGGGCCGGCGAGGCGGGCTGCAGGCCGCACACGGCGGAGAGCGAGATCCTGCTCTACACCTGCTGCACGCATGCCTACGACCCGCGCAACATCAAGGCGCAGCGAGCGCTGATGCGCCTTCTGGAAAAAGCGGGCTGCAAGTGGGGCAGCCTGGGCAACGACGAAAAGTGTTGCGGCGATCCGGCGCACAAGGGCGGCCGCGCCGATGTCTACCAGTCGCTGCGCGACGAAAACACCCAGCACATCAAGGCGGCGGCGCCCAAGAAGATCGTGGTGACCTCGCCCCATTGCCTGGACAACTTCAAGAAGAACTACGAAGGACTGGCCGGCTTCCAGGTTCTTCATGTGGCCGAGTTGCTGCGCGACCTGATTCGCGAAGGCCGGCTCAAGCCGGAGATCCCCGTGCCGGCCAAGGTCGCCTATCACGATCCGTGCTACCTGGGCCGCCACAACGGGATCTACGATGCCCCGCGCGAGGTGCTCAAGGCCATCCCCGGCTTGGAGCTGGTCGAGCTGTCCCGCCATCACGAGAACAGCCTGTGCTGTGGAGGCGGCGGCGGCCGCCTGTGGTCGGACACGCCGGTGGCCGAGCGCTTCAGCGTGCAACGGATCAACGACGCCTGCGCCGTAGGCGCGCAATCGCTGGCCACCGCCTGCCCCTACTGCGTGCTGATGTTGACTGACAGTCTCGGGACCGTGGGCAAACAAGGCGCGTTGGAGGTGGTGGATCTGTGTGAGCTTCTCTCCCGTGCGGTTGGAGTCTAAGGAGAAATCGATGAGCAAAGACGGACAAGCCGCGGTTGGGGTCTATGTCTGCCACTGCGGAACCAACATCGCGGGAACGGTCGACGTCGCCCGCCTGGCCAAGGAACTGGCGGGCGAGCCGGGCGTGGCGGTCGCGCGCGACTACAAATTCATGTGCTCGGATCCGGGGCAGGAGCTGCTCAAGAAGGACATCGCCGAGTTCGGGCTCAACCGCGTGGTGGTGGCCGCGTGCTCGCCGCGCATGCACGAGCCCACCTTCCGCCGCGCCTGCGCCCAAGCCGGCCTCAACCCCTTCCTGATGTTGATGGCCAACATCCGCGAGCAGTGCTCATGGGTGACCAAGGATCGCGAGCAGGCCACCGAGAAGGCCATGGCCATCGTGCGCGCCACCGTCCGGCGCGCGCGCTGGCTGCGCCCGCTGCAATCCGGCCGCGCCAAGGTCAAGCCCAGCACCCTGATCATCGGCGGCGGCATCGCCGGCATCCAGGCGGCGCTGGACATCGCCGACTCGGGCAAGAAGGTCCACCTGGTCGAGCGCCAGCAGTCGATCGGCGGCCACATGGCCGAGCTGGACAAGACC
>CAZHUY010000275.1:0-7776 GCA_964535465.1 uncultured Myxococcales bacterium
CCGTCAACCGTTAACCGCCCACCCCACCGGAGGCAAACGGGCGGACGGACACGTTCGGCACGGTCCACGACTATGGGGCCAGCCGCCTCCGATAGAACTCAGCCATCTCGTCCCAGGCTTCGGACTCGCTCCACCCCAGGGCTGCCCCGTCAGGTACGTCGGTGTTGATGCGGACACGCGGCTCCGAAAACTGCGTCTGCACCCCCAGCTGGTAGGCACAGGGCAGCGACAAGCGCGTGCGCATGGCCTCGGCCACACGCGCGGTGAACGCCCCCTGGCTCTCCACATAGCCGCTGGGATTGATGCGCTGGAAGTCCTGCCCCTTCAGACCGGAGGCGAAAGCGGCGTACACCTTCGCGAGGAGCGAGACGTGAATGTTGTCGCGCACGTAGAGTGGGCTGTTGCAGCTCGGGGTCGCCCCCGCGAACCAGTTCTTCATGAGATACGCTGTGTACCGCGGTTCCTCATGGGCCCCGAAGGGGTTGGGGATGACGAACTTGCCCAGCGCCAGTCCCACTCGCTGGCAGTAAAAGCGAAACACCTCGCAGGTCAGCGACTTGGACAATCCGTAGGGTGAGAAGTGCGGCAAGCCCTCGGAGCCCGCCCCCCCCCCTCCCCCGAACACGCTGCCCGTGAGGGCGATTCCGCGGCACCCCCACTTGGCCAGGGCCTTGACCATGTTCGCCACGTTGAGCGTGTTGTTGCGAACCGCCAGAGCCGTGTCGAAATCATCGCTGCGGTAGTTGGTGACGTCCGCCGCGTGGTGACACAGCAGATCCCAGCCCCCACCCCGCACGAGCGAAAGGAAGCGCTCGTCACCGAATGCGACACCGTATTCGGGATGACAGAGCGCCGCCGCCAACTCAACGCGCTGACGACGGCCGGGGTCGCCGTACTCACCCGGTTTCTGCCGAAAGGTCGCTACGACGTCGCAACCCTTGGCCCGCAGCTCGCGGATGAACCAATAGCCCGTGAACGAGCTTCCCCCAGTGAAGAGCACTCGCATGGTCGTCCCCACGCGCTCTCAGCCCGCCAGGTGCCAGCTCGGATCGAAGTCGCGATGGCCGCGATCCTTATCGGACACGACGACCGGCTCGATGGGCCACTGGATCTTGAACTTGGGATCGTTGAAGCGAACCCCGCGCTCCTGCTCCGGCGCGTAGAACTCGTCGACGAAGTAGAACGCCTCGGTTTGCTCAGCCAACGTGATGAACCCGTGGGCGAAACCCTTGGGCACGTAGAGCATGCGACGGTTTTCCGCCGACAGCTCGACCCCGAAGTGCTGTCCGAAGCTCGGCGATTCACGGCGCAGATCGATGATGACGTCGTACAGGGCACCCCGAATGCAGCGCACGACCTTGGTCTCCGCCTTCGGGGCCAACTGATAGTGCATGCCGCGAAGGGTGCCACGCTCGGCACTCAGCGAGTTGTTGACCTGAACGAACTTCGTCGCCAGGTTGTGCGCGCCAAATTCCTTCTCGCAGAAAGCGCGCGCGAAAAAGCCACGATCGTCTCCGCGCTTCTCCAGATCGATGAGATACGCGCCTTGCAGAGAAGTCTCCTTGAAGATCATCGATTTCGCCTTTCCTACAGCCCAAGCAGGTGCATGCGGTTCTTGAGTTTGCGGAGGCGCACGAACTGCTCCCCCTCGAAGTCAGTCTTCGAGAAGTTGTGCTCCAGCATCTTGCGATAGAGGTGCTCCATGCCGGACACCAAGTCGTACTGCAACCTGAAGTCGGGCAAGAGCTTGTTCAAAAGGTCGAACTTGACTCGGTAGTTCCGCGGGTCGGCCCCGACCTCTCCGGTAAAGGCGATCTTGGCGGAGGGCATCAGGCGCCGCACCTGATCGGCGATATCGCGGACCTGGTAGTTGCCGCTGTTGGAGCCAATGTTGATGGCACGATTGTGAATCCTGTCGGTCGGCGCCTGGGCGAGGGCACTGAAAGCCCGAGCAATGTCACGGCAGTGGATGAGCGGGCGCCACGGAGTCCCATCGGACTGGATACGGATCTCACCGTAAGACAAGGCCGACCCGAGGAGGTTGTTGACAACCAAGTCGATACGAAGCATCGGCGAAAAGCCGTAGGCGGTGGAATTGCGCAGGTAGGTGGGACAGAAGTTCTTGTCGGCCATCTTCGAGACTTCGACTTCCGTGTCGATCTTCGACTGCGCGTACGCCGTCAGCGGGTTGAGCCCGTCGGTCTCTTCGAGGTCGAGCTTGTCGCCCTGCCCATAGACCGAACAGCTACCGGCGAAGAGGTAGCGAGGAACCCCCGCTTGCTTCGCCAAGCGAGCCAGACGCACCGAGGCGTCTCGATTCACCTCGAGAGTCACGCTGGCGTTCAACGCCCCCATCGGATCGTTGGAGATCGCCGCCAGGTGCATCACGCACTCGCAGCCGTCCAGGTCTGCCACCTCGATGGCCCGCACGTCCTTGGTGAGCTCCCGGTCGGGCTTGACGACGGGCTCCCAGGCGCAGCCGTCAAACAGTCCGAGATCACAACCGACGACGGTGTGACCTTCCTGTTTCAGGACATCGACCAGATGACTCCCGATATACCCCTTGTGACCTGTGACGAAGATTTTCATGATGTGTATCCTGTACTGAGACGCTGTTTGGACCTGCTGCTCAGAAAGGTGCAGTTCGCCTGGTACGCGATTGGTCCATGAATCGTGGCGGATTCTGCCACAGTCAATGGGGAAGGCCCGACAGAAAAGTTCGCCAGGCTCCGAAATGGACGACTCGTCCCGAGAACGGTGCGCGCCCCACGTGAGGGCGCGGCCACGTCCACGGGTATTCACGCGTTCATCTTCAGAACACGTTCCGCGATCACCTTCCCGATCGACAGCGAGGCGGTGGCAGCGGGTGAAGGCGCGTTGAGAACACTCAGCACGGACTCGGACTCCTCGAACGAGAAGTCGTCGACGAGCTTACCGTCGGGCGCCAGTGCCTGGGCGCGAATCCCGGCGTCCCCAGGAGTCAGGTGCTCCGCACGAATGTCGGGACACAATCGCTGCAACGCTCGCACGAAGGCGGGCTTGCTCAATGAGCGTTTCATCTCATCGATCGAGGCGCGCCAGTGCTTGCGCGCAAATGTCCAGAATCCGGGTGTGGCCAGCAACGTCCCGGCCAGATCCGCCAAGTTCGGACGCCAGGGTTCGTACGCCTCCCTTCCCATGGCCAGGACGGCGTTCGGACCGCACTCGGCGCCGCCCGCCATCATGCGCGTGAAGTGAACGCCAAGAAACGGAAACGCGGGATCGGGCACCGGATAGATGAGGTTCTTCACCAAGTGATGGGCCGCGGGCACCAGCTCGTAGTACTCGCCCTTGAAGGGCACGATGCTGACCTTCGGCTTCTGCCCGAGAACGCGGGCGACGCGATCCGACTGCAATCCACCGCAATTCACGACCCTGCCCGTGCTGATGTCGCCGTTGGTCGTGCGCAACAGCATGGAGCGGTCTTGGCGCGAGGCCTTGCGCAGGCGCGCCGAATAGAGAACGGTCCCCTTGCCCGCCCCAGGAGTCGAGCGCGAGACCACGTGCTTGACGTAGGTGTTGCAGACGGCGAGATAGTCGACGATCCCGGTATCGGGGACGTGCAGCGCGCCCACGCCAGCCGCGTGCGGCTCGAGCTGGCGCAGCTCCTCCGGTGTGATCCGAGTGGCCCGAACCCCGTTGGCGATCGCTCGCTCCTCGAGCGTCTTCAGGCGCTCGAGATCGCCGTCATCCAGCGCGACGATGACTTTGCCGCAAACGTCATGGGGGATCCCCTCCGCCTTGCACAACTCGACCAAGGCCGTCCGCCCGGCGTGACAGAGAGAGGCCTTCAGGGATCCTGGCTTGTAGTAGATGCCCGAGTGAATGACCCCGGAGTTGCGGCCGGTCTGATGGCTGGCCGGCCCCTTCTCCTTCTCGACGACCACAATGTTCAGGCTGGGCTCCAGCTGAGCAAGCTGATAGGCGGTCGCCAACCCCACAATGCCCGCCCCGACGATCGTGATATCTGAGGTGATCATGGCAGTGACTTGCCAGATACCCGGTAGCTTGCCGCAAATCAACTTAATACGACCACGGCTCTCTGAGCCTGACCATGTGAATTGCGGAACCGCCATCGATCGGCGAGCCTGCTCCCTGCTTCAGGCTTTCGATTGCCAAGCAACGGCTCCCGGTGTTCAATGGCGCAGTGCAAATTCTGCGTTCCCTGCGTGTGGTGACGGTGGGGGCGCGCAGCGACATCAGCATGGTCAACGCCGACGGCTCCGAGTGTGGACAAGGCGACGATGCGGTCTGCCTGCCGTCCACCGCCACAGACGCCGTGTACCGCGAGCTGGTGGCCTCGTTCGCCGATGCCCCCTTCGTGATCTTTGGCATCGCCAACGAGCCCGGGGGCATGAGCGCCAAGGATGCGACCATCTCGAGTCTGATGTCCCACGCGGTTGGCGTGATCCGCGCGGCCGAGGATGCCCTGGGTGCGCCCCACCGCCTGGTCGCGGTGCAGGGCAACCAGTGGACGAGCAGGATCGGCTTCTACCACACGACGCCCTTGCCCTACGACAACGTGGTCTACGAGTACCACTCCTGAGGCGACCGGCACGTACGGATACACTCAGTCGAACATTCCGGTGCTCATCGGCGAATACGGTCCGCTCGACGGTGACCAGTCATTTCTGTCCGCCTTCCTAGCCGACGTCGAAGCCAAACAGATCCCCAACATCGCTTGGAGCGTATCGCCGTTCAGCAACTGCGCCCCGGACCTCGTGTCAGTCACCCGCACCACCACGCTCAATCCGACCACTTGGGGAACCCCCGTCAAAGAGTACCTGACCAACCACTGACGAGACCGCTGGTTGAGGCGCGAAGGCCCGTCATGAGCGTCTTTGGCGGCGCAAGCCGGTGAAAATGACACCTGGAAGCGCAATCTCTCGGAACTCCTCAATCCGGAGTAGACTGGCTGCCAGCAGAGAGGGCACGCGATGAGCGACTCGAGATCAGATGAGGAGACTCCAGAGCAGACAGGGCTGCTCCTGGAGGCGGTTCTGGAGCAATCGCCCGTGGCCATGGTGATCCTGAGCCTCCCCGACGCGACGGTACGGCACATCAACCGAGCCGCCGTGGAGGCCCTGGGCATCGCTGACGAGCCCAGCCCGCTGGGGCTCACCCTCTCGGAGATTCGTCAACGACAGACTTGGCAGGATCTGGTCCCCCTCGCGGGGGTGCCGCACGCTGACGGCCCGGCTGCCAAACCCGCCCTCTACGGAGAATCCCCTGACTCTGTCACTTTCAGTGTGCAGCGCAAGGATGGTACACGGCGGCTCTTCACGGGAGCGGGCACGCCCATCCGCAAGCCTGACGGAAGCGTCAATGCCAGTCTCTTCATCTTTCGCGACATCACGGAAGAGAGCCAAAGAATCACGCGGCTGCGCCAAACCCTCAACGAGCAGAAGACCATTCTCAACACCGTCAGCGCCGGCATCTGCTTGATCAAGCAACGGTGCTTTCAATGGGTGAATCCCGCCTTTGAGTCCATTTTTGGCTACAGCGCCGCCGAGATCTGCGGGCAGACCCCGGCCCTCCTTTATGTCCACGCGGAGGACCATGAACGGGTACAGCGGGAGGCCACTCAACACGTCGACGGACAGAGAGCCTTCACCACCGAGGTCCTGCTGAAACGGAAGTCTGGGGAGGCCTTCTGGTGTCATATCGCCGGAAGGAGGATCCCTTCTGATCAGACGGGTCTAAGTGCCATCTGGGTTCTGCAGGACATCGATTCGCGCAAACGATCAGAAAACGAGCTCCTGGCCGCGCAAGCCCGGTTGGATGCCGCTCAAGAACAGGCCCATATCGGAAGCTGGGAGCTAGGAGCCAACCTCGACGGAGGGGTCTGGTCGAGAGAGATGTTCAGGCTCTTTGGCATGGAGTTTTCGCGTCTGACTCCACCCTTGTCCAAGTTCCTGGAGCTCATCCACCCCGATGATCGGGGAACGGTGATGGCCGCGCACCGGGCGGTCATGGAGAGCGGGACCCAGCAGAGCCTGGAGTACCGTGGCAATCCCGCGGTGGGACCCTTGCGCATCTATCGCTCTAACCTTCGCCCTCGCCGCGATGCCGCCGGGCGGATCATAGGGATGTCCGGAACCCTGCAGGATGTGAGCGAGCAGAAGCGCACGGAAGAAGAGCAGACGCGCCTGCAGGAGCAACTGCAGCAAGCGATGAAGATGGAGGCGGTTGGCCGACTGGCCGGAGGGGTGGCCCACGACTTCAACAACCTGCTCACCGTGATCAGCGGAAACACCGAGTTGGCGAAGCTGGAGCTCAACCAGGCCGATCCGCTCAGGCAGTACTTGGATGGCGTGTCCGCGGCGGCGGCCAGCGCAGCCGAACTGACGGGACGCCTGTTGGCGTTCTCTCGCCGCCAGATCGTCGAGCCGCGCACCGTGAATCTGAACGACCTGATTGGTTCGCTCCGCAAGATGCTGGCGCGCCTCATCGGCGAGAACATCAGCCTGGAGACCAGGCTTGCGGGCGACCTGGGGGCGGTCAAGATCGATCCGGGCCAGTTCGATCAGGTCGTCGTCAATCTGGCGGTGAATGCCCGCGACGCCATGGATAAGGGCGGACGCCTGCTGATCGAGACCGCCAACAGAGAGATCGACGAGGGCTGGTGCGAGCTGCATCCCGAGCTGAAACCTGGACGATTCGTCATGCTGGCGGTGACTGACACCGGCCGCGGCATGAGCAAGGACATTCGCACGCGCATATTCGAGCCCTTCTTCACCACCAAACCCAAAGGGCATGGCACGGGGTTGGGTTTGGCCATGATCTTCGGCGCGGTCCATCAGGCCGGCGGCGCCATCGATGTCTATTCGGAGATCGGTCAGGGTACCGCCTTCCAAATATTCCTACCTCGCGTGGACGAGCCCACTGAACAACTCGGAAGGCCAAACATCGCGGCCGATTTGCCCAAGGGCGACGAGTTGATTCTGCTGGTCGAGGATGAGAACGCCGTTCGTGTGTTGGCGGCCAACTTCCTGAGACGGCAAGGCTATCGTGTCATTGCCTCCCCCAATGGGGGCGAAGCCCTGGTCTGCGCCGAGGAATGCAAGGAGCCCATCGGATTGCTCTTCACCGACGTGGTACTGCCAGGAATGAACGGGCGCGAGTTGGCCGAGCGCTTGCGCCCGATTCATCCGGAAACGGCCGTGCTCTTCGCCTCGGGCTACACCGAAGACACCATTCTGCGCGCCGGTGTCATGTCCGATCAGTTCGCGTTCGTCAGCAAGCCGTATTCGCTGCAAGCCGTGGCTCGCAAAGTACGCGAAGTGTTGGATACCCACAAGCGCAAGAGCCAAGGCTGATGCCAAGCTGCGTGGCTCCGCACCAGCGTCAGGCGATCAAGTCCACGTGCTGGATGGTTCCCACGGTGCCATTCTCGCGCAAGTACACGCCGGTCCTGGCCACGTAGCCCTGGGTTTGCCCCGTGGACATCACCTGGAAGGGCGTGCTGACGTTCTGCAGGGAAATGGCACCTACGCCCGCATCGGCGAGACTGGTGAGAGTTCCGTCCGCGGGCGACCACGCCTTCAACTGGGAATAGCCCGCGTCGCCCTCGTCGATCCAGCCGTTGCCGTCGCTGTCCTGCGTGGCCAGCTCTGCGAAGCCGTTTCCGGTCGCGGGGCCGAACAGCTCCGATCCGTCTTCGATGGCGCCGCTGCCGTTGCGATCGAGCGCCAGGTAGACGTGGCCGTCGCCGAGCCGCGCGATGTTTTCGGGTGT
>CAZHUY010000276.1:0-7766 GCA_964535465.1 uncultured Myxococcales bacterium
ATGCCTACCGCTCTCGCTGGCTGAACCCGTCAGATTCCCTGAGACGAGGTACTAGAGGTCCCAGTATATCCCGCGAGAACCACGTACCTTGTGATCGGATGCCGGTTGATGTGGTCCCGGTCACAGACTGTCCGCGTTTTGGGGATGCGACAGGGTTTCCAGACCTTCCGTGAAGGTACGCGGCCAGGCAAGCTGGCCGACTTCCCACGCGACCCGCTGTTAAATGTCGCCGTCATGGCGCCCTCGGCATATCCTGGACGATGAAACATGCGGACCGACGCTTTGCGTTTCCTTTCCATTCCCGTTTCGCTGCTGGGACTCGTGTGGGTCGCGTGTGATGGGAGCGCGCCTGGCAGTTCGGCTTCGACAGGCGGTTCTGGAGGCGGCGGGGAAATTTTCGCCTCGGGCGGCTCGAGCGCCACGGGGGGAGGTGCTGGTCGGGGCGGCAGCGTGGGCTCGGGTGGAACAGCGATGGGCGGGGGGGGCTCGGAGGGCAGTTCGACGGGTGGATCGACCATCGGCGGCCGTAGCAAGGGAGGAATGACGGCGGGCGGGGGCAGCTCAGCCACCGGCGGCGTGCCCCGGGCAGGGACCACCGCGGGCGGCATGTCGTCGGCCGGTGGCTCTGGGGTCGCCGGCGCGGCCTCCTCTTCGGGGGGCGCCGTTGCGAGCAGCGGTGGACGACCGGACGCTAGCGCGGGTTCGGACGCCACGAGGTCGGATGCCGGCGTCGACGCCGCCAGGGCCGACGTGACACCCGCGACGCCGGATACGGGTGCGATGCGCAACTTCACCATCTGGATCGCGGGTGACTCAACCGTCGCCACCCACAACGCTGCGTCGGGAACATCGGTCGAGTCGTGGGGGTGGGGCGGACAGTTCGGCTCGCTCTTCAGCAGCCAGGTCTCGGTGACCAACAGCGCAGTCGCGGGGCGAAGCGTACGGACCTGGCTCTATGATGTGGGCTCGACCATGGGTTCCGATGGGGAATGCGCGCTGAATTCGGACACCGTGCAGGCGCGCTGGACGACCATGAAGGCGGGGATGAAGGCGGGCGATTACCTCTTCATTCAGTTCGGCATCAATGACGGGGATACCAAGTGTCCGCGCCATGTGGGCACGACGGCCTTCAAGGCCGCCCTGGGGGTGATGGCCAAGGCCGCCAAGGACGCGGGGGCCACGCCTGTCTTCCTCACGTCGGTGAACGGTCTGAACAGCTGCAAGTGGTCATCCAACCGTGGGTTCCTGGTGGAGACCAAGGATGCGGCCACGCAGTACGGTGCGGTGTTCATCGATCTGAATGCCCTGAGCATCGCCTATTTCAAGTCCATCGCCTGCACGGCGGCCACCGCGCTGTTCGCCGACAGCCGGACCCACTTCACCGAGGCGGGCGCGCTGGCCATCGCCAAGTTGGTCGCGGGTGAGTTGAAGACCCAGAAGGTCCCCATCGCCGCCTACCTGAAATAGGCCGTGGCAGGATTCGTCGCTGGGGATTCCAGTCTTCGTGCACTCTCGGTGGAATCGAAGGGACGCCGTGCTAGGAGACTGAGCGTGATCGGACGCGTGTTCGTTCCCCACAACCGAGGCATCCAGAGGCAATCGCCATGACAGCGGCGCTGGCTGCCTCCCTTCCCGCGGAAGGGGTCCACCTGCTGACCGATCTGGCCATCATCTTGTGCGTGGCCGCGGTGACCACCGTGGTCTTCCAGCGCATCAGGCAGCCGGTCATCCTGGGCTACCTGCTGGCGGGGATGATCGTGGGGCCGCACCTGCCCGTTCCGGTTCTCGCCGACGACAAGACAGCCCACAACCTGTCCGAGCTGGGCGTCATCCTGCTGATGTTCTGGCTGGGCCTCGAATTCCGTTTGAGCCGGCTCATCAAGGTGGCCCCCACCGCGGGCGTGGTCGCCGTCATCCAGTGCACCCTGCTTCTGCTGCTCGGCTATCTGACCGGTGCGAGCTTTGGCTGGACATCCATGGAGAGCCTGTTCACGGGGTCCATGATCGTCAGCTCCAGCACCACCATCATCATCAAGGCCTTCGACGAACTGAAGGTCTCCGGCAAGGTGGCCGAGCTGGTGTTCGGGATCCTGATCTTCGAGGATCTCATCGGTATCCTCTTGATCGCCATCCTCACGGCGGTGGGGGCGGGCGCGAGTCTGTCGCTGGGATCGGTGGCCATCACGGTGGGCAAGCTGACCGGTTTTTTGGTGGGAGTGCTGGTGATCGGCATGCTGACCATCCCGCGTCTGATGCGCTTGGTGGTCAGGCTGCGCCGACGGGAGACCATCGTGGTTGCCAGCGTCGGACTTTGCTTCGGCGTCTCCCTGCTGGCGCTGAAGCTGGGTTACTCGGTGGTCCTGGGGGCCTTCCTGGCGGGCGCCCTGGTGGCCGAGTCGGGCGAGGACAAGGCCATCGAGAAGGCCATCGCGCCGGTGGTCGATGTTTTTGCCGCGGTCTTCTTCGTGTCGGTCGGCATGCTGATCAATCCGGCGCTCATCGTCCAGCACTGGGCGGCGGTGTTCGCCCTGACTCTGGTCGTGGTCTTTGGCAAGTTGTTCGGGGTCATCCTGGGCTCGTTCCTGGCCGGCTTCAGCATTCGCACCTCGGTACAAGCGGGGATGAGCCTGGCGCAGATCGGCGAGTTCTCTTTCATCATCGCCGGACTGGGGCTGTCGATGGGAGCCACGGGGCACTTTCTCTATCCGGTCGCGATTTCGGTCTCCGCCATCACGACGCTGAGCACGCCCTGGTTGATCCGGGCCTCGGGGCGCCTGGCCGAGGCGGTCGACCAGCGTCTGCCGCGCACCGTTCAGACCTACGTCAGTCTTTACGGTTCATGGCTGCAGGGGCTGAAGACCGGGCCGCGGCACCGAACCACATGGGCCCGCATTCGCCGTCTCGGTAGCCGGCTGCTGCTGGACCTGGCCGCGATCGCCAGCATCGCCATGGGGGCGTCCCTGTCCGCGTCGCGCATCATCGCGTTCGGGCAGAGCCGGATCGGGCTCACCCCGGGGCTTGGTCAATGGATTCTGATCGCGCTGACCCTGTTGCTGCTGGCGCCGTTCATGGTGGGTGCCGTTCGCATCTCGCGCTTTCTGGCTGCGGCTCTTGCCCTGGAGGCTCTACCCTCCAGCCAAGGAGTCGACTTGGCCGCGGCGCCTCGTCGGGCCCTGTTGGTCACCTTGCAGATTGTCATCCTGCTGCTCGCGGGCGGGCCTTTGGTTGCGATTCTGCAGCCCTTCTATCCCACCATTCCTGGTCTTGCCGTGCTGATGGTGTTGGTGCTGGCGCTGGCCTATCCCTTGTGGCGAAGCGCCGCCAACCTGGACGGACACGCGCGTGCGGGCGCGCAGGTCATCCTGGAGGCCCTGGCCTCCCAGGGACACAGCGGACCTGCCCCCCAGCCCTCCGGCAAGACCGACGAACGTCTGCTCGCGCTGGTCCCCGGGCTCGGCACGCCATCGTGGCTCCGCCTCGAGGAGGGTTCGCCGGCCGTGGGGCAGTCGCTCAAACAGCTTGGCCTGCGTGGTCGCACCGGCGCCACGGTCATCGCCATCAAGCGTGGGGAAAGCGAAGTCGTCTTTCCCAGCGCCGACGACGTGTTGCGCTTGGGCGACATCCTGGTGCTGACGGGAATGCAGGACAGCCTCGAACAGGCCAAAAGCATTCTCAGTCCGGCCTTGGGCGCGGAGGCCTTGCCCCCGAACCCCAGCCTCGACCACAACCAGGGGTAGGGCGGCAGCGCACGCGGATGCCCACGCTGCCGGGCTTGTCGTATATGTTCGGCGTATGAAGATGCTCTGGCTGCTGCTTCTGATTCCGGCGTTCGTGTTCTCGGCGGCATGGTTGTGGGGCAGGAGCGTGGGACGCCTTGCTCTTGGCGCGTTTCGTCCGGCCACCCAAGAGGCAGCGGCCTACCGCGACCCTGCGCTGCCGGTGGACAAGCGCGTGCGCGATCTGCTTGGTCGCATGACCTTGGCGGAGAAGGTGGCGCAACTTCAGGCGGTGAACTGGTCCGGGACGCGTGTCTTCGATGACAAGACCGGGAAGTTCTCGCCGGACAAGGCGCGGGCGCTGATGCCGCATGGGATGGGCCACATCACCCGACCGAGCGACCAACACGATCCCGTCGGCGCCGTGCAGCTGGCCAATGCCATTCAGAAGTACCTGGTGGGCGAGACGCGGCTGGGGATTCCGGCCCTTTTGCACGAGGAGGGGTTGCACGGGTTCGTCGCGCCGGGGGCCACCAGCTTTCCCCAGGCCATCGCCTTGGCTGCGAGCTTCGATCCGGATCTGGTGCAAGAGGTGTTCTCGGTCGCGGCTCGGCAGATGCGGGCCCGTGGTGTGGCGCAGGTGTTGGCGCCGGTGCTGGATGTGGCGCGCGACGCGCGCTGGGGACGTATCGAGGAGACCTATGGCGAAGATCCCTACCTGGTCAGCCGGCTGGGCGTGGCCGCCATCGTGGGATTCCAGGGGCGCCGCCCATCGGCCGACGCTCCCATCGACGGCGCCCATGTGTTGGCCACGGCCAAGCACCTGACGGGGCACGGCCAGCCCGAAGCCGGGCGCAACACCGCCCCGGCGACCCTGGGTCCGCGCACCTTGCGTGAGATCTTCCTGCCGCCCTTCGAAGCCGCGGTCCGTGAGGCTCGGGTGGGATCGGTGATGGCCAGCTACAACGAGATCGACGGCGTGCCTTCGCACGCGAACCGCTGGATGCTGACCGATGTGTTGCGCAAGGAATGGGGCTTCGCCGGGGTGGTGGTGTCCGACTATTTCGCCATCGCTGAACTGGCGCGCAAGCATCACCTGGTGGAGGATGTGGCGGCCGCCGGCCGCACGGCGCTGAGCGCGGGCGTGGACATCGAGCTGCCCGAACCCGATGCCTACAAGAGCCTGCAAGCCGATGTCGGCGCTCGGCACTTGGACGAGAGGGCGCTCGACGAGGCGGTGGCGCGCGGGCTGCGCGCCAAGTTCCTGCTGGGCTTGTTCGAGCACCCGTTCGTGGATGCAATCCCGCCCGAACCCGAGCGTGCGGCGGATCGGGCGCTGGCGCGGCGGGCGGCCCAGAGATCGATCGTGTTGCTGAAGAACGACGGAGTGCTGCCTCTGGATTCGTCGAGACTGCGCTCCATCGCGGTCATCGGCCCGAACGCCGACGCCTGCCGGCTGGGCGGCTACAGCGGAACCCCCGAGCAGACGGTTTCGGTGCTGCAGGGAATTCGCACGCGCCTGCAGGGCAAGGTCCAGGTGCTTTCGGCACAGGGGTGCGGTCTGACGCTGGGCAAGCGCGGTTGGGTCGACGATGAGATCAAGTTGTCCAGTCCGGAAGAGGACGCGGCCTTGGTGGTCGAGGCCAAGAAGCTTGCGGCGCAGGCCGACCTGACGATCCTGGTGCTCGGACAGAATGAACAGCTCTCGCGCGAGGCGTGGGCGCCCACCCACCTGGGCGATCGCGACAACCTGGATCTGGTGGGCGCGCAGATGGAACTGGCACGCGCGGTGTTGGCCAGCGGTCGGCCCACCGTGGTCGTGCTCCTGCACGGCGGGCCACTGGCCATCCCCGAGCTGGCGGCCAAGGCCCCGGCGATCCTCGACGGCTTCTACCTTGGGCAGGAAACCGGCCATGCGGTGGCCGACGTGCTCTTTGGCGATGTCAGTCCTGCGGGTCGTTTACCGGTCACCGTTCCGCGTTCCGTCGGTGCGGTGCCCTCCTTCTACAACCACAAGCCCACAGCCGACCGTCTTCACCTCTTCGAGGAACCTGGCCCGCTTTGGTCCTTCGGTCACGGCCTCAGCTACACGACGTTTCGTTATGACCCGCTGGCGCTCAGCCTCGCGCGTATGCCGCCCTCCGGTCGCGCGCGCATTTCGCTCACGGTGACCAATACCGGCCAGCGTGCCTCGGACGAGGTGGTCCAGCTCTACGTCCGTGACGTGGTGGCCTCGGTCACCCGGCCCGTCAAGGAGCTGAAGGGCTTTCGCCGCATCCACCTGGACCCCAGTCAATCCACGCGCGTGGACTTCGATCTGGGCCCGGACGAGCTGGCGCTGTGGAACGCGCAAATGAGACGCGTCGTGGAGCCCGGAGCCTACGAGATCATGGTGGGCGCCAGCTCGGCGGACATTCGTCAGACGGCGATGCTGCACGTGGCGCTGTAAGGTCAGGCGGCCAGACGCGCCGCAGGCGAGCCACGCCTCTCGTGGGATGATCATGCATTTCCCGACGTGCAATGATCCCCATTCCCGTCCCGCAGGCTTGGGTGTTACGCTCCGGCCCGGAGGTAACGTGCGCGGACATACGAACCTGGCTGTGATGAGCTTGTGGGCCTGGTTGGGATGTGGCGGGGGAGGCGGCAAAGGCACTCTGGTGGTTCAGGATGCCGGGCTCGACGTCCTGGCCGCGGGCGACACCGCGTCGGCTGGGGTGACGGACGCCGGCGGGCAATCCGTCGATACGGCGTGGACGGTGGACGGCCCCAGGTCACCCGTCGATGTGGCGCGGACGGCTGACGGAAGGCCACCCGTCGATACGGCGCGCACGGCGGATGGCGCCAGAACCTTCGACAGCCCGCGGGCTCCGGTTGTCGATGCCGCCGGGCCTCCAGGCGACGCCCGAACCATCGCCCCCTCCAGCACCTGCGCCGTTCTGCCGACTTCGACCGGGACCGTGATGAACGTCACGCCTGCTCAGGCCGGGCAATTGCATACGATGACCATGAACGCAGCCGCCGGCACCACGTTCTTGTTGGCGCCGGGGACGTATGCCATCGCGGGGTCGCTGCGCATGGAGAAGGCCAATCTGACCCTGCGCTCAACCACCGATAGCGCGGCCGACGTGATCATCGATGCGGCCTACGCCGTGGCCGAGGCCATCGTGGTGCGCGCCTCGAACGCCACCGTGGCCCACATCACCGTCAGGAATGCCGTGGACCACGCCATCCACGTCTCGCCGTCCAGCGAGGGCGTGGACGTGACCGGCTTCCTCATGTACGGGGTCGCGCTGACTGACAATGGCGAGCAGTTCCTCAAGGTCAATCCTTTGGGCTCGGCGGCTGGATACATCGACGGCGGTCGGGTCGAGTGTTCGAATTTCCTCATGACCGCGGCCGGGCGCTCGCACGTCGAGCGCTCGACCGGCGGCTGTTACACGGGCGGCATCGATGTGCACGCGGCGCGGGACTGGATCGTGCGCCACAACCGCTTCGAGGGGATCTACTGTGCGGGCGAGGGGCTGGCCGAGCACGCGGTCCACTTCTGGAAGCGCTCACGCGGAACCCTGGTGGAGAACAACGTCATCGTCAATTGCGCGCGCGGGGTGGGGTTCGGCATGGGCGATTCTGACACCGGGACGCGTAGCTACCCCGATGCGCCCAACGGCAGCGACTTTGGGCACATCGCTGGCATCATCCGCAACAACGTCATCTACGCCGACATCGATTACTTCGATACGGGCATCGAGATCATCCAGGCTCGCCAGCCAGTGGTCGTTCACAACACAGTCGTGTCGTGGGTGGGCGAGGGATTCTTCAGCAGCATCGACTATCGTTTCGCCCGCACCCAGGCGGTGATCCGCAACAACCTGGTCAGGCGTATCACCGTGCGCGACGGTGCCGGCGGGACCGTGGACCACAATCTCGAGAATGCTCCTGAGGCCTATCTGGTCGATCCCAAGCAGGGGAAGTACCACCTGACGGCTTCGGCCAGCAACGCCATCGATCGAGGTGTCGTGGTGGCCGCGGCAGGCCTGGACATCGACGGAG
>CAZHUY010000277.1:0-7762 GCA_964535465.1 uncultured Myxococcales bacterium
GGAGGGAGTGCAATGGAAAAGTACAGTGTGCTGCGTCCTCAACGGGTTGCCGTGGAGTGCCGGACAAGTTGGCGACATCTATTTCTACGACATGTCCGCGCTTTCTCGATTCTTCGAACAGGGGACTATTTACGCAAAAGCCGTGCACGGACTCGGCGCCGGGAGACTGGTTGTATCCAGGCACCATGTCGCCCCTCTCTGGTCAGGAAATCAACCAGGAGCCGCAGATCTGATTCGGCAGATGAAGAGCCCTTGGCAGGTGAGGAGTATTGGTGCGAACTATCAGCTGAGGGGAAGAGAACTCGTTTGCGGAGAGAGGCTCGGCATCAGAGATGCCGCGTTCTATCGCGTTCAGGTCGGACTGGAGGAGACCATGGCGCGTCTGGATGCGCCCGCGGCGGCCGCGGAGTTCAGGCAAATTCAGAAGGACATCGCGAGGGCTTGCGGCCGCCGCGAAGGCTCATTGTCGAACGAAGAATGAGAGAGGCGAGTTTCTCGTTCGCGAGTCCAGGATTAAACCGCCAATCATGGGTGCCCCCGTTGGTGGGACCCAGACGCCTGGACTCGCAGCGCCGGTTTCTGGAGGCGGGCGTCGCTGCCGGCTGTCACCTTGTCCAGCTGTTCTGGCTAGCGGGGGCGCCGGATCTTGTGCTCGTGGCCATCGGTCTCCGGCATGGCCTTGGCGGTGGCAAGCAGGGCTCGCTGGGCGTCGGCCCCGAGCTTTCTCGCTCTCTCAGCGATCTGTCTGACCAGAGGGTTTTCGGTCACCTGCACATCAGATGCCGGCTTTTCGTTTGCCCCGACCAGGTAGTCGATGCTGACCCCCAAGGCGGCGGCCAAGCTGCAGACGGTGCTCAGGGCCGGCTCGTACCGGCCACGCTCGATACGCGAGATGGTTTCGTCGCTGACACCAGTGGCCTCGGCCAGGGCAGCCTGGGTGAGGCTACGCTGGGTCCTGGTCTCCAGGACACGGCGAGCTAGGGTTCGGGCAACATCCGAGGGCACGGATAGACGCTATCGGGCCCGGCGCATATGTGGAGGTCGCATGCGTTGACAACACATGTGACCAGATCGATCATCAGCGGGATGGCGCCATCACCAATTGCTCGGAGCGGTCTCGGGCTGTCGCCCTTGTTCACATTGGCACTCTTGGTGGGCATCGTTGGCGCTCACAATGCAGCCTTTGCCGACGACGATCCCGTGGCAGCCAAGGCCAGCTATGAGACCGGCACCCGGCACTACAACATGGCCGAGTATGCGGAGGCTCTTCAGGCGTACAAGGAAGCCTACAAGTTCAAGCCCGACCCAGCATTCCTGTACAACATAGGCCAATGCCACCGAATGCTGGGTCATGTCGAAGAGGCCCTGGCCGTCTACAAATCGTATTTGCGAGAGGCCCCTGAGGCGAGGAACCGAGCCGAAGTCGAGCGCAAGATCGAAGAACTCCAATCCCGGCACGAATCGAAGACATTACCCAAGGAAACACCCTACGCAGAGGGCCAGGGCGAAAAGCAGATCCAGCTTGAGCCTGTGCGTGCGACGGACGACAGCCGCACCTTCGTCGAGCAAACCCCGGTGTCTCAACCGGGCGCGGCCCGGCCCTTCTACACACGCTGGTGGTTCTGGTCGGCAATCGGGGTTGTAGTCGCGGGATCGGCCACGTTGGCAATCGTCCTAGCCACGCGAGATCCGACGAAGATCCCGTCTTCCGGGCTAGGCGCTCAGGGGGCTCTGCCATGAGCACGAGGTGGCTGCCCACCATGGGGCTCCTTGTCCTGCTGCTGGCCTGCAAGGACGCGAAATCGGTGGTTTTCGTGAACGTCAGCCTCGAATCAGGGGTTGCGCCTGTCTACTCGGTTCGCGTCTTCATGTCGATGGACCAGGCACACGACACCAAGATCTACCCGGAAAAGC
Source organism: uncultured Myxococcales bacterium (assembly GCA_964535465.1). Classification (GTDB taxonomy): domain Bacteria; phylum Myxococcota_A; class Polyangia; order Fen-1088; family Fen-1088; genus Fen-1137. The sequence continues at coordinate 1,915 of CAZHUY010000277.1, forward strand.
CATCGACTGTCGCCCTTCCCTCCGCCACGTCACTCGTCATCGTCTTGCCCCGATCTCGGACCGGGCTGCTTGACCTGGCATTCGACGGCCTAGATGACTCTGGAAGCAGCGTGGCCCATGGCACGACCAGCACACCGGTCACCGTGGGAGGCACGGCCACCGTGGCTGTCACCCTGCGTTTGGGAGCTTCCCTATGCGGGAACCGGGTCGTCGATCCTGAGGAAGCCTGCGATGACGGCAACCAATTCTCGTTCGATGGTTGCGATTTCCGATGCATGGGCGAGTTGCAGCCGTCGGACTCCGGGGTTTCAGATAGCAGGCCACCCATCTCAGGGAGGGTCGATGGACCTCCAGACGCGTCCCGAGATGGGATGACCGACGCGGGCGTGTTGGGGCCCGATCTAGCCCTAGATCAACCGCGAGAATCTGATGCAAATCGTCTTGATGGCCACCCCGAGGACGTTCCGCAACAACGGGATACGGCCGCCTTGGTTCGGGACTCGTCATCCGGTCTTGCCCTTGGGCAGACCTGCACTGCCAAGGAACAATGCGCGAGCGGCAACTGCGTTGATGGCGTGTGTTGCCAGGGCCCCTGCAACAGCATCTGCATGGTCTGCAACCTGGCAGCCTCGCCAGGCCAGTGTGCCTTCGCCCGTGTTGGCGACGATCCTCATGACAATTGCTCGCCCGAGCCGGAATCAACCTGCGGCCGTGATGGGACCTGCGATGGAGCCGGCGGCTGCAGACGTTGGGTAGAAGGAACCGTCTGCGGCCCAGTGACCTGCACGAAGGGCACAGCCTCTTCCGAGCGCACCTGCGATGGCCAAGGGCTCTGCCGGACTCCCACCACCACGCGTGAGTGCCAGCCCTTCGCCTGCAAGGGAAACACCTGCGGGACGACCTGTGCCACCGCAGATGATTGCGCCGCGGACGCTTCTTGCCAGGCAGGCGCGTGCAAGGCCAAGCTGCCGCTCGGCACGTCCTGCACCTCGGGAAGCCAATGCCAGAGCACCCATTGCACCGACGGCGTGTGCTGCGAGAGCGATAGCTGCAACTCGCCCAGCAATTCCTGCTCGACGTGCTCGCGCTCGACCAACGGCGTGCCGGCGGGCCGATGCGGCGCGAGGTGCTCCATCTGCAACTGCACCAACGGCGTATGTTCTTGCTGATCTTCGGATTCGAAATCGAATGACACCTGGGATGGCCACCGTCTGTGGACCGGCGGCGTCGGGGCTCAATGTGGAATGGCCACATAACTCCTGGTTCCCCTCAGAAAGATAGACCTGGTCTCCCTCGGGTGGAGGGAGCCGATCCTTTCCGCCGGTCGACCATGATGAGCAGCCACGCGCCTTGTTCACGGGAACTGGGGTGGCGTTGTCGGCCGCATACGAGACCAAGGGCCGAAATTGCAGCTGTTCAGTGCTTGACATGGTATGGCACGAGGTAGAGTGTGTACCTAGCGAGGGTGCATTCAGAAATGGCAGTTGAAGGATTGCGCTCCGAGGGCTGTTCGGCAGCCATCGTGATTTCGAGCGGACTTTCCATGGCGGTCCACGAATGACGATCTCGGCCACCTCGGACACTAGGTCGTCACCTGCTGGCGAGGCGTCCCACTGCCTCGGAGCGGGGCAATCGCAACGATGGCGATGGAAGCAGCGATGCTCGCCTGCGGGGCTTCATCTATTCGAACGCAGCTGTGGTTTGAACGTCCTGCTTGACGAAGTCCCTATCCCACCTGCCCTATGGTCGCGGGCTCCTCGCCACGTCTCGATTGCCCTCACGAACCGGTGCGACTCGGCGTGCTTGCACTGCTTTGCCCCCAAATCCAGCGACGAGCTTCGTCTCGCGGTCCTCATGCGATGGCTTCTTGAGCTTGATGCGAACGGCACACTCGGCGTGGGGTTCGGTGGCGGTGAGCCCACTCTTCACGCCGATTTCGCGAAGCTCTGTCAGCTAGTAGCGAGTGAGACTCAGCTTTCGGTGACGTTCACGACACATGGTCACCACATCAATGAAACCATTGCTGAGAAGCTACGAGGCAGCGTCCACTTCATTCGGGTCAGCATGGACGGAGTCGGGGCTACCTATGAAGCCATTCGACGACGCCCCTTTCTTGAGCTGCAGTCTCGCCTCAAGATCATCAAGACCATCTGTCGGTTTGGTATCAACGTGCTCGTCAATGAGCGTACGCTGCCAGACCTCGACGAGGTTGCCTCTGTCGCAACCGACTTTGGTGCCTGCGAGCTGTTGCTCCTGCCTCAGATGGCCACTCGAACATGCGAGGAGATCGACAGCCAGACTTTGCGAAGCCTCAGACAATGGGTCGATACCTACAGGGGAGAGGCAAAGCTCTGCATCAACGAGGGTAGCGCGGAAGGGTTTCCCGTCTGCAATCCATTGGAAAAGGAACAGGGCCTTCGCGCCTATGCTCATATCGACGCGACCGGCGTGCTGAAACCGACCTCCTACGATCTATCTGGAGTGGCGATCGGCAGTAGCGGGGTGCTGAGCGCGCTCGATGACCTCCTTGCTGAATCAAGGGAGAAGGACACATGAAGCTCTGGAACCAGTACGGCTCTGAACACTCCGCGAACCTTGTCATGATCGGCCACTTCAAAGAGACGACGAAGGCCATCAAGGCGAAGGAGATCATTGACGCGCTCTCGAAGCAGGTTGCGGAGGACCAAGAAAAGGGAAACCTGGTCATCGGAAGTCCATCCGAGCACTTCGGAGAAGAGATGCTGAACCTTATGATGCGCCTCAACATCGGCTCGATCGGACCACAAGAACTCGAGCAGTTCGCCTATGACGTCAAAGTGAAGCTCGATGGGCAAGACATCGTCCTCACGACAGAGGAGTTCGATATCTCGGCTTTCCTGAAAGTGATGTTTGATCAGGGTGCTCGCATCGAGATCTATTCGGCGCATCACCATCCCGGCACCGGTCACGGTCGGTAACGGATGGCCTTGCCGGAGTAGCCATGCCAGCGCTGGACTGGGAAGCCTTCGCGAAACTGCCGGGCAGCCCCGAGAAAAACTTCGAGCTACTCTGTAGGGGCGTCATTCGCCAGAACTTCGGAAGCTACGGTGTGTTCCGAGCCCTAGCGAATCAGCCGGGCGTCGAGTTCCATCTCCAAATCGAGCGACGTTGCGATACGCTTGGAGATCCGGGGCGGTGGTGGGGATGGCAGTGCAGGTGGTACGATCTCCCGGCCGGCGTCGAACTTGGCTCGACCAGAAAAGCCAAGATCGAGGATGCGATCCGCAAGACGAGTGACCACCTTCCAGGTGTTACCGACTGGGTTCTGTGGACACGCCGGACGCTGACCAAGGCTGACCAGAGGTGGTTCGATAAAATCCGTTCGAAGATGCGATTGCACCTTTGGACCGGGGACGAAGTCGACATCCACCTCTCTGGTCAAGCGGCCGTCCTGCGCAGCACCTATTTCGGCGAGTTGGTCCTTACACCAGAATTCCTGCGCGGAAGGCATCTACAGTCAGTTGCGCCGATCCGAGCGAGGTGGCAACCTGACGTCCATCAGGTCCTTTCCGCGGAGCGCGAGCTGCGTCGTATGCTTGGGGAATCCGGCTCGTGGAGGGCGCTGCGTGTACATGCGAAGCACCTTCTCTCGGAGTCCCGGGCCGTTGATCGCACCCCGCCAATCGCGCCCCCTCTAACACCGTTGGTCTCAGGTGTTGCGAAGGCGGCCAGTCGCGCTGCCAGTGCCCTCAAGGGCATTGCCGAAGGGATTAGTAGTGGCGACCTCGACCTGCTCCATGATGAACTTGCCAGGCATTCCCACGCACTTGATCCTGAGGTCACAACGGCACCCCGGCGGCTTCGTTCGATAGGCCATGTTGCCAGTCTGCACGTTACGAACGCAGTCGGAGGCTGTCGAGCGTCGCTGAGATTGGTGGCGAATGTCGAATCCGCATTCGCCTCTCGTCTGGTTGCAGTGCTCGCACCTGCTGGTTGTGGCAAGACCCACCTTGCCGCCCAACTCACGGTGGGCACCGGCACTCGTCCGCACGGCGTGCTCCTCCACGGACGCTATCTTCACGCGAACCACACCTTGGACGACCTGGCACGACGATTCACCGTTGCTGCTCAACCTGTTCCAACCATGGAAGCGTTGCTCGCGGCCGTAGATGCAGCAGGACAGCGAGCTCGCCATCGGCTACCAGTTGTGATCGACGGACTCAACGAGTCGGAAGACCCACGGGTCTGGAAGGCGGGGTTGGCTGAATTGGAAGCAGCATTGGCCCAATACCCCTACGTCCTTTTGGTCTGCACACTTCGACCCGAGTTCGCTGCCGACACGCTTCCAGAGGGCGTTCGACGTATCGAGATCCCCGGGTATGCGGATGACACCACTCCGGCGATTCACGACCATTTTCGATACTACAAGATCGAAGCAGCCGATGCGTCTATCCCGTTTGAACTCCTCAGGCATCCGCTGACCTTGCGGCTTCTCTGTGAGGTGACCAATCCGACTCGGGAGAAGGTTGTCGGAATCGATACGATGCTGGGCTCGCTGACGGCCCTCTTCGACCGCTACCTTGATCAAGCCGGCAAACGAATCGTCGAACTCGCATCTCGGAGCTTCCGGTACTACGAACAGGACGTTCGCCAGGCCCTGGACATTGTTGGCAGCATGCTCTGGGACAAGAAGACTCGATCTCTCGCCAAAAGCGAGCTGCGTCAGGCTCTCAGAGATGAGTCACGCCCTTGGGACCAAAGCCTCGTGAGTGCCCTAGAGCAAGAGGGTGTGCTACTCCGCATGCCTTCCGAAGGAAACGATGCCTATGTTCCCGCTTCCGATCGTATGGGTGGCCACATCATCGCAACCGCATTGCTCACACGTCATGGCCAAGGTGGTTTCGAGGCATGGATCCGAGCCCCCCAAACAACCAAGTTGCTCGCAGGGGCGGTTGACGAACGCACCCCACTTGCCGACGACGTTGTGTATTCGCTCGTAGGGCAGCTTCCCCGGCGGCTACATTCCAAACAGCTTTGGCAGCTGGTCGAAGGACCTCTACGATCTCGAGCGCTGCTAATGTCGGCGGAACTCGAGACCGCATACTTGGACACTGCAACAGTCGATTCGCTGTGCGATCTTGTTCGTCAAGGTGACATCGTTCTTCTGGAGAAGCTCTGGGAAACCCGAGGTATTGGAAGTCACCCTCTGAACGCCGACGCCCTGGATCGGGTGCTGCGACCCATGGCCGTCGCGGATCGGGATCTGTGCTGGTCAGAGTGGATTCGCAGCCGCCAGCAAGATGTGCTCCAGGATCTCAAGACACTGGAAATGCGTTGGAGACAAGGTAAGAGCCGCTCGGGCGATCGACTGCGTGCTCGATGGATAATGTGGACGCTAACCAGCACAGTCAGGCAACTTCGTGATCAGGCCACGCGTTGCCTCTACTGGTTTGGTCGCCGTGATCCCGACGGTCTATTCGAGCTGGCCATCGATTCGCTGGCGGTGAACGATTCGTACCTTGCCGAGCGCATGCTTGCTGCCACGTACGGTGTCGTCATGAGCCACCAACGGACGGACAAGAAGTTCGGCGTCAGCCTGAATCCCCTCCTCAAACAACTCGCAGACGCTCTGGTGGGGGTGACGGCGACAACGCCGACGAATCACTACCTCGCCCGCCTGTACGTACGAGGCATCATCGCCTTCGCCACCAAGTTCTACGAAGCACAGGTTCCAAGCAGTCTTCGTGGCAGTTGGGTCTTCGCGATGGCCCCACCCGTCGAGTCCATTGCCAATGGTGATCCACGAGTCGATGAGGTTGGGCGCACTCTCCACATGGATTTCGACAACTACACTCTTGGACGTCTCTTC